>JBKPCD010000239.1:0-5182 GCA_046727175.1 Acidobacteriota bacterium | reverse complement strand
CGCACGGAAAGCGCACGCGCGCGTCGCCGGCGACGCCCGGATCCGGCGGCGCCTCGAAGAACCACGGCACCGGCAGGCCCGCGGCCGCGAAACGGAGGTGGGCGAGCTTCTTGTTCACGCTTGCGGCGACCGCGTCCGGCGAATTGCCGCGCAGGCGAAGCGCCCGGGCGGCGCGCGCCGCCAGCACGACCGGCCGATCACCAACCGGCATGACGCCGTTGACCGGCCGCTTCTGCGCCGCCTCGAGGATCGCAAGCAGCGACGCGTTCTCCTCGTGGAATCGCACGGCGACCGCGTCGTCGCGCCACGGATCGTCGAGTTTGTGACACCGATCCGTCGCAAACATCAGATCGATACCGATCCGCTGCGCAGCCTCGCCGAACGAGCGCAGCTGGTAGCCGGTGGTCGTCGAGACGATGAGGACTCTCACCGCAGAATTGCCATAATCGCCGGAATTGCCAGAATTGCCATAATTCAATTGATCGATTAAGTACGGCTATTCTGGCAATTATGGCAATTCTGGCAATACGGAGACGCTAATGCAGGATTTGCGATTCGCCGTCCGGCTGCTCCAGCGCGATCCCCGCTTCGCGCTGACCGTCGTCCTCGTGCTCGGCCTCGGCATCGGCGTGAACAACATGCTGTTCACGATCTTGAATGCCCACACGATTCGGGGGCTCCCGATGTACCGCGCCGACCACGTGGTGTTCATCTCGACCTTCGACGATCGCGTGCCCGACAGCGGGGTCTCGTACGCGCTTTTCAGCGACCTCGAGCAGCACGCACAGAGCTTCACGATCATGGCGGCGTTCTCGAACGCTCCGATGGTCATTTCGGGCGATGGATACACCCCCGAGCGACTCGCCGGCGCGTATGTGTCGCAGACCGCGTTTCGGATGGTCGGATCACAGCCTGTGCTCGGGCGCGACTTCACGGCGGAAGACGACCGTGCGGGCGCGCCCGCTGTTGCGCTCCTTGGCATGGCGACGTGGCGGACGCGGTACGGCGGCGACCGCATGCTCCTTGGCCGCCCTGTTACGATCAACGGCATTCCCGTGACTATCGTCGGTATCGTTCCCGAACGTTCCGGCTTCCCGAGCGGCGCGGAGCTCTGGATGCCGCTCCATCAGATGCCCGGCATCGGCGCGGCCCGGGACGCGCGTGGGCTCAGTCTCTGTGCGCGGCTGGCCGACGGCACGACGATCGCGCAGGCGCGAGCGGAAGTAGAAGGCATCGCAGCGCGACTGGCGCGCGATCAGCCTGAGACCTACCGAAACCTTCGCGCGCGCGTGGTCCCCGTCAACGAACGATTCCTGGGACGCCTCACTGACCCGGCATGGCTGGCATTCATGACGGTCGGGTTCATCGTGGTGCTCATCTCGTGCGCGAATGTCGCAAACCTCATGCTGGCCCGCACTGTTCGACGGACTCGAGAGATCGCCATCCGCAGTTCGCTCGGCGCGAGCCGCGGACGAGTCGTCCGACAACTCCTGATCGAGGGAGCGGTGCTGGCCTCCCTCGCAGCCGGCGCGGGTTTCGGGATAGCGATTGCGGGCGTCAGGGTCTTCCGCAGCGCGATTCCGGCGGATGTGCTGCCTTACTGGTTCGATTACTCCGTCGACGTCCGCGTACTGGCGGCATTGATCGGTGTCTCGGCGTCGACGGTGTTCCTCTTTGCGCTGCTGCCCGCGGTACACGCGTCGAAAACCGATGTGAACCGGGTCCTCAAGAGCGGCGGGTGGTCAGGCGTGAGAGCCGCGCCGGCGCGGTGGTCGGCGGTTTTCCTGACTTCGGAATTCGCATTGGCCGTCGTGCTGCTGTCCCACTTCGCCGTCAATCTCCGCACGATGGGTCCCGATTCGCCGGCGGATGCCGCGTTGAAAACGACACACGTCCTCACCGCGGCAATCACTCTACCTGCCGAATCGTACCGCACGGGAGCGGAGCGCCGCGCGTTCCATGAAACACTCGTCGACCGCATCAAGACGCTTCCCGACGTCAGATCGGTCGCGATCGCGACGGCGCTGCCTGGCAGCGGCGGTGAACGACGGAGCCTCGAGATTGAGGGCCGTCCGGCTCGCGCCCTGGGTGAGGATTGGACCGTCTCGACGGTCTCGATCAGTGCGGAGTATTTCGAAACACTCGGACTCGCGCTGCAGCGCGGCCGCACGTTTGCGCCGAGCGACGCTGCCGGCGATTACGCAGTCTCGATTGTGAACGACGCGTTCACCGAGCGGTTCTCGGGCGGCGTCGATCCAATAGGACAGCGAATCGCCGTCATGCCTCAACAGGCCGGAACGCCTCCGCGATGGTTGACGATCATCGGCGTGGCACCGGTGATCCGTCAGCGGGAGCCGGTGGTGTACCTTCCGTACGCATCGGCGCCTCCATCGAACGCGACGCTCCTCTTGCGGAGCGAGTCCGACGCAACGGCGCTCGCGCCGATCCTCAGAAAGGCTGTTCAATCGATCGACCCGAGTCTTCCGGTATATCGCGCGCGGACGATGGCCCGCGTCATCAGCGATTCGCAGTGGAACGGTCGTGTGGCGAACGGACTGTTCGTCTTTCTCACGTTTCTCGCCGTCGCACTGTGCACGTTCGGGTTGTACGCGGTGACGGCGCATGGCGTTACCGAGCGGACTCACGAAATCGGGATCCGGATGGCGCTCGGCGCCCGCGCCTCGCAGGTCTGCCTGTCGGTCGCGAAACGAGTCGTCATCCAGCTCGCGTTGGGGTTCGCCGCCGGTGTCGCGTGCACGATTCTCTGGGATTGGAAATTCCCCGCGGGACCGAAAGGGATCAGGAGCACCGATCCACAGTCATTGCTCATCGTCGCCGCCGTGCTGGCGGTCGTTGCAGGAATCGCGACCATTGCGCCGGCACGCCGCGCAGTGCGACTGGATCCCCTCGTAGCTATTCGGCACGAGTAGGGCGGGGTCTTAAGACCTCGCCCTACCGCCCGAAGCGCGAACCGCGAACCGCGAACCGCGAACCGCGAACCGCGATTGTTAGTGCATTTCCACCGCACACGTGCCGAGACCTCCCAGAAAGTAGTTAAACTGCACGTTCGGGTGATCCGCCAGGAGCGACATCGGGACGGAGGTATCCACGATGCGCCTCGAGATCATCAACGCGGTCAATCGCTGCCCGAACGGGTTGTCGTGTTTCCCCGCGTGCCAGATCGAGACTTTGTCTGCCTGCCAGGTTTCCACCGGCCCCACCGTAATCGCTTTCGTCGGCACGGCCGCGATGTTTCCGCCGCCGCTGGTCCGCGCGTTTTGCGCAATCGTCAGCGGGTGCAGATCGACAACGCGCGTCGCCAGTTTGCGGTAGTCGCCGGCCGGCAGGGGCGAGTCCGTGTACGGGCCGGTGCGCGGAAGCGGATCGTTGAACGCCCAGTGCTTCACTTCACCCTGGCCCCCCTGCATGACGGCGCATCGCACACCGCTGCTCCAGGAGGATCGATAAGCGGCCGTGTCGGCGCGAGGAAAGTGAAGATGCGCGTCGGGCATCCGCAGCGCGGAGTCCATGCGTGAGAAACAGAGCTCGCGATCCGCCCGCTCGAAGCTGAGAGGGTGCGCGACCGGCACCTCCCGGCTCGTCGATTCGTCGAACCACTCGTCCATCCCCCAGAAATGTCCGGACCGCACGTCGACGCGCAGGGCGTTCACGATGCGCGCGACGAGCGGCAGTTGTTCCGTCGGGCCGATCGGTCCGCAGATCCCGACGGGCGCGTCCCCCGTACTCTGCCGCCAGGCATCGACATATTCCAGCGCCTCGGCCACATAGAACTCTTCGATCGAATCGTAGAGGACGACGGCAAAACCGGGACGGGACAGACGTTCGAGATCCCGCGGCGTGAGCCGCGCGGCCTCGTCGATGAGATCGGAATCGAGCGTCGTGTAATCCCACCAGCCGGGCGCGATCGCGCTGAGCTTCCGTGGCACGTCAAACCGTCAGGCGATCGGGATCTCACCCAGCTTCACCGGCCGCCCCTCCGCTGCTGACATATCAGCGGCGGCAATGACGCGGTGCGTGGCGAATCCGTCGGCCAAGCTGGTGAGCGGCATCTCGCGCCCCTCGTCGATCGCGTCGAAGAACGCCTGGAATTGCGTTTGGTACGGATGATCGGCGACGTCGCCGCTGTCGAGCGTACGCATCGATAACTGGCTCCAGGCGTTCCGGTTCAATCCCGCGAGCGTCTGCGAATGGAACCTGTTGTCGAGGAGGCTTCCCTCGCTGCCCACGAGATGCGTGTGGAAATAGTACGGCTGCAGGCAATCGACGACCGCGGCGCATTTGCCGATCCGCCCGTTCGCAAACTTCACGAGTGTCGTGGAGCTCGTCTTGTACTCATAGGCGGCGAAGATCGGGTTGACGCTCTGCGTGGCATAGCTCGTGACCTCGTCGACATCGCCGCCCATGCACAGGAGCAGCGCGTCGAGCGCGTGACACCCCGCGGTCAGCAGCGCGCTTCCCCCAAGCTCCCGCTTCGTATTCCAGCGATACTGGCCGTACCACGGCCCGATGCCGTGGTAGTAATCCACCTCCCCGTAGTGAACCTCCCCGAGGAGCCCGGCGTCGATCACCGCCTTGGTGGCGAGGAACTGCGACGAGTAACGACACTCGAAGCAGACGCACGTCGAGACCCCGCTCGCCGCGGCGGCCTTCTTCATGTCCAGGATCTCGCCCCACTGCACGGCGAGCGGCTTCTCGACGATGATGTGCTTGCCGTGGCGCGCGGCGAGCACGAATTGTCCGGCGTGCTGGTTCGGATAGCTGGTGATATCGACAACGTGGATGTCGCGGCTCTCCATCATGGCGGGCAGATCGTTGTGCACCCGCAGCGCGCATCCGTGCCGCGCGCTCAACTCGCTCGAGGACAGCGGCCGCGACGACCAGATGTCGGTGACCTGCGCCTGACGGGTTGCATTGATGGCCGCGATATGGGCGGTCGCGGCCCAGCTGTAGCCGATGATGCCGACGTTATAGGTCTTCGTCATTAGCTCCCAGCTTCCAGCTCCCAGCTCCCAGCTTCCAGTTCCGGCTTCCAGCTCCAGCTTCCAGCTCCAGCTTCCAGCAGGCAGCTGGTAGCTGGTAGCTGGTAGCTGGTAGCTGGTAGCTGGTAGCTGCGAGTGAGTCTAGATCAGAGCTAACTGCTCCGACGTCGGCTCCGCTCAAC
>JBKPCD010000238.1:0-30934 GCA_046727175.1 Acidobacteriota bacterium | reverse complement strand
GGTGACCGTAGCCCTCGTCGATGCGCCTGAGCTCTTCGATCGGGAGGAGCTCTATGGCACCTCCAGTGGTGATTACCCGGACAACGCCCGGCGGTTTGCGGTGTTCAGCCGCGCCGCACTCGAACATGCGCGCATCAAGGGCATACGACCCTCGATCATTCACGCCCATGACTGGCAGACGGGTCTCGTTCCCGTGTATCAGAAGATGCACTTGTCGAGCGATCCCATCGTCGGAGGAGTCCCCGCGGTCTTCACGATTCACAATCTTGCGTTCCAGGGCGTTTTCCCGCGTTCGATGATTTTCGAGATCGGTCTGGGCTCCGAGGTGCTGCACATCGACGCGATGGAGTACTGGGGGCAGATCAACTACCTGAAGGCCGGGATCAACTTCAGCGAGAAGATTACGACCGTGAGCCCAGGGTACGCGCGAGAGATCCTGCGCCCTGAGCTGGGTTTCGGTCTCGACGGCGTCCTCGCGCGCCGCTCCGCCGACCTGGCGGGCATCCTCAACGGCATCGATGTGACACGCTGGAACCCACATGCCGATCCGTTCGTGCCGGCGTCGTTCGATGCCAATGACCTGACCGGCAAGAACGACGCACGAAAGGCGCTCCTCGAACATGTCGGACTTCCGGTCGATGACGGAAGCGCGCGGCGCCCGGTCATCGGACTCGTCTCGAGGCTGACGGATCAAAAAGGATTCGATCTGATCGCGGCGGCGGCTGAGGAGCTCATGTCGGTCGACGCAGTTTGGGTCATGCTCGGGAGTGGGGAGTCCCGTTACGAAGCGCTCTGGCGGGCGCTCGCGGCGAGATACCCGAAACGTGTATCCGCGACGATTGGGTTCGATGAGCGTTTGGCCCACCTGATCGAGGCTGGCGCCGATATCTTCCTGATGCCGTCGCGGTTCGAGCCGTGCGGGCTCAATCAGATGTACAGCCTACGATACGGAACGGTTCCGGTCGTTCGGGCGACGGGGGGCCTCGACGACACCGTCGAGGACTTCGACGAGTCGACCGCGAGCGGCACGGGTTTCAAATTTGCCGAATATTCGCCTGCGGCCCTGGTGGCAACGCTTCGGCGTGCTCTGGCGGCGTACCAGAACCCGTCCGTCTGGCGGCAAATGCAGCAAGCGGGCATGCAGCGCGACCATTCCTGGGACGCTTCAGCCCGGGAGTATGTCAAAGTGTATAGAGCTGCGGCGCAGCGGAAGTAGCTGGTCGCAGCCGACTTTTTGATGAGGCATCCATGGCATCCGAGAAGGTACAAACGCTCACCGATGCGAATTTCGAGGAGACCGTCAACCAGCCCAAGCCGGTTCTGGTGGATTTCTGGGCTGAATGGTGCGGGCCTTGCCGCCGTCTCGCGCCGACCGTCGACGAGCTCGCGGGCGACTACGACGGCCGCATCGTTGTGGCGAAGATGAACGTCGACGAGAACCCGTCGACGCCAATGCGCTTCAGCGTCCGCGGAATCCCCACGCTGCTGCTGTTCAAGGGCGGCCAGCTCGTCGAGCAGGTCGTAGGTCTCGCGGACAAGGCATCGTTGAAGCGGTTGATCGATCGTCACGTGTGAGCCCAATGCGCAACGTGATTGTCATCGGCTCCGGCCCCGCCGGTTTGACCGCGGCACTCTACACCGCTCGCGCCAATCTCAAGCCGCTGGTCGTCGAGGGGCTCGAGGCGGGCGGACAGCTGATGTTGACGACCATGGTCGAGAACTGGCCGGGGTTCAGGGACGGCATCATGGGTCCGGACCTGATCGCCGAAATGCGGACCCAGGCGGCGCGATTCGGCGCGGAGGTTATCAGCGGACACGTCACGTCAGTCGATCTTCATCAGCATCCGTTCATCGTCAGCACTGCCGACGCAGAGTATCGATGCCGCACGCTCGTGATCGCGACGGGCGCGTCCGCGCGCCTGCTCGGGCTGCCGTCCGAACGCGCGCTGATCGGCCACGGGGTCTCGACGTGCGCAACGTGTGACGGTTACTTCTTCCGCGGGAAGTCCATCGCGGTTGTGGGCGGCGGAGATTCCGCGATGGAGGAGGCGCTCTTCCTGACCCGTTTCGCCTCACAGGTGACGGTGGTGCACCGCCGGGCGATGCTGCGCGCGTCGAAGATCATGCAGGACAAGGCGTTCGCAAACCCGAAGATCTCTTTCGAGTGGAACTCCGAAGTGGAAAGCGTCAACGATCACGCCAAAGGGGAAGTCACCGGCATCGTCCTCCGCAGTAACTTGACTGGCGAACGGAAGGAGCTCCCGGTGGAGGGCGTCTTCGTCGCGATTGGGCACACGCCGAACACGTCCCTCTTCAAGGGGCAGCTCGAGATGGACGCCAACGGATACATCTGCACCCACGCCGGCACCCGCACGAGTGTCCCCGGCGTGTTTGCGTGCGGCGACGTCCAGGACCACATCTATCGTCAGGCGGTCACCGCTGCTGGTTCCGGCTGTATGGCGGCTATTGACGCCGAAAAGTATCTGGAGGGATTGCCGCAGCATCTCGGAGAGGCTCAAGTTGTCGCGTGAGCTGGATTCTCGCTTCTGACACTAGTCGATCCATCCGCCTCCAACGACCGTGTCACCATTGTAAAAAACGACCGCCTGTCCCGGCGCGACGGCCACCTGCGGCTGATCGAACGTGACGTTCACGCGTCCGCCATCCAGCGGCTGGAGGCCGGCGGCAGCTTCCCGATGCCGATATCGAATCTGCGCGGTCACCCGAGTCCCTGACGGAGGCGCGTCACCGGCGATCCAATTCACATTTGAAGCCGTCAGCGTCGAGCGCTCCAGGGCCTCCTTTGGCCCGACCGTGATCGTCTCTGCGGCTGCGTCGATGCCGACAACATAGAGCGGGACGGCGGAGGAGAGTCGCAGGCCCTTGCGCTGGCCGACCGTGAAGCGATGCACGCCGTCGTGCCGACCCACGGTGCGGCCATGGACGTCCCGAATCGCGCCTGCGTGAGGCGATTCGCCCTGGCGTGCCAGGAACGCAGCATGATCGCCGTCAGGGACGAAGCAGATCTCGTGACTATCGGGCTTCGCGGCCACGGGCAGACCCAGTTCCCGGGCCTGATCGCGAACGGCGGCTTTGTCGAGCGTCCCGACCGGAAACATGGCGCGCGCGAGCTGCGGCTGCGTCAGGGTGAACAGAAAGTACGACTGATCCTTTGCAGCGTCGGCGCCCCGGTTCAGCAAATAACGTCCCCGCGTCTCGTCGTACTCCACCTGCGCGTAGTGGCCCGTGGCCACGTGATCGGCGCCAAAGCCGACCGCGCGCTCGACGAGTGTCGCGAACTTCAGATCCCCGTTGCAGTGCACACACGGAATCGGCGTTCGCCCCGAGGCGTACTCGCGCACGAAGTTCGAGATGACGTGATCGGCAAATTGACGCTCGAAGTTCACGATGTAGTGGGGAATGCCAATCCGGGCCGCAACGCGCCGGGCGTCGTAGAGATCGTCAATCGTGCAGCAGGTTCCAAAGCGCACCTCGCCGCCGGTCTGATCGTACAGCTGCATCGACAGACCGATAACCTCGTGGCCCTCGCGCGCCAGCAGCGCGGCAGCCACCGAAGAATCGACCCCGCCGGACATTGCGACAACTACGCGCATCTCTTAGAAATACCTCAGAAGCTAAAATCTAGGGAGCTAGAGCGATCGTAATCTCCTTCACTCTAGCTTCAACTTCTAGCTTCTGACCCAAACACGAAGCACCTAGACCCTGGCGCCCGCCTTCGTCAGACTCCGCAGCTTCGTGACGACTCCGGGCAGCTTTTCGAGGAAGTAGCTCACCTCCTCGTCCGTGTTGCCGGCGCCGAGGCTGATTCGGATCGAGTTCTGCGTCCGATGAGCCGGGAGGCCCATCGCGCGGAGGACGTGCGAGGGCTCCAGCGTTCCTGACGAGCATGCGGAGCCGGTGGACACGGCAATCCCTTCGAGATCGAGCGCGATCAGCAACGACTCCGCCTCGATGCCGTCGAAGCTGATGTTGGTCGTGTTCGGCACTCGCGGCTGGCGGACGCCATTGATCGCGGTCCCGGGAATGCGCGCGAGCACCTCCTCTTCGAGCCGGTTCCGCAAGGTCGCGAGGCGGCGCCCTTCGGCGTCACTCTTCCGGGCCGCCAATCTGGCAGCAACGCCGAGACCTGCGATCGCCGGCACGTTCTCGGTGCCCGCCCGCCTGTTTCGTTCGTGCTTTCCACCCGTGAGAATGGCGCCGATCCGCGTCCCGCGGCGAATCCAAAGCGCGCCGACTCCTTTCGGCCCGTTGAACTTGTGAGCCGAGAGGGACACCAGATCCACGCCGAGCTCCCGTACGTTCACGTCAAGCTTTCCGACCGATTGCACCGCATCGGTGTGGAAGAGCGCCCCCCGGGCCCGCGCCAACCCGGCCAATTCTGCAATTGGTTGCACCGTGCCTATCTCGTTATTGGCGTGCATGACCGATACAAGGGCTGTCTGATCGGTCAGCGCGTCGGTGAGGGCATCAGCCCGAACGATCCCGCTCGCATCCACTGGGAGGAGAGTTGTTTTCCAGCCACGGCGCGCGAGCGCCTTGAAGGTGTTCAGGACGGCTTCGTGTTCGATCGCGCTGGCGATCAGGTGGCGACGACCGGTTGGTTCGAGGGCTTCAGCGACGCCGCGAATCGCGAAATTGTCGGCCTCGGTGCCTCCGCTCGTGAAGACGATTTCCGACGGTTCGGCGCCGATCAGCTCGGCGATCGCCGTCCGCGCGTCGTCCAGCAACGCCTTCGCCTGCTGACCGAAATGATGAACGCTCGAGGCGTTGCCGAAGTCGTCGCGTATGGTTTTTGACACGACGTCGGCAACTTCCGGGTCGACCGGAGTCGTCGCGTTGTGGTCGAAGTAAATGCGCATACGAAATCCATCGATGATACCATTGGCGCTAAGTCTCGGCAATAAAAGGACTAGACAGAGCCCGGCGGCTCTCGTATACTTACTTGCTCCCCAGCCGGAAGACAAAAGGTAACCTGCAGAGGCTTAACTTTTAAGGACTCGTGGAGAGTGCCCAATGTGGAAGCGCGATGAAGCCGTGAAGCCGAATACACCGGCTGGTTCTGCCCCGGTGCCGACGCCGCCGCCGGTAAACACGCCGCCAGCTGCTGAGGCTGCACGGATTTCCAGTACCCCCAGCGATCCCCATCGGGGAATGGAAAGGACCACTGTGAACATTGGAAAGTCCGTTGTCATCAAGGGCGAGCTCAATGGCAGCGAAGACCTGACGATCGAAGGCCAGGTGGACGGCAAGATCGAGCTACGGCAGAACGTTCTCACCATCGGGCCGAACGGGCGCATCAAAGCTCAGGTTTTCGCCAAATCGGTTATCATCCTCGGCGAAGTCACCGGAAACGTGACCGCCACCGAGAAGGTGGACATCCGTGACAACGGGTCGGTCGACGGCGACATCGCGGCCCCGCGGGTTGCAATTGCGGAGGGCGCCCACTTCCGAGGCAGCATCGACATGCAGCGCACCGGTGGGAAGCCTGCCGACGCGAAGACGGAGTCGAAGCCCGCGCCCGCTGCGGCATCCACACAACCGCAGCCTGCCGGAGCTTCCCGCTAGATCGGGCTCGGGCCGCGCAGGGCGCTTGCGGGTGCCCTGCGTAGCTCCAGCTCCTCGGTCGTCTACCGAAATGCTTTCAGATCTGCTCAAATGGGGAGGCCGGCGTCCGGGACAACCCGCCGATGCCTCAATCCCGAAGGTCGACGAACCCGTCGTCGTGTCCAAGGCATTCCCCAAGTTTCTCGGCGCGCTCGTGCAGCAGGCCTCACCCGTCCTGCTCGATCTCGGTCCGGTGATCGGCAGCAATGTCGAATTCTTCGGTGAGCGGCTTGGCTGCAAGCTGTTCATCGAAGATATCATCGCCGACATCGACCGTCACAAGCGCAACGGAACAGCCGACGAGCTCCCCGCCGCGTTCGAGAAGCGCTTCAGACACGGCGACGCGAGCGTCGATGGCGTGCTCTGCTGGGATTGCTTCGACTTCCTCGACAAGGCATCCGCACCAGCGCTTGCGAAACAGATCGTTCGCATGCTGAAGCCAGGCGGCGCTGCCATGGGGTTCTTCTGCACATCGAGCGTCGGCAAGGCCAACTTCACCAAATACGAGATCGTCGACGACACCAACCTGCGTCATCGTCCGCACGCGGGCGTTGGCGGGCCTCGACGGGCGTTTCAGAACCGGGACATCATCCGCATGTTCGAAGGACTGGTTGTTTCCGACTCGTTCCTGCTGAAGCACAACACCCGCGAGATCCTGCTGCGGTGCCCATAGGCCCGTAACCCCGCTATAGCCTACGGATCTGCACCTCCACGCGCAGAAAATGCGCGTTCGGGACCAGGTCTTCGCGCCCGGCTGCGGTCGCAGGTGCTCCTCCTATATTCTGTTGGGAATGTCTCCGATCATCGCCTTGCTCAGCGACTTCGGTACCCGGGACCACTACGTCGGGACGATGAAGGGCGTGATCCTGGGGATTTGCCCGGAAGCGACGCTCATTGATGTGACGCATGACATCCCACCACACGACGTCCTGAGCGGCGCCATTCAGCTCGGTGCGACGTATCGCTACTTTCCGTCGGGGACGATTTTTCTCGTCGTAGTCGATCCGGGTGTCGGATCCGGACGAAAGGGCCTGGCCGTCGATATCGGGGACTATCGGTTCGTCGCGCCGGACAACGGCGTATTGACGGTCGTCCTGCGGGAGACTGCACCGCGGCGAATCGTCGAGCTCACTGAGCGGCGCTACGCGCGACCGACCGTAAGCCGCACCTTCGAAGGACGTGATCGATTCGCCCCCGCGGCGGCGTGGCTGGCGAAGGGCATCCAGCTGAACGCGCTCGGGCGCGCCGTTGCCGACTGGCAGCGCGCAGACATCCCGGTCGCCGAGATCCTCACAGATCGGATCACGGGCCTGGTTCTGCTCGTCGATCGGTTCGGCAATCTCGTGACGAACATCGACCGTCGGACGTTCGAGAAGTTCGCGGCCGGGAATCGTGTCGAGATCGTGGCTGGCGGCACGCCGGTCCCTCGCCTCGTTGACACGTACGCCGAGATCGGGAATACCGAAGTGTGCGGGTTGTTCGGTAGCACCGATCGTCTCGAGATCGCGGCGCAGTCCGCCAGCGCAGCGGAACGCCTTGGACTCGGGCGCGGGTCGATTGTGGAAGTCCGGCGCGTGTGAGGGTGGGAGACAAAGGTCAGGAGATCTCACAGGAGATCAGGAGATTTCCAAGTCTATTTTTCTTCTGAACTCCTGATCTTCTGTTGAACTCCTGATCTCCCGGTAGCGGTTCGCTGCCGGGGATTGGTCTAGAATGTCCTGTTCATGTTTCCGAAAAGGCCTCGATCATGATTGATTTCGATCTCAGCGAGGAACATCGGCTGATAGAGCACACCGTGCGCGAATGGGCCGCGCGCGACGTTGCGCCTCGCATTCGCGAGCTCGATCGCGAGCACAGGTTCGATCCGGGCATCCTACCTCAGATGGCCGACCTCGGCCTGCTCGGGTGTTCGGTTCCGCAGGAGTACGGCGGCGCAGGTATGGACTACATCAGCCTGGGCGTCGTGAGCGAAGAGCTCGAGTACGTCGATACGTCGCTGCGCGTGATCATGTCGGTCCACGCCGGACTGAACTGCCTCTCGCTGCTGACGTGGGGCACCGAGAACCAGAAGCAGCGCTATCTCGTTCCGCAGGCGCAGGGGAAGAAGATCGCGACCTATGGACTGACGGAACCTGCAGCAGGCAGCGACGTCCGCGGAATTCAGACGGTGGCGGTGAAGAAGGGCGATCGCTACTTCGTCACAGGCGAGAAGATGTGGATCTCACTTGCCGATGTCGCCGACAACTTTCTCGTCTTCGCGTGGACCGATCTCGAGAAGAAGAAGCTGCGGGACCCGTCCGGCATCAGCGCGCTCGTCATCGAGCGCGGCTTCAGGGGATTCTCGAGTGGGACACTGAAGGAAAAATGGGGGATTCTTGCTGGCAACACCGGCTTCTTCAAGATGGAGGAGGTCGAGGTCCCCGACGAGAACGTCGTCGGTCGCGTGGGAGAGGGGTTTAAGATTGCGATGTTCGCTCTCGACCAGGGACGGTACACCGTTGCCGCGGGCGCCACGGGCCTCATTCGAGCCTGCCGCGATGCCAGCGTGGCGTACGCAAGGGAGCGGAAGGCGTTCGGCGTTGCCATCGCTGAGCACCAGCTCGTGAAAGAAATGATCGCCCAGATGGAGTCCGATTATCAGGCGGCGCGCCTGCTCTGGCTGCGTGCGGGGTTCCTGAAGAATACCGGCCGCCGCAACACGCGGGAGACCGGGCTCGCGAAGTGGTTCGCGACCGTTGCTTCCGAGCGCGCGGCCGCGGATGCCGTGCAGGTGCACGGCGCAAACGGGTACTCCGACGAGTACCCGGTCGGACGCTTCTATCGCAATTGCAAAGGCGCCGTCATCTACGAGGGCACACGCGAAATTCACAAGCTGATGCAGGCAGACTACGTCCTCGGGTTCCGTCAGGACAAGCCCACGAGGTGTGAGCTCCCTCCGTTCAGGCAGGAAGTAGAAGCGAGATAGGCGCAAGAGCCTTGAGCCCAAAGCCGATGACAGAGCGATGATCAATTCCGATCTCTCCCTCGATTTCCTTCGCGTCGTCGAGCAGGCGGCGATCGCGTGCGCGCACACGATGGGCCTCGGTGACGGGCACAAGTCGGATCAGGCCGCCGTCGAGGCGATGCGTGAGTGCCTGGATACGGTGCCTATCGCCGGAACGATTGTCATCGGCGAAGGGGAACGCGACAAGGCGCCGATGCTGTTCATCGGCGAGCACGTCGGCCTCGGCGGCAAGGAGGGCCAGGGGAGGCTGGAGTTGCCGCTAGTGGACATCGCAGTCGACCCGCTCGAAGGCACGAACCTCTGCGCCACCGGATCGGCAAATGCGATCGCCGTCCTGGCTGCATCCGATCGCGGCGGTCTGCTGCACGCACCCGATCTCTACATGGAAAAACTCGTCGTCGGCCCGAGCTCGAAGAATGCCGTCAGCCTCGACGCGAGCGTCAAAGAGAACCTTCGCGCGATCGCACGCTGCCTCGAGCGCGACGTCGAGGATCTCGTCGTGACCGTCCTCGATCGCCCGCGACATCAAGGACTGATCGAGGAGATCCGGTCCGCTGGCGCGCGCATTCGACTGATTACCGACGGCGATCTCTCGGCGGGCATCACGGCGGCGGTGATGGGCAGCGGCGTCCATGCCGTGATGGGCACCGGCGGCGCGCCGGAAGGTGTGCTCACGGCGGCGGCGATGCGTTGTCTGAACGGCGAGATCTTCGGGCGTCTCGTCGTGAAGACACCCGAACACGAAGCGCGTTGCCGCGCGATGGGAATCACGGACTTCCGGCGCGTCTACACGTCAAAAGAGCTCGCGTCAGGGCAAAGCATCATCTTCGCCGCAACCGGCGTGACCGACGGTACCCTCATGAAAGGCGTGCGATTCTTCGGCGACGGCACACGCACCAGCTCGCTCGTCATGCAGAGCGACCCACCCCGTATTCGCTTCATCGACACGATCCACGTCGAGCAGTCGCGGATGGTCAGAGTCCGATTCTAGAAAGGCCCTCCCGAAAGTCAGAAGTCCGAAGTATGAAGTAAGAAGTTAAGATCCCCGTGGACTTTCGTACTTCGTACTTCAACTTCTGATTTCTTACTTTCTTGGCCTTGTCCTGGCGTAGAAATCTGTTCGCAGTCACCGCTACGAGCTTCATCGGCTTCACCGGCTTCACGCTCGTGATGCCGTTCCTCCCGCTTTACTTTCGTCAATTGGGTGTCGACGACGTCGGTGAGATTGCGCTCTGGTCTGGACTCAGCCTCGGCGTCACGCCTGCGCTGACAGCGACGCTGTCGCCCTTCTGGGGCAGATTGGCGGATCGGTTCGGCCGCAAGATCATGGTCGAGCGTTCGCTCGTCAGCTTCGTGTTCATCATGACCGGCATGGCGTACGTCACGCGGCCGTGGCACGTGTTTGCCCTTCGCGCGGTCCAGGGCATCTTTGCCGGTTACGGCGCGCTGTCGCTGACCATGGCGGCCGACTCGGCGCCGCGCGACCGCATGGCTTCGGCGATTGGAACGGTGCAGACTGCACAACGTCTCGGCCCCGCGCTCGGGCCGGCGATTGGAGGTGTGGTCGCTCAGTTCACGGGCTTGCGCCACGTGTTTCTCGTAACGGCTGGCTTCTACTTCGCGGCACTCATTCTGATCTTCTTTCTCTACGACGAACGCGCCTCGCACCACATCGTGGATCCCGAGAGCGGGCGGGTGAGTTTCAGAAACGTGCTCGCATTCGAGAACTTCATTCTGCTCATGACCGTCATCTTCGGTCTGCAGTTCGTCGACCGCACGTTCGGCCCCGTGTTGACGCTCTACGTGACGCAACTGGGAACGCCACCGTCGCGCGCGCCTCTCGTGTCGGGGCTGCTGTTCTCCATAGGGGCGTGTGCGACCGCGCTGGGGCACCACGTTTGTGGTTACCTTTTGCAGCGCGCGCCAGCACGCGTCATCATTGGCACCAGCGCAGGACTCGCCGCCGCCGGCGCCGTCGCCTACGCCGTCGCGGGCACGACCTCGATTCTCATGCTCGCCACGCCTGTCTTCGGCCTGGCAATCGGAACAGGCACGACAGCTGCGTACGCAGCGGCAGGGACGATTGTCCCCGCTTCCGCACGGGGTGCCGGTTTTGGCCTGCTCACCACGGCATCGCTGACAGGGCTGGCACTCAGTCCGATCGTCAGCGGCTTCCTCGGCGCGACGAGCATCCGGCTTGTATTCGTGCTCGATATCATCGCGCTCGCGGCGCTCGGGTTGGCAGTCACGCGAGTCATGATCACGACGCCGTTCACTGCCGAGACACAACCAGAGGCCGTGGAAGAGATGTGACCGGAGCCGGTGGCTCGGTAGGCCGGAAGCTCGGTAGCTCGCTTTTCTCGCCGGGATTCGGGGCTCGGGGTTCGGATTCGTTTCATTTGACGCGACGCCGTGAGCGCCCCGGTAGTTTGTGCCTGTTGGGTGAACCCGTGGGGCTGTAATCATACGCCAGGCCGCCCGCCGTTTACGCTTCAGCGGCGGGGCAAGGCCGTAAGGCCGTCGCGCGAAGACGGGGCCCCCGACGCGCGTCGTTTGCGCGTTGGGGTGCAAGCGCGTGAGCGCGCGGGGCGGGGTCCCCGGCGCGCGTTTGTTGCGCGCTGGGGTGGAGGCGGTGGGGCCCCGCGCGCTTGAGAAATGCTGGCAAAACGTAGAACGCAGCAATGTCTTGAATGGTGATTCTCCACGTCGATCGCGACACGCCCGATCCCGCGGTCATCGCCAAAGCCGTTGACGTGCTGCGTGCCGGCGGCATCGTTGCGTACCCGACAGACACGCTGTACGGTCTCGCGGTCGATCCAACGACCGACAATGCGGTCGATCGACTCTATGCGGCGAAAGGACGGGACAGAGCGCTGGCCGTGCCGCTCATTGCCGGGAATCTGACCCTCGCGTGCGACGCGGGAATCCTGGACGCAGACAGCCTCAGGCTTGCGCACGCATTCTGGCCGGGCCCGCTGTCGATCGTCGTACCGGCAGCGCCCCGGATGTCGCGGCAGTTGTTGAGCAGCGATGGGACCGTGGCGGTCCGCATCCCTGCGCATCCGGTCGCGCGGGCGATCAGTACTGCGTTCGGGAGCTGCATCACTGCCACCAGCGCCAATGTCTCGGGTGAGGCGCCGGCAAACACCGCAGACGATGCGCGTCGCACAGTCGGTGACCGTATCGACGCGATCATCGATGCAGGACCGACCGCGGGAGGAGCACCGTCGACCGTTGTGCAGATCACTTCGCACGGCCCGCGACTGATTCGCGCCGGGGCGATCGCGTGGGAGCGCGTGCTAGAATCGCTCGAATAATGCGTGACGCGGCTCGACTTCGCTCTTCAGAGCTACGTCGAAACGGCACGGCGGAGCCGTCGACATCATCCGATCAACACGAACGCGCCGCGCTCGTCGGCCTGATTACCGGTCCTTCGCGTCAATTCGACCCGGAACATTCCCTTGACGAGCTCACCGGTCTTGCGTCGGCCGCCGGAGCCGTTGTCATACTCCGCATGACGCAGGAGCGCGGCCGTCCGGATGCCGCGACCTTCCTCGGACGCGGAAAGATCGAAACGCTCGCGGCGGCATGTGACGAAGTCCGGGCCGACATGGTCATCTTCGACAACGAGCTCACGCCGGCTCAGCTCCGCAATCTCGAAAAGGCACTCGATCGCAAGGTCGTCGATCGAACGCAGCTCATACTGGATATCTTTTCGCGACGGGCGCGCACGCGCGAAGGCAAGCTCCAGGTCGAGCTGGCGCAGCTAAAGTACCTGATGCCGCGTCTCGTGGGCTCCGCCACCGCGCTTTCCCGATTGGGCGGCGGTATCGGCACACGGGGACCTGGCGAGACGAAGCTCGAAACGGACCGTCGCAGGATTCGGCATCGCATCAGCGTCATCTCGAAGGAGATCGAAACGGTTCGCCAGCGTCGGTCGCAGCTTCGCGAGCGCCGGCACAAGGCGGCCGTGCCGACGGTGGCTCTCGTGGGTTACACCAACGCCGGCAAGACCACGTTGTTCAACTCGCTCACTGGCGGCTCGGCCGTCGTATCCGACGCGCTGTTTGTCACCTTGGATCCGCTCGTTCGAAAGGTGCGTCTACCGGATCGGCGCGAGCTCCTCGTGTCGGACACCGTCGGTTTCATCGAACGGCTGCCCCACTCGCTCATTGCCGCGTTTCGGGCCACGCTCGAGGAGGTCGTTGGGGCGGATCTCCTGTTGCACGTCATCGACGCGTCGACCCCGGAGCGAGAGCGGCAGATGGCTGCGGTACGCAACGTGCTCAGCGAGGTCGGCGCCGAATCCGTTCCGATGGTGGCGGTGTTCAACAAGTGCGATCGGCTCGACCAGGGTGAGCGCGGCCGCCTCCGAGCGTTGTATGCAGGCGCGCTGTGCGTGTCAGCGGTCACCGGGGAAGGTCGCGAGGAGCTGATTTCGGCGATGGAAGCGCAGCTGGCGCTCGACACGGCGCGTGTCACGCTCGAATTCTCCACCGGTGACGATCAGACGCATGGACGCATCGCGCAGCTGTACCGGATAGGCCGGATTCTGCGGCACGTCACGACCGACGGCCGTGTGTCAATCGAGGCGGAGCTGCCGCGGCGCCTCGTCGATCGCTTCCGCGATGCCGCAGTTGAGCTCTCATGAGATCTCGGATCTTTCCGGCGCTGGCGTTGATCGTTTTCACCGATTGCGCGGAGAAGAAGATCGCTCCTCCCGAACCCGCAGCGCCACGGTTCCCGGATTTCGTGTATCCGGCCGAGCCCGACGGTGTCGGGACTCCGGCGACGTTCGAACGTCACAAGGCTGGCTGGGCGTGGCTGCAGGCAGGCGATGTTCGCGCCGCGGATCGAAACTTTTCAGCGGCGCTCAAACTCTCGGCGTCGTTCTACCCGGCGGAAGTCGGCCTCGGATACACCGCGCTCGCTCGCAAGGATCACGACACCGCGATCTCGCATTTCGACAAGGCCATCACTGCCAGTCCGCGATACGCACCGGCGCTCGTCGGGCGAGGCGACGCGTTGCTTGCGGCAGGGAAGCGGGACCTTGCGCTTCAGAGCTTCGAGACCGCTCTGGACGCCGACGCGCGGCTCTCGAGTCTGCGCAGCCGCATCGAGGTGCTGCGCGTGCGTGAGCTGCAGGAAGATGTCGAGCTCGCGCGCAAGGCTGCGGAGGCCGGACGACTTGCGGACGCGCGGAACGCGTACCAGCAGGCAATCGCGGCGTCACCCCAAAGCCAGTTCCTGTATCGTGAGCTGGCGCTGGTCGAGCGGCGCGACGGTGATCTGGCGGCGGCCCTCGTGCACGCGCAGAAAGCGGTCGAGCTCGATCCCGGTGACGCGCGGGCGTTGACCGTTGCCGGCGAGATCCTGGAAAGCCGCGACGAGTTCGCTGCCGCCCTCGATTCCTATCGCGCGGCGGCCGCGATCGAGCCCAGCGAGGCGCTGGACGCACGGATCGAAAAGCTGCGGGCACGCGCCGCGATCGCCGGGCTGCCCGAAGAGTTCAAGTCGATCGAAACCTCACCGACGGTCACCCGCGCTCAGCTTGCAGCTCTTGTCGGCGTTCGACTGGAATCCATCCTCAAGCGATCGAACCAGAATGCGGCGGTGGTGATCACCGACACGCGCGGGAGCTGGGCGGCGCCCTGGATTCTCACGGTCACGCGCGCCGGCGTGATGGAGGTCTATCCGAATCATACGTTCCAGCCCTCCGCGCCGGTCCGTCGCGCGGACCTTGCCCAGACGGCCAGCCGGATCCTCTCGCTGATTGCCGCGGACACCCCCGCCGTCGGAGAGCGCTGGCGCAACGCCGATCGTCGCCGCTTCCCGGACGTATCACCAGGCAATCTCAGCTACGCCGCCGTTTCGAGGGTGGTGGAAGCCGGCGTGATGGCGCCCGCGGCCGACGGCAGCTTTCAACTGTCGCGGAGCGCCACCGGCGCGGAAGCGACGGAGGCCGTCAGGAAGCTCGAAGAGTTCGCCAATTCCGTGCATCGACAATGAGCCTGACGGCTGCCAATCAGCTCACGATCGCCCGGATGCTTCTCATCCCTGCGTTCGCGATCCTGTTGCTATACGAGTACCGTGGGTGGGCGCTCTTCACCTTCTTCACGGCCGCAATCACGGACCTGCTCGATGGGCTGATCGCCAGGCTCACGCGCCAGAAGACCACGCTTGGCGCCTGGCTCGACCCGATGGCCGACAAGCTGCTTCTCGTGACGATGTTCGTGATGTTGACGCTGCCGGGCATCGGATCCGCGAACAGACTGCCGCTCTGGTTCACGGTTCTCGTGATCAGCCGTGACGTCGCCATCGTTCTGACGGTTGCCGTCGTCAACCTCGCGGTCGGCCATCGCACGTTCACGCCGTCGATCTTCGGCAAGATTGCGACCGCGATGTACGTGCTCACGGGAGTGGTTACGCTGTACTTCAACTACCTCGAGCGGACGTCCACGCTCGTGACGGCGTTCGTTTACGGATCGCTCGTCATCACGCTCGTGTCGGCGTTTCACTACGTCGGTCGAGTCGTCGGCCTGGCGCACTGAGTCGCGCGTCAGATTCTGTCGCGGAAGTAGGCGAGGGTCTTCTTCAATCCTTCTTCGAGACCGACCTTCGGCTCCCACCCGAGCAGCGTTCGCGCACGCGTGATGTCGGGCTGCCTGACCTTTGGATCGTCTTCGGGCAGCGGACGATAGACGATGCGGCTGCTCGATCCAGTGAGCCGAAGGATCTCGCGCGCGATCTGCTCGATCGTCATCTCGTGCGGGTTGCCGATATTGACCGGCTCGTGGACGTCGGACTCGAGGAGACGGATCACGCCGTTCACGAGATCGCTGACATAGCAGAAGCTCCGGGTTTGTTTGCCGGTACCGAAGATGGTGATGTCCTCGCCGCGCAGCGCCTGACTCATGAACGCCGGAACGGCGCGGCCGTCGTGCAGCCGCATGCGAGGGCCGTAGGTATTGAAGATTCGAACGATCTTCGTGTCCAGGCCGTGATACCGATGGTACGCCGTGGTCATCGCCTCCGCGAAACGCTTCGCCTCGTCGTACACGCCGCGCGGCCCGATGGGGTTCACGTTGCCCCAGTACGATTCCTTCTGCGGGTGCTCCAGCGGGTCTCCGTACACTTCTGATGTGGACGCGAGCACGAAGCGCGCTTTCTTCTCCTTCGCGAGCCCGAGCGCTTTGTGCGTGCCCAACGCGCCAACCTTCAACGTCGGAATCGGCAGCTCGAGATAGTCGATCGGGCTCGCAGGACTCGCCCAGTGCAGCACGCCATCCACACGGCCTTCGACGAACGTATAGTTCGTCACGTCGTGCTTGATGAAGAGAAAGTCGCGATTCGCCAGGTGCGCGATGTTGCCCGTCGCGCCGGTCAGCAGGTTGTCGATTCCGACGACGGAGTAGCCGCGGTCGAGCAGAGCTTCGGCAAGATGGGAACCAATGAACCCGGCGGCGCCCGTGATGACGACTCGTGGCATGGGAGTGCTGGCTTGGGCTCAGGGCCTTCGGCTCTGGGCCGTAACGGTGAGTGACGCCGCATTCAGGTTACGCACCACGCGGCGTCTGGACGTTTTCAACGTTGGCGCCGAATTGGACTGGCCAAGAGCCAAAAGCCTTGAGCCGAGAGCCGGCTCAGTAGGCATGCTTCTGTAGTCCGCGCAGCAGCGTAAGCCACATGATCTTCAGGTCCAGGCCCACCGACCAGTTCTCGATATAGTAGAGGTCGTATTCGATTCGCTTTTCGAGCGACGTGTTCCCCCGCCAGCCGTTCACCTGTGCCCAACCCGTGATGCCTGCTTTGACCTTGTGCCTCAGCATGTACTGCGGGATCCGGTGCTTGAACTGCTGGACGAAATACGGGCGCTCGGGGCGCGGACCGACGATTGACATGTCGCCCCGGAAGACGTTCCAGAGCTGCGGCAGCTCGTCGAGATCGAACCTGCGCAGCCATCGGCCAATGGGCGTGCAACGCGGATCGTTGTCGCGCGCCCATACCGGTCCAGTCTCGTCTTCGGCACCCTGATACATCGATCGGAATTTATAGACCTGGAACCCCTTGCCATCGAGGCCCATCCGCTCCTGTTTGTAGAAGATGCTGCCCGGAGACGTGCGGCGGACGAGCGCAGCGATGACGAGGAACGGAATGCTCATCGAGAGAAGCGTGACGGCAGATATCCCAATGTCGATCGCGCGCTTGAGGACGCTGTTGAATCCTCGCAGCGGCACGTCGTTGAGGCTGATGATCGGCACGCCATCGAGGTTCTCGAGCCGGGCACGGAGCGCGATGAACTGCAGCAGATCGGGGACAACATGGACTTCGACGCCCTCGCGGTTCGTGGCTTCGACGATGCCGAGCATCTTCACGTGTTCTTCGAGCGGAAGCGCAACGTAAACGTGATCGATTCGTTCCACCCGGATGATCTCGTCGGCTTCGGTCAACGTGCCGAGGAGCGGAAGGCCACGATAGCCGATGTGATCGCCGTTCGCGCGATCGTCAAGGAAGCCGATGACTTTGAATCCGAGCTCGCGATGCTGAAGGACTTTGTCGGCAACCATCCGACCGAGCTCGCCCGAGCCGACGATGAGCACGCGTTTGAGCCCGATGCCGGCGCGCCAGCGGCGCTCGAGCGCCTCCCGCACGAGCTCACGGGAGAGGTACGTGAAAACGACGTTGATGACCAGGAACAGCGCCCAGACCGGCTGAGAGACTTCGAGGACGCCTTGATCCTTCAACTCGGCAGGAAGGTAGTACGTCTGGACCGACAGCGTGCCGAGAACGCCGAGAACGACTGCGAGAATCGTCCCGACGAAAACGGCGAAGAAATCGTCGACGCGCGAGCGTCCTCGCCGCAGCCGATAAAGTCCCTGGAACTGAAATGCAATCGGAATCAGCGCCCCGATGAACGGCAGTAGCTTGACATATTGACCGAAGGGCGGCTGTCCCTTCGTCACCGGAATCACTTGCGCGATCGCCGTCTCGAATCGAAGCAGGTAGGCGAGCGCGAACGCCGCCATTCCGAGCAGGGCGTCCGTGAGGACGTAAAAGGCAACGAGCAGCCGGTTGTACCGCCGCATCATGCGGACACACCGGCGCCGCCGAGCGCGTCGGCTACGGCCGCTTGAAACTCCTGCCGGAAACGCTCGCGCGAAAACCGCTGCGCGTGCTCGCGGATGACTTGCCGATCAAATGTCGTCCGGCGGCACCGATCCACCGCCTCGGCAAACGATTCGTTCTGCGCCAGGATGCCGGTCACACCGTCGATGACCGTCTCGCGCGCACCGCCGACGCCGAGCGCCACAACCGGGCAACCGCACGCCTGGGCTTCGACCGGAACCATCCCGAAGTCTTCGACGCCAGGCAGCAGCGTCGCGGCGGCGCTGCGATAGAGGTTCCGAATCTCCTCGTCGGTCCGCCACCCGAGAAACTGCGTCTCACTCCCGGCGAGCTTCTCCAGCCGCGCCTGCTCGGGGCCGCGGCCCACAATCTTCAGCGGCACATCGAGCCGCCGGCACGCATCGATTGCGACATCCAGTCGCTTGTACGGGACGAGCGCCGACACGATCAGAAAGCTGGAATCCGGGCGGCGGGCATCGTCTGGAGGTCGGTAAAAGGCCGTATCTACAGGGGGATACACAATGGTCGACCCGCGATTATAGTATCGGTGGATCCTCGCCGCAACATACGCGGAGTTCGCGACGAAGCGATCGACCCGGTGCGACGTCGATGCATCCCAGCGCGCGAGTCGGGCCATCTCGCGCCGCAGCAGCCAGCTCCGCCATCGGCCCACCTGCTCCGGTCCGAAGTAGGCGTTGAACTGATCCCACGCGTACCGCATCGGCGAATGGCAGTAGCAGACGTGTACCGCGCGAGGCGCTCGAATCACGGACTTCACCGCGCAATGGCTGCTGCTGATGACGAGATCGTAGCCATCCAGATCGAAGAGCTCGACCGCGGTCGGAAAGAGTGGCAGGTACGAGCGATACCGGCGTCCGGCGGCGGGCAGCGCCTGGACGAACGACGTCAGGATCCGTTTCTCTTCGATGGCACGCGAGACGCTGCCTGGTGTTCGGACCAGCGTGTAGACCGGCGCTGCCGGATAGATCGCGCAGATTTCCTCCAGCACTTTCTCTCCGCCCCGCATTGCCGTGAGCCAGTCGTGGACGAGGGCGACTCTGACCTGAGGCCGGAGCCCGTGGACCGGGGGCCGGGCGCCGGGGGCCGGCCCCCGGGGGCTGGGACCCAGGCTCGACCGATCTTGATCCTCGCTAGTCGTCATCCACTCCACACTCCGGCTCGACTCTGTTTGAAAGTCGATGGTGCAAGGGTTCCCGGTCCCAGGCCCCAGGTCCCTGGCCCCGGTCCCTGGCGCCCCCCTGGCCCCAGGTCCCCGGCCCCCCGTCCCCGGGAGCCGATTCAGCCTAGCGCGCTATGGCTTCGTCATAGATCTCGCGCACGCGCTTGATCGATCGCTCCCACGAAAAATGGCGCGCGCGTGCAAACCCGCGGTCGCGTAAGTCCTCGCGGAGTGACGAATCGCTGAGCACCTGCCGAATGGCATCCGCGATCGCCTCCGGGTCGTAGGGATCGATCAGCAGCGCCGCATCGCCGACGACTTCCGGCAGGGACGACACGTTCGAGGTGATGACGGGCGTCCCGCTCGCCATTGCTTCGAGCGGCGGCAGGCCGAATCCCTCGTAAAGAGACGGAAACACGAACACCGCTGCGAGCCGGTAGAGCACCGCCAGCGTTCGATCCGGCACGAAACCCAGAAAGCGGACGTATTTGTGGAGCTGGAGCCGGTGCACGGTGTGCCGGAGAGTCGCGTACTTCGAGATCTGATCCCCGATGATGAGGAGCTTCACGTCATCAAAGCCTCTCCGACGAAAGGCGTGAAACGCCTCGATCAGACGTTCGAGGTTCTTGTGCGGCTTGATGTTTCCTGCATAGAGCACGAACGGATCGTCGAGCTGATATCGCTCGCGCACCATCGCGACCTCCTCCTCCGCTGGCACCTGATTGAAGCGTTCGTCAATCGCATTGTGGATGACATCGATCTTCCGCTCGGGCACGTGAAAAAACTCCAAAATGTCCCGCTTCGATGCCTCCGAGACCGTGAGCACGCGGGTCGCGCGGTGAGTCGCAATCCACATCGACGCCCGCGCGTACGCGTAGGCGAGCCGATTCGGCAGGTACTGCGGGAATCGCAAGTGGATGCAGTCGTGGATCGTCACGACGGATTTGCACGGTGTGAGCGGTGGCAGAACGTAATGCGGTGCGTGAAACAGATCCGGCCGCTCGCGACTCAGATCGAGCGGCACCTTGAACTGCTCACGAATCGAGTATGCCGGCGAGCTCTCTGAAACCGTTCGGAAATTCTCTCCAAGCTCCTGGGTGATCGCGCAATCGCGCTGCTGGCAGAGAAGGACGTACTCCGTCGAGTGGTCGAGACGGGACAGGTGCCGCAACAGATTGCGGACGTAAGTGCCGATCCCGTAGTCGCGCAGCTTGCGCGCGTCGATGGCGATACGCACGTTGGCTGAATCTTATTCCAACCCAACGATTGCGACGTGCTGCGGCGATCACCGTCGAGCGTTTTCGATGTCACGCGCCGACGGCGACGGCAACTGCCCCTTGACCCTGAGATACATCCGCAACAGAGGCTCCCAGTGCGGATGGTGCTTTTGATAGAACGCCAGCTGGCTTCGACGGTAAGCATCGTGCATCCCACCGGGCACCGCAGCGCGCGAGCGGCCACGCAAGTGCGTGACCTGGGCTTCCGGTGTGAACAGGATCTTCCGCCGACGGGCACGGATTGCCGCGCAGAAATCCACGTCCTCCGTGTAGAGAAAAAACCGCTCGTCGAGCAAGCCGACGGCCTCGGCATCCTTCCGGTACACGAGCAGGCAAGCGCCGCTGACCCAGTCCACATAGCGCTCCTGCCGGCTCACGCGCTCGGCCCAGCGCACTGCCGTGCCGACGCGGCGGGCGAGCAATTCCGTCAAGACCTTCTGGCGCAGTTCCGCAATTGGAGAAATCATCAATCCGAACGACAGTTCCAGGCCGCCCGAGCCGTCCACCAGACGGGGTCCCGCGACAGCAGCCTCTGGATGCGCGTTCAAGCGGCTGACCAACGCATCGAGCGCGCCGTGCGACACAATCGTGTCGCTGTTCAACAGCAGAATCAGGTTCCCTTTCGTGGCGCGGATGCCGATGTTGTTCGCGGCGGCGAATCCGATGTTCTGCCGCTGCTCGATGACGTGAATCTGTGGCCAGCGGTGCCGGACTGCCGAGGCACTTCCATCGGTCGACGCGTTGTCGACGACCGTGATGTCGTGAGAAATGCCCACCGGAGCCTCGATGAGGGATGCAAGGCAGCTCTCCAGATGTGCGCGAGCGTTGTAGGAAACGATGACGATGGACAACGTCATCGTCGTGCGATCCTCTCGAGCTCATCGAGCGTGATGGCTGCTGTGGCGTCCCACGAGTATCGCGCGAGGACCGCCGGCGCGCGGGCGAGGATCGGATCCCCGCTGGCGGAATCCACGAGCAGCCGGCGGATCGCTGAGGCTGTGCCATCGAGATCGTCGCGCTTCACGTAAATAGCCGCATCGCCGTAGACCTCACGCGCGATCGACGTATCGAGCACGATCGGCGGAACGCCGGCGGAGAGAGCTTCGAGCGGAGTCAGGCCAAAGCCCTCGTATTCCGACAGGAACACGAACGCAGACGCCCTGGCATACAAGCTGCCGAGCGCTTCGTTGGAGATATACCTCAGGAACTCGGTTCGCCGCCCCACTCCGTACGCAGCGGCGATGGCGGGAAGATCCTGCGGCGGCCACGTGCGGTTGTCGCCGACGATGACGAGGCGTGACGCCGGGAGGTCAGGCGTCGCGCGCGCAAACGCGGCGATCAGATCGGGAAGCCGGCGGCGATTGAAGACGGACCCGACGAACAGAACGATCGGCTCCCTGGCGGCGCCCCTCGCCGACGCTGTGAGTGGCGGCGTCGTCCCTGGCGGAATCACACGGATACGTCCGGGATCGATCTGCAGGCGACGCTCGATCTCGAGCCGCGAGAAGTGTGAGTCCGTGAAGATGACCGCGGCGCTGCTCGCCGCGCGCCGGGTCAGCCAGCGGCGGCGCAGCCCTTCGCCGGCGCGGAACCACTCAGGATGCGCGATGAACGAGATATCGTGAATCGTCACCGCGAGCGGGACTTGTACCCCAAGTGGTGCCGTGTACGCGGGAGCGAAGAAGACATCGGGATCGTCGGTTGGGAGCGCACGACGCAGGTGGGTCTGCTCCCACCAAGTGCCGCGCCCGCGGCCGATGATGCGATACTCGACGGTTCCGGCCGGCAAGGTTAAGGGCAGGTACTCCGGTGCGTAGAGAAACAGCTTGCGCCTTCGTGCGTCCGCTCGCGCCGTCCATCGGCGGAGCAGCTCACCGAGATACCGACCGACGCCGGTCGCATCGCCCAGCAGCTCACGCGCGTCGATGCCGATCCGCAGCGGACGCATGAATCAGAGGCTAGGCTCGGTCGTGTCGGCGGGCGACGGCATCGTGATACGCCTGGAGCAGAGCGAGCGCGCTGGCGCGCCAGGTGTAGTTCGCAGCGCGCCGGAACCCGCGCGAAACGCAACAGTCCGCGAAGGCGCAATCGTTCAGCATCCGATCCATCGCATCGGCCATGCCATCGACGTCATTCGGGTCGACGAGCAGGGCCGCGTCACCCGCGACTTCCGGCAGCGCACCTCGATTGCCGGCTACGACCGGAAGACCAATCGTCATCGCCTCGAGGACCGGCATGCCGAATCCTTCGTCGAGCGAAGGCATGACGAGTATCGAAGCCTCGCGAAACCATCGAAGCCGCTCGGCTTCGCTGACATAGCCCACATGACGCGCATGCAGCGAGAGTGGGGGCTTGTTCAGCATCGCCCGGATCGGCGTGGCGTCGCCGGGCGGCGGACCCGCAAGCACGAGCGTCGGCGCGTCCCGGGCGCGTTCGCGCAGTCGCACGTACGCCCGCAGCAGACCCTCGACATTCTTCCGCGGCTCAGCCGACCCGACGAAGAGAATGGGACCGTCAGGTGGCGGAGGGTGCCGAGGCGCCCACGCGGGCGCGCCGGGAGGGCAGAGAGCGATCCGATCCGCGGAGACTCCAAGGCGCCGGCCGATCTGGGTTGCACTGTAACGTGAAATCGTGATGACTGCATCCGCACGCTGCGCATGCCGCTCGACGAGCGCCGGATAATCGCGCCGGACTTCAATCGGGCCGCCGGTCGAATGGTCCAGGAAAAAGAGATCGTGGATTGTGATCACCTGGGCGGCTTTCCTGGCAGGCATCAATAGGGGCCGTGTCGAGTGAGCAACGTCGACATTGCCGGCCAGCATCTCCACTGGCGGCCACTGCAATCGGTGCCATACCAGATCGAGAAGACGGACCGGAATCCGTGCGTCGACTACGTGCGCACCTGGCATCCGGGCAGGGGTCAGACGGTCTTTCCAGGAGCTGGAGAAGAGCGTCAGCGCATCGCCGCCCGTCAGGTGTGGCAGGAGCGCCGCAGTCAGTTCATGGGCATACTCTCCGACGCCTGTTCGACTCACGAGCGCCGGGCGATAGTCGATCAGGATGCGCACCGGGAGCCATGCTAGCACAGGCTCAAAGCTGACAAATCCTTGTCCGTCAATAGATTGACACGGTTTTTGCCGCTGTGTTAGTTTAGGAGTTTTGCAGACGCCGTGCGGCTACCGACGAGGAACATGTTCTCGTGATGGGAGGCGCGTGCCTCCCCGCGAGCGACGGCGAGCCGGGGTGGCAGAGGGGTCCGGCGGGACGAAGTCCCCGATGAGCGTGCGAGTGAGCGAAGCGAGTGAGCGACGCGAGCGGAGCGGGGCGAAGGGGCCCCGCGAGCGAGCGTGTATGGGGGTCCGGGGGACGACGTCCCCAATGAGCGTGCGAGCGAGCGCAGCGAGTGAGCCACGTGAGCGGAGCGGGGCGGAGGGGCCCCGCGAGCGAGCGTGTATGGGGGTCCGGGGGACGAAGTCCCCCGGTCAAAAGAAGGATGAAAATCGCCGTCATCGGAAGCGGGTATGTCGGTCTGGTTGCAGGCGCGTGCCTCGCCGAGAATGGAAATGAAGTCGTCTGTGTCGACAAGGACGCAAGCAAAATACGTCTCCTTCAGCGTGGCGGGATTCCAATCTACGAGCCGGGCCTGGAGGAAATGGTTCGAAGGAATCGCGCTGAGAAACGGTTGACCTTCACGACCGCGCTCGCGCGCGGCGTACGCAACTCACAGATCATCTTCGTTGCCGTGGGGACGCCGACCGGCGAGGACGGCTCCGCCGACCTGCAGCACGTGCTCGGCGTCGCGAAAGAACTGGCGAAGACGATGAACGGCTACAAGGTCATCGTCAACAAGAGCACCGTGCCGGTGGGAACGGCAGCGCGGGTCCGCGAAGTCATCCGACGCGAGACGACGCACCCGTTCAGTGTGGTCAGCAACCCCGAGTTCCTGAAGCAGGGGGCGGCCATCGACGATTTCATGAAGCCCGATCGGGTCGTGATTGGCGCCGAGGATCCGCGGGCGGCCGAGCTCATGCGCGAGTTGTACGCGCCGTTTACGCGAACCGGTGCGCCCATCATGATGATGGATTGCGCGAGCGCGGAGCTGTGCAAGTACGCCGCGAACGCGATGCTCGCGACGCGCATTTCCTTCATGAACGAGGTCGCGAACGTCTGCGAGGCGGTGGGCGCAAACGTCGATCATGTGCGTCTCGCCGTAGCGTCCGACCGACGGATCGGTCCGTCGTTTCTGTTCCCCGGCGTGGGGTACGGCGGAAGCTGTTTCCCGAAAGACGTCAAGGCGATGCTGCGGTTCGCGGCGGCGCAGGACTACGACTTCCAGATCCTGCGGGCCGTCGAGGCAGTCAACGAACGGCAGAAGCTGCGCCTGCTCGTCAAGATCGAGCGGTACATGGGCTCGTTGAAGGGGAAGCGGATCGCGGTGTGGGGGTTGGCGTTCAAGCCGCGGACCGACGATATGCGCGAAGCTCCCGCCGTGCCGCTGATTCAGGAACTGATCGCCGCCGGCGCGACCGTCCAAGCGTACGATCCCGAAGCCATGAAGGTCGCGAAAGGGATTTTCGGATCGAAAATCACGTACGCGGATAGCAGCTACGCGGCGCTCACTGGCGCCGACGCGCTGGCGCTCGTCACGGAGTGGAACGAATTCCGTGAGCCCGATTACGTCCGCATGCGAAAGCTGATGCGCAGTCCGGTGATCTTCGATGGCCGGAACATCTACAAACCCGAGACGTGTCGCGCCCAGGGCTTCACGTACTTCTCCATTGGGCGTCCGTGAGCGGCGTCCTCGTCACCGGCGGAGCAGGATACATCGGCAGTCATGCGGTCAAGGCCCTTCGCGCCCGCGGGGAGCACGTCGTGGTCTACGACAACTTTGTCGCGGGCCACCGAGCCGCCGCGCGCGCCGCCACCATCGTCGAAGGAGACATTCAGGACACCGCCCGGCTCGAGGCTGCGCTGAAGCAGCACCAGCTCGATGCGGTCCTGCATTTCGCGGCGTGGCTGTCGGTCAACGAGTCGGTCAGGAATCCCTCGTCCTATTATCGAAACAATGTCGTCGGGGCACTCTCCGTCCTCGACGCGATGATGGCCGCGCGGGTCCGTCACTTCGTGTTTTCGTCAACTGCGGCGGTGTTTGGGAATCCGGAGGAGACGCCGATTACCGAGCAGCATCCGAAGCGGCCGATCAACGCGTACGGCGAGACCAAGCTCGCGATCGAGCACGCGCTGCCGCATTACGATCGCGCCTACGGCCTCCGATCGATTGCACTCCGGTACTTCAATGCGTCCGGCGCCGACCCCGAGGGAGAGCTCGGCGAGGATCACGATCCCGAGACCCACGCAGTGCCGCGTGCGATCGACGCGATGCTGGGACGAGGGGGCTCATTCCAGATCTTCGGAGACGACTACGACACACCTGACGGGACGTGTCTCCGCGACTACATTCACGTGACCGACCTGGCCGCAGCGCACGTCCTCGCGCTCGATTCGCTGCGCGCTGGTGGTGCGTCGACGTCCTACAATCTCGCGACCGGCCGTCCAACGTCGGTGCGTGACGTGCTCCGGTCAGTCGAGCGTGTGACGAAGCGGCCGGTGCCACAGACGGTTCAGCCTCGACGCGACGGCGATCCCGCCGTACTGTTCGCCTCGAGCGCGCGCATCCGACGGGAGCTAGGTTGGGCGCCGCGTTTCGAGGACATCGACGTGATCGTCGAGACCGCGTGGCGTTGGCGAGTGGCGCACCCACATGGCTACGGCCAGCCCTGAGCAAGCTGCGTGAACCCGCTCCCTCGTCTGCTCGGCTATGCGCGCCCGTATGTAGGGCGCTTCGTCGCGGCGCTTGTCGCGATGCTGATCTATGCTGCGGCGTCGGGCGGGGTCGCGCTGCTCATTGCGCCTATTTTTGACAGAGTATTGCCGGCGCGGGAAGAGCTGCGGTTTTGGGCAACCCTCATCCTGGTCGCCTATTTCTTCAAGGGGCTCGGCGCCTACTTTTCCACCTTCCTGATGACCGACATCGGCCAGCGTGTCGTGCGGGACATCAGGAATCGCCTCTTTCGCCACATCCTCGACCAATCCGCCGGATTCTTCAGCCGCCGCACGACCGGGCAGTTGATGTCCCGCATTACGAGCGACGTCAACCAGGTGCAGCAGGTCGTCTCCGAAACGATTGGCGATCTCATCCGTGAAGGTCTGGCGCTCGTTGCCTATGCGGTGTTGCTTTTCTACTACGACTGGCGTCTGGCTCTCCTGTGCATCACGGGGGCGCCGATAGTCGTCTATCCGCTCGTCCGCCTCGGCCAGCGCGTGCGGCGAATGTCCCGCCGCAGCCAGGAGGACCTCGAGCACCTGTCGCACATCACGGGCGAAGCCTTCACCGGCCACCGGATCGTCAAGGCGTTCGGGGCCGAAGGCCACGAGGAGCGGCGGTTCGCGACCGCGTCGCAGCGGCTCTATCGGACGAATCTCAAAGTGACGAGTGCGGTGTCGGTGCTCCCGCCGCTCATGGAGTTCCTCGGCGGGGTCGCCGTCGTGGCGCTCATTTGGTACGGGAGTCGGCAGATCAGCGCGATCCAGTGGACGCAGGGTCAGTTCACGGCGTTCATCTTTGCCGCCTTCATGATGTACACGCCAATAAAGAAGCTCAGTCGCGTGAACACGAACTTCCAGCAGGCGCTGGCGGCGTCCGAACGGATCTTCGAGATGCTGGACACACACTCCGAAGTGCTCGAGCGGCCTGGCGCACGAGCGCTCGTGCCGCTGAAGCGCGCGATCGAGTTCCGGAACGTGAGCTTCACGTACGAAGACGGTTCGCCGAAACACGTCCTACGGGACGTCTCGTTCACGGTCTGGGCGGGGCAAGTGGTCGCCATCGTCGGCCTGAGCGGAGCCGGCAAGACGACGCTCGTCAACTTGATCCCGCGGTTCTACGACGTCAGCTCCGGCACAATCATGATCGACGGCGTAGACATCCGCGATGTGACGCTTCGTTCGCTCCGAGCACAGGTCGGGATCGTCACGCAGGAGACCGTCCTGTTCGACGAGAGCATCGCCAGCAACATCGCGTACGGCTCGCCGGTCCTCTCACGCGAGGCAATCGAAGCTGCGGCACGCGCGGCTCATGCCCACGAGTTCATCGTGGCTCTGCCCCACGGGTACGAGACGAGCATCGGCGAGCGCGGCCAGCGGCTCTCGGGAGGACAGCGCCAGCGGCTCGCGATCGCGCGAGCGCTGCTCAAGAACTCGCCAATCCTCATTCTCGATGAGGCCACCTCTTCGCTCGATGCTGAATCCGAGCGCCTCGTGCAGGACGCTCTCGCAAATCTGATGCGCGATCGGACCGCGTTCGTGATCGCGCATCGGCTGTCGACGGTGCGACGAGCGGACGCGATCATCGCGCTCGAGCGCGGACGCGTCGCTGAAATTGGTCGTCACGAGGAGCTTCTGGCGCGACCCGGCGGCGTGTACGCGAAACTGTATTCGCTGCAACTGTTCGACCGGCAGGAGCCTGAACCAGCAACTGCCGGGGTGGACAGAGAACCATGATTAGGCGCGCCAGAGGCGCGCCCGCCGGAGCGGAGCGGGGCTCGGGGCCCCCGGCGAGCGACGGCGATAAGGGCGTCCGGTGGGCGAGGCCCCCGGCCTAGTTATGACCTATCGATGATCAAGAGCATGACCGGCTTTGCGTCGCTCACCCGCGACAACGAGGCCGCAACCATTACCGTCACGATCAAGTCGGTGAATCATCGATTTCTCGACTTGCAGATCCGGATGCCTCCATCGCTTGCCGCGGCCGAATCGCGAATCCGCGGTCTGGTGCAGAAGCGCGTCGCACGCGGTCGTGTGGAGATCGGCATCACGCTGCAGCAACGCGAGGGCCCCTCGGTTGACGTCGAATTGAACGAAGCGTTCCTGGCAGGCCTCGGCGCCGCGCTCGATCGCGCCCGCGAACGGGGTTACGTATCCGGTCAGATCACGCCTGGCGATCTGCTCCGGTTTCCGCAGGCGCTGACGATCCGCGAGCGAAGTGACGCATCTGAAACGGGGGAATCGGCACTGGCAGCCGAGGTCGACGACGCGGTCAGCGCCGCAGTCGATGAGCTCGATGCCATGCGCGTGCGTGAGGGCGGTTATCTCAAGGCGGATCTCGATGCCCGCCGGTTACTGCTGGCCGATCTCTTCGAGCGCGTCGCGGTCGCCGCGGAAGCGGGACTGGCGGGCCTTCAGATCCGTCTAGCCGAGCGCGTCCGTGAACTGCGGGCCGATGGTCTTGCAGACGAAGCGTTGGTCGCTCAGGAGATCGCGAGGTTCGCGGGACGATCCGACATCACCGAGGAGGTCGTCCGATTCCGCGGTCACCTCGCTCATTGGCAGGCACTCACGGACTCGGCCGAACCGTGCGGCCGCAAGCTGGACTTCCTTCTCCAGGAGATGAACCGGGAGGTGAACACGGCCGGTTCGAAAGCCGAAGGGCCGGGGGTCTCCGAGCTGATCGTCTCGTTGAAGGCGGAGCTCGAGAAGCTGCGCGAGCAGGTCCAGAATGTCGAATGAAGGCACGCAGCTGCCCCGCCGCGAAGGAATGCTCTTCGTCGTGTCGGCGCCGTCCGGCACCGGAAAAACCACGGTTGTCGAACGCCTTGTCCAGCTGGTGCCGAACCTTCGGCTGTCGCGGTCGTACACGTCGCGGCCGATTCGTGAGGGGGAAAAGGACGGCGTCGACTATAATTTCATTTCCCGCGCACGTTTCGAAGAGTTGATAGCCGCCGACGGCTTTCTCGAGTGGGCGGAAGTGTTCGGCAACCTGTATGGAACGTCGGCCGCAGACGTCGCCGGCGAGCGCGCGTCCGGACACGACCTCGTCCTCGTCATCGACGTCCAGGGCGCCCGACAGGTTCGCGAACGTTGCGCTGGCACTGTAGGGGTATTCGTCCTTCCCCCGTCGTTCGAGGCCCTCGAGCAGCGGCTCCGAGGCCGCTGCAAGGACACCGAAGACGCAATCCAGCGCAGGCTCGAAACCGCGCGCGCCGAAGTCGCCGCGTTCGTCGAATACGACTACGTGATCGTCAACGACGAGCTCGAGGCGTGCGTGAACAGGCTGTGCGCCATCGTGACCGCCGAGCGCGCACGCTTGCACTGGATGCGTCCCGCGGCGGAACGCATCATGAACACCTTCTGGGAGATTAGTGCAAATGGTCGATAGAGCCGATGTCCCCAACGCGTTCGAATTCATTGTCGTGGCTGGAGCGAGAGCGCGCCAGCTTCTTCGTGGCTGCACGCCGCGAACGACCGGCAGCGACAAGGCTGTTCGGCTCGCGCAGAAGGAGGTGGAGGAAGGGAAGGTCGAGAAGGTTCGATTGCAGAATGCGGATTGAAGATTGCTGATTGAGATTGCGGATTGCTGATCGGGATTGCTGATTGCTGATTGATCGAGCGTCATGGCTTTGATTGGACTCGGGGTGACCGGCGGGATTGGCGCGTACAAGGCGGTGGAGCTCGCGCGCGAGCTGCAGCAGCGCGGGCACGACGTTGCGGCGATCATGACGCGATCGGCCCAACAGTTCGTGGGTGAGGTCACGTTCGAAGCAATCACACGCCGACGCGTCATCACCGATCAGTTCGCCCGTGGCGCGAATTCGGATATCGAGCACATTTCGCTCGCGTCGAGCATCGGTCTCCTGCTCGTCGCGCCGGCTACCGCGAACATCATCGGGAAGTTCGCCAACGGGATCGCCGACGACTTCCTCAGTTCGCTGTACCTGGCGACCCGCGCGCCGGTCATGATGGCGCCCGCCATGAACACGAACATGCTCGAGCACGACGCCGTCCGCCGTAACATGGCGGCGCTCGCTGCGCGCGGTGTGCACTTCGTCGAACCGGGCGACGGGTATCTCGCGTGCGGCTGGATCGGCAAGGGCCGACTCGCCGAACCGCGGACGATTGCGGACGCGGCCGATCGTCTTCTCCGCGGCAGCGGGGCCTTGCTCGGCCGTCTTGTCATCGTCACCGCTGGTCCGACCTACGAAGACATCGACGCGGTGCGATACATCGGTAATCGCTCCAGCGGGAAAATGGGCTATGCGGTCGCGGCGGAAGCTGTCCGCCGGGGCGCCCGCGTCGTCCTCGTGTCCGGACCCTCGTCCCAACCGGTGCCACCGGGCGCCGAGCTGATTCGCGTCCGCGGCGCGCGGGAGATGCACGGCGTGGTCCTGCAGCACGCGCGCGAGGCGGACATCGTGATCATGGCTGCCGCGGTCGCCGACTACACGCCGGCCGAGCGTACGTCGGGAAAGATCGAAAAGGCCGAAGGTCCCCTGGAACTGACGCTCGTGCGAACGCCGGATATTCTCGCGGACCTCGGCCGGATGCGGAACGGCGCGCCCGGACCCGTGCTGATTGGCTTTGCGGCCGAGAGCGGCGACCCCGTGCGGCGCGGGCGTGACAAGCTCGCTCGAAAGGCAGTGGACGTGATTGTCGCGAATGACATTTCGCGGGCTGACTCCGGCTTCGATTCGGATCTCAATGAGGCGACTCTGATCACTCCCGACAGTGAAGAAACGTTTCCACTCGGGCCGAAGGCGGATCTCGCGTCGCGGATTCTCGATCAGGCAGAGCGGCTCCTGCAGAGGACGACCCATCACTGACTGGTGTCAGAAGCTGGATTTCAGAAGCTAGAGCGATCGTGATCTCTGCCGCTGTAACTTCTAATCC
>JBKPCD010000237.1:0-29778 GCA_046727175.1 Acidobacteriota bacterium | reverse complement strand
GGCCTGAAGGGCCCGCCCCTATGACGCCATTGCAAGCGCTCCGAACCCCGCCACGTTTACGCGACCTACCGGGCTACCGACCTGCCGAACTACCACGCCACCGACCCGGCGCCCGGAACTCAACGTGCGCCCTCGCCGTATTACCGACGGTAACGACGCGATCGATCGATGGACACCCTGCGCCAGGATCTGCGTCTCGCGCTGCGGCTGCTGTGGAAGCAGCGGGCGTTCGCGTTGACGAGCATCGTCACGCTTGCGTTGTGCATCGGCGCGAACAGCGCGATCTTCACGGTCGTCCGTTCGGTCCTGCTGCGCCCGTTGCCATATCCCGAGTCCGATCGCCTCGTCTTCGTGTTCGATTCTTTCCCTGGAGCTGGCGTCGAGCGCGGGGGCACGTCGGTGCCGAATTACTTCGACCGCCTCGCGCTCACCGACGTGTTCGACTCACAGGCGCTGTATCAATTCGGAGGGTTTCGCGTAGGTCAGGGCGCAACCGCCGAAGCGGTCAGGTCGATGACCGTGACGCCATCCTTCTTCCACGTGCTCCGCGCTCACGCCGTGCGCGGCCGCCTCTTCAAGGAGGAAGAAGGCACGCTCGGCCACGATCGCGTCGCTGTCCTCAGCTACGCCTTTGCGCAGCGGCGACCGGAAGGCCTCGAGGCCATCGTCGGCCGAGACCTGCGGCTCGACGATACGATCTACACGGTCGTTGGCGTCCTCCCCGAGGACTTCAGCTTTCTCAATCCCGACGTGAAAGTCTGGGTACCCCTGGCATTCAGTGACAGGCAGCGGGCCGAGGAGAGCCGGCACAGTCAGAATCACGATCAGATCGGCAGACTGGCGCCCGGCGCGACGCTGGCACAGGCGCAGTCGCGCATCGACGCACTCAACGTCCGGGTCGTCGAGGGCGCCGGTCCATTGAAGGCGACGCTCATCAATGCCGGTTATCACACGCGGGTCGTGCCGGTCACGACGGACCTCGTACGAAACGTGCGCGCCGCGCTCCAGCTGCTCTGGGGCGGCGTCCTGTTCGTGCTGCTCATCGGGGCCGTGAACATCGCGAATCTCTCGCTCGTGAGGGCGAGCAGCCGGCTCAAGGAGTGGGCGACGCGGCACGCGCTCGGCGCAGCGCGAGGGCGTGTGACGCAACAGATCGTGACTGAGACGTCCGTGCTGACGATAGTCGGCGGAATGCTGGGACTGCTCCTCGGTTACTGGAGTCTGGACGCGCTCTCCTCTCTGGGCCTCGCCGACATTCCACGCGCTCACGAGATCCACGTGGACGGCGTCGTCGTGGCGTTCACGCTCGGGATTGCCCTGGTCCTCGGATTCGTGGTCGGTGCGGTGCCCGCTCTGCAACTGAGCGGCATGAATCTCGGTATCCTCCTGCGCGACGACAGCCGGACGGCGACAGCGGGCCGCGGCGGCAGGAACGCTCGCCGGGGTCTCGTCGTCACGCAGGTGGCGCTCGCGTTCGTGCTGCTCATTGGCGCGGGCCTTCTGCTCGCAAGCTTCCACGCGCTGCTCGCCGTCGATCCTGGCTTCAGGGCCGAGCACGTTCTGACCGGGCGCGTTTCTCCGCTGCCGGCGAAGTATCCGAACGATGCGTCGCTCAGGTCTTATACCAATCGTGCGCTCGAGCGGATCCGCGCGTTACCCGGAGTTGCGGCTACCGGCGTCAGCACCTATCTGCCATTCAGCTCGGACAGCAACAGCAGCGTGATCATTCCCGAAGGGAACGCCATGGCTCCGGGCGAATCGGTCGTGTCGCCCAATCGACTGTACGTGACGCCGGGGTACCTCGAGGCGATGCACGTTCAGCTGAAACGAGGCCGGTTCTTCGTCGACGGCGATGCCCCGCCTGCTCCACCGGTCGTCATCGTAGACGAGCAGCTCGCGGGGAAGTTCTGGCCGAACGCGGATCCAATCAGTCGCCGGATGTATTTTCCTCGCCGCCCGCAAGACGTCGTGAAACCGTCGCCGGATGTAGTCTGGCTGCGCGTCGTCGGCGTTGTGGAAAGCGTCAAGCTCAGGGGCCTCGTCGAAGGGGAGGATGCGCGTGTCGGCGCGTACTATCTGCCGTACGCGCAGGATCCCTCGCGAAATATCGGGTTTGCGATCCGAACGACGGCAACGTCGGAATCGGCGACTGTCCAGGCCTCGGTTCAGCGCGCGCTCGCCGAGATCGATCCCGAGCTGCAGCTGTTCGACACGATCGCGATGTCGGATCGCGTCGAGCGATCGCTGAACCCGCGCAAAGCGCCGATGCTCCTCGCGCTCGCGTTTGGCGCGCTAGCCCTGCTCCTCGCGACCGTGGGCATCTACGGCGTGCTCGCGCACCAGGTCGGCGAGCGGACTCGCGAGATCGGCATCCGGCTGGCTCTCGGCGGTGATGCGAGCACCATCCTTCGCCTCGTTCTCCGCGAGGGTGTCACGTTGGTGCTCGTGGGGCTCGCCGTTGGTGCCGCTGGTGTGCTGGCCCTGCGCGGAGTCATCGCCTCCCAGCTCTACGGGATCGGCGCGCTCGATCCACGCGTCATTCTTCTCGTGACGGGCATTCTGATTGTCGCATCATTGATCGCGTGCCTTGGACCTGCTCGACGCGCGGCTCGCGTCGATCCCGTCGTCGCGCTCCAATCGTAGACGCGAATCTGCGCCGATTTCCGCGGATCCGATTTGCGCGAATCCGTCGTTAGTGCTTCAGTTCGATGCGCAACACGTGGCCATCCGTCTTGCCCGTGTTCTCGACTGTGTGCACGACCGGCTCGCTCCACGCGAACGTCCCTGCCTTCCGCTGATGCAGCTCGGCCGGTTTTCCATCGACTGTCACCTTCGCGTCCCAGTCGGTGAAGTACACGCTGAGCCCATGTGGATGACGATGGCGTGGTTCCGTCTTGCCGGGGGGAACGTGAACGTCGAGCACGCGGACGAACGCGTTGTCGAGCACAGTCTTGTGCGTATCGCCCGCCACGCGCACCGGATCGAGGGGGTCTGGTGCCTGACCAAACGCGAAACGCGCTGCCGTCAGCGCGAGAGCGAGTCCAGGAATCACGATCAGTTTCCGTGTCATCATCGTCTCCTTGAAGGCACCAGGCACCAAAGCACAGAGCACTCTAGCACCCCGAGCACCCTGAGCACTCCGAGATGATTCAACCCGACGAACTGAAGAGAACTACGCGGCTGACATGGTCGCCTGGAATGGGCACCGACGTCTGGGAGATGTTCTGCGCCTGCATCGCCGGCGATCTCGAAGCAGTCCAGCGACTGGTTGCCAAAGATCCGTCGCTCGTGCGCTGCCACTACGTCTATCGGCGGCCGATTTACTTTGCCGTGCGCGAGAACCAGCTCGACATCGTCCGGTTTCTGATCGACCAGGGCGAGGACCCCAACAATTCCGGCGCGCCGGATACGCTTCTCCAGATTACCGACGATCGCGGGTACGTGGAGATGCGGCAGCTGCTGGAATCCGCGCTCGCGGGTGCGCCGGGAATACTGCCGAAGGGGGAAGCGATCGCCGCCGCGATTCGCGAGCGTCACCGCGCGAAGGTCCTCCGCCTGATCGACGAATCACCAGAGCTCGTGCACTCAGTTGATGGCGCAACGAGTCGACCGATTCACTGGGCGGTGATGACGAGGCAGATCGACATCATCGACGATCTCCTCGCCCGCGGTGCCGACATCAATGCGAAGCGTCGCGACGGCGCACGTGCTATTCACGTGACCAACGGCGACTACAACTATCGCGGCTGGCGCGACGTGCCCGCCGACGTGGTCACCACGCCGCGGGAGGTTTACGACCATCTCGTCGCGCGCGGTGCGGAGATCGACATGGGGATGGCGGCCGCCACAGGAAACATCGAGCGCGTTCGAGAACTGCTCGCGCGCGATCCGTCACTGGCGGACCGCGTCTCTGAGTACGGATCGTACTACGTCGGCTGCGGCGCGCCGATCAAGAACGCCGCCGCGACGGGCCACATCGAGATCGTCAAGCTGCTGCTCGCGTACGGCGCCGATCCGAACCTGCCGGAGGTGGGTATGGCGCCGCACGGTCACGCGCTGTATTCCGCGGTGTCGAACGGACACTTCGAGATTGCCAGGCTGCTGCTCGAGAACGGCGCGTATCCAAACCCCGAGGTCGAGAGCTCCGCCGATGCGTTGACGATCGCGATGGGGCGCGGCGATCAGAGAATGATCGATCTGCTGTGCGTGTACGGCGCGGCCCGATCGGTTTCGCTCCTGGCGCACGCCGGTGATATTCACACCGCGGCGGCGGTGTTTGCCGCCAATCCGGCGTTGGCCGACGATCCGGCCGCGTTTGCCAACGCTGCGTCGAACGGCAGCGAGCTCTTCGTGCGCCTCATGCTCCGGTATCAGCCCGATCTCGCCAGGCGGATTTCGGTCGATCGGTACTGGAACATCGGCGCGAAGACGCGCGAGCTGACCGAGTACCTTTTCGCACACGGCATGAACCCGAGCCAGCCAGACTGGATGCGGATCACGCCGCTCCACCACTTCGCGATGCGCGGCGACATCGAAAACGCGGCGCTCTACCTCGATCACGGTGCGGACATCGATGCGCGAGATGAAGATCTGTGTTCGACGCCGCTCGGTTGGGCCGCCAAGTCTGGTCAGACGGCGATGGTCGAATTCCTCCTGAAACGCGGCGCGAAGCGAACGCTGCCCGACGATCCACCATGGGCGACGCCGCTGGCGTGGGCGACGCGGCGTGGGCATCGCGAGGTCGTGGAGATATTGAAGAACGGAGACTTGTAGGGCGGGGCTTTCAAGCCCCGCCCGGCGCGGCGCGGTCTGAAGACCGCGCCCCACAGAGATCAATCGACGCGAGTTGAAACGTCAGCTCGTCTAGTTACCACCTGCGTATCAATTTCTCGAGCTGGCCCAGAGCCCGCAGTCTTGAGCCCAAAGCCGATCTGCGCGCTCACTTCAGTCCCAGCTTCTTCCCCGCGGCCAGCAGCGCGATCGATTCCCGAATCCGCTTCTCGCGCGTTTCCGGTCGCTTCGCGATGTGAATCCACACGACGTAATTTCGCCGATGGCTTCGCGGGAGCGCTTGAAAGAACTCCCACGCCTTCGCATTGGACTTGAGCGCCTTGGCGATGTACGCGGGAAGCTCCGGGATCGTCGGTTTAGGCGCGTACGTGTTCGCCGTCGGCGAAGCGGCGAGACCGGCCGCCGCGAGTTGGCCCGCGGCTTCGAGCGCCTTCCAGCGCGCGCGGTTGAGGTCCGACCACTTGCTCGTCGGCTTGCGCGGCGTGAATTTCAGCGCGTAGCTGTCGTCGTCGAGCCGCTTGATCAGACTGTCGATCCAGCCGAAGCACAGCGCCTCGCGAACCGAGTCCTCGTAGGGGATCGACTTTACGCCGGTGTGGGCCTTGTGGAACACGAGCCAGATCCCGGCGCTCGACGTGTGATTCTTCTCCAACCACGCACGCCATTGCTTGCGGGTTCGGATGTCCAGTGTGGGCACTTCTGCGCTCATGGCGTTCGCTACTTTGCCACAGTCTTTTTGCGAATCAAGTCCCGGCGATCTGGCGCAGAATCCCAATCACGTCGTAACATCCGGTGGCCACTGGCTCTCGGCGTTGCGCCGGCCGAGTATTCGAACGAGGACCCCGAGCCCAGAGCCCAAAGCCTGTTCGGAGCATTGCGATGTCGCGCCGCCGCGTTCTGACCGTTGTTTTCACCACGCTCATTACCGTCGCCTCTTTCGTCGTGCGCGTACCCGCGCAGCCGACTGCGCGCGTCGACCCCGTGCTCTTCGCGGACATGAAGTGGCGCAACATCGGCCCGTATCGTGCCGGCAGAACGAAGGCTGCCGCGGGTCATCCAAGCCAGCCTTTCACCTTCTACATCGGAATGGTGAACGGCGGCGTCTGGAAGACCACGGACGCCGGACGCACGTGGACGCCCATCTTCGACGACCAGCCGACCGGGTCGATCGGGTGGGTCGCCGTGGCGCCATCCGATCCGAACATCGTCTACGTCGCGAGCGGTGAAGGTCTCCCGCGCCCGGACCTCGCTGTGGGCGACGGCATCTACCGATCCAACGATGCAGGAAAAACCTGGACCCATCTCGGGCTGCGTGACGCGCAGCAGATTCCGAAGCTCGCGATCGATCCAAAGAATCCCGATCGCATTTTCGTCGCAGCGCTTGGTCATCCGTATGGCCCGAATCCCGAGCGCGGAATCTTTCGATCGATGGACGGAGGCAGAACGTTCGACCGCGTTCTCTTCAAGGACGAGAACACCGGAGGCAAGGACGTTGACATCGACCCATCGAACCCCGACGTCATTTACGCGACGATGTGGGAGCAGCGTCAGGGGCCGTGGGAAAACGGCGCGTGGGACGGTACGAATGGGGGCCTCTTCAAGTCGACTGACGGCGGAAAGACATGGAACGCGATGACCCGCGGACTGCCGGAGAACATCGTCAACGCGGAGCTCGCGATAGCGCCGTCCAACACGAGCAGACTCTACGCGACGGTCGAAGCACGCGGCGGCGGCACGGGCATTTACCGTTCCGATGATGCGGGCGCGACGTGGAGGCGCAGCACGACCGATCAGCGGCCCACGAGCCGGATCAACGAAGTGGTTCCTCACGTGCACCCGAAGGATCCCGATACGGTCATTGTGACCGATATCGTGAGCTACAAATCGACCGACGGCGCGAAGATGTTCGTGCCGTTCAAGGGCGCTCCTGGCGGCGACGACAACCAGAACATCTGGTGGAATCCCGACAACCCGGACATCATGCTACTCGTTGTCGATCAGGGCGCAGTCGTGACGCTCAACGGCGGGAAGACGTGGAGCTCGTGGTACACGCAACCGACGGCCGCGCTGTACCACGTGATGACGGACAACGCGTTCCCGTATCGCGTGTGCGGCGGCCAGCAGGACAGCGGGTCGGTGTGCATCGCGAGCCGCGGCAACGACGGGCAGATCACGTTCCGCGAGTGGCACCAGGTCGGCGTTGAGGAATACGGCTACGCCGCACCCGATCCGCTCGATCCGGATCTCGTCTATGGCGGAAAGGTCACCCGCTACGACCGCCGCACCGGACAAGTCGCGAACGTCGGCCCGATTCTCGGAGGCCGCGGCGGCGCACCCTCGACAGGCCCGAGCTATCGCACCGTCCGCACGCAGCCGGTCGTGTTCTCGACCGTCGATCCTCACGTCCTCTTCTATGGCAACAACGTGCTGTGGAAGACGACCGACGAGGGCGTCAACTGGAAGCAAATCAGTCCTGACCTGACCCGCGAGCAGTGGGAGGTGCCGAAGAGCGTCGGCGTGTACGCCGATCGCGTGCAGGCACGAAGCCGTGGATCGATTGGCGCGCAGGTGATCTATACGATCGGTCCGTCGTATGCCGACATCAACCGCATCTGGATCGGGACTGACGATGGCGTGATTGCCACGACGGCGGACGGCGGGCTGCACTGGACGAACGTGACGCCGCCCGGGGTCACGGACTTCATGAAGGTGTTCATCATCGATCCAGGCCGATTCGATCCACTCACGGCGTACGCCGCCGTGAACACCCTTCGGCTCGACGACATGAACCCGCACATCTATCGCACACACGACGGCGGAAAGACGTGGAAGGAAATCGTCGAAGGCATCCCTGGTGGTGCGCCGGTCAGCGTCGTTCGCGAGGATCCGAAACGAAAGGGATTGCTGTTTGCGGGATCCGAAACGCAGGTCTATGTGTCGTTCGATGACGGCGATCACTGGCAGTCGCTGCGCCTCAACATGGCCGCATCGTCGGTGCGCGATCTCGTGATCAAGGATGACGATCTCGCGGTCGGCACTCACGGCCGCGGCATCTGGATCCTCGACAACATCACGCCGCTGCGCCAGATCGATCGGGAAACCGCGCATCGCGATGTCGTGCTGTTCAAGCCGCAGCCCGCGTTGCGCGTCCGATGGAATACGAACACGGATACTCCGCTTCCGCCGGACGAACCAACGGCGCCGAACCCGCCAGAGGGCGCAATCATCGATTACTACCTGAAGACAGTGGCTTCAGGACCGATCACACTCGAGATCATCGGGAGCGATGGCAAGGTCGTTCGCAAGTATTCGAGCGACGACGAAGTGTTCAACGTCGATCCGGCGACGATCACGATCCCGCCGTACTGGTTCCGCCCACCGTTGACGCTGTCAACTGCGCCAGGGATGCATCGGTTCACGTGGGACGTGCACTACCAACCGGTTGACGGCGTCAACAGAGTCGGTGGCCCGACGCTGCCGATTGCTGCGGTTCCTCACAACACCGTGCCCGCTCCGGCCACGCCGTGGGCAAATCCGGGAACCTACACCGTGAAGCTGACCGTGAATGGCAAGAGCTACACGCAGCCGATCGTGGTCAAACAGGATCCGCGCGTGAAGACGCCGGCGCTCGTGATGCAGCAAATCTATACGGTGTCGAAGGCGGCCTACGACGATGCGGTTGCGGCGGCGACAGCGGTGCGTCAGGCGCAAGCGGTTCGGGATCAGATCGCAAAGCTGCAGTCGCAGGCGAGTGGGGAGGCAGCGGAACGCCTGTCCGCGCTCGACAAGAGGATCGAGGCGCTCGTCGGTGCGCCTGCTGGCCGCGGCAGAGGAGGCGCGGGTGGTGGTCCAGGTGGAGGACGTGCTGGCCGTGGAGGTCAGCCGGCAGGTGAGTCCGCCGGGACGCTGAACGGCGCCGGTGCTGCGCTCGCCGGCGTCATGAACCTGCTGCAGGCGGCCGACGTTCGGCCGACCACAGTGCAACTGAACGCGATCGCGAGTGCTCGCGCGAACGCCGCAAAGGTCATGGTGCGGTGGAACGCCCTGCGAACGACTGAGCTGACGACGCTCAACGCGACGCTCAAGACCGCCGGGCTCGCGCCGATTGTGCCCTGACGCGCGCCAGCTGCGCCGGTAGCTCGGTCGTAGCGCCTGCGGCTGCGGCGGGCCGCGAACGCGGTCCCGGCGCGCGAGCGCGGGTGGGGCCCCGCGAGCATTGAGAGAGTAGCTCGGTAGCTCGGGACTCGGGGTCCGGGCCTCTGGGTTCGTGTTCGGCGCAGCGTATGCCCGGCACGTCTCTCTGGCAGGGCGGTCCAGAGCCAAGAGCCTTGAGCCCAGAGCCTGCGCACTGTCTCACGTAAACGGTTCGATCCACGGCACCGTCCAAGGGTCCATGGCAACCTTCCTGCGCGACGTCCGGTATGCCCTCAGGCTTCTTCGACGGTCGCCCGCCTTCGCCGCGACCGCAATCCTGACGCTGGCGCTCTCGATTGGCGCCAATGCCGCCATCTTCAGCGCCGTGCAAGGCGTGCTCATTGCCTCGCTGCCGTATCGCGAACCGGATCGGCTCGTGCGACTCTTCGAGGAAGCCCCAACCACACCGCATTTCCCGATGGCACCTGGCGATTTCCGCGACTATCGGACGGAGCTCCGCACGTTCGACGGACTCGCCGCGTACTTGCGCGCCGACCTGCAGCTCGGGGATACGCAGCGGCCCGAGCAGCTGCGCGGCATGCAGGTCAGTGCCGGATTCTTTTCGCTCCTTGGGTATCAGCCGGCGCTGGGTCGCGATTTCGAGGTGAACGACGAGATTCCGTCGAACAGCCGGGTCGTAATCCTCAGCCACTCTCTGTGGATGCGCCGGTTCAACGGCGATCGCGCGATCGTCGGACGCGACGTACGGTTCTCCGGGCGGACGTTCCGCGTGATTGGCGTTCTTCCAAAGGACTTCCAGCACGTCGGCGGCACGTACCGGACCTATGGTCACGGTGAGCCCGTGGACGTGTGGTCGGTACTCGAGGTGCCCCGCGAAGAGCATCCACGGTGGCGCTTCTCTCATTACTTCAACGTCGTCGGCCGCGTGCGGCCGGGCGTCGGCCGTGCGGAAATGCAAGAGGACCTGCGGCGGACGGGTCTGAGCGTCGCGAAGCGATACCCGGCGCCGAACAGTCCATGGACGTCGATCGCCGTGCCGCTGAAAGAAGAAATCGTCGGCACGGCGGAGTCGACGCTGCTGGTGCTTGCGGGCGCCGCCGCGGCGGTCCTGATCCTGGCGTGCGTCAACGTCGCGGGGTTGCTCCTCGGACGCGCCGCGGATCGATCGCGGGAGATCGCTGTTCGCGCCGCGCTTGGCGCGACACGCAGCCGTCTCGCGGGGCAGCTGCTCATCGAAAGCGTGGTGCTGGCGATCGCCGGCGGAACGCTGGGCATCGGCCTCGCGTACGTCGCCGTTGCGGCGCTCGCACGGTTTGGCCCCGCCGACATGCCGCGTCTCCACATGATTGCGGTCAACACGCAGGTGCTGCTCTACACAGCGGGAGCGACGGTGCTCAGCGCGCTGCTGTTCGGGCTCGCTCCGGCCGTGCGGCTCGCACGAGGCCGGGTGGGTGAGGCGCTGAAGGAAGGCGTGCGCACGGTCGCTGGCCGGGGTCATCAGCGTCTTCGGCGCGTGCTTGCCGCTGCGCAAGTCGCACTCGCGTTCGTGCTCGTCGTTTCGAGCGGGTTGCTCCTGCGCAGTTTCATCTCGATGATCGCCACCAATCCAGGCTTCGCGCCGCGCGCCGCGATGACAGCGTCCATCGAGCTTCCAACGGCGCGGTACGACAACAAGGCAGCAACCGATTTCTACCGGCGCGCAGCCGAGCGCGTTCGGGCGCTGCCCGGCATTCAAGAGGTAGCACTCAGCTCCGATTTGCCGTGGACAGGCTACGACGAGAACACGAGTTTTTCGATCGTCGGTCGCAAGTATCCCGATGGCCAGGGGCCCGAGGCGCGGTATCACTTCATCACGGTCGGCTACACGCGCGCGACCGGCACGCCGCTCGTCGCCGGCCGCGACCTGACTCACGGAGACGTCGAGGGAGCGCCGCTGGTGATCCTCGTGAATGAAAGCACCGCACGAAAGTACTGGACGTCGGCGGAAGCGGCGGTCGGCGCGCGCGTCAACCTCTGGGGCGCCGAGCGGACTGTTGCGGGCGTCATCGGCGACGTTCGCGACATGCCGTGGCACGATCGTGCGGTGCCTGCGCTGTACTTTCCGCAACCACAGACGTGGTACGCGCAACCGATGTTCCTGATCACCAGGTCGGCCGTCGAACCGGCTTCGATCGTCGAATCGATCCGTCGAGCGCTGCGCGAGATCGATCCGGAGCTGCCGCTCGCGAACGTGCGGCCGCTCGAGGCCGTGGCCGGCGCCGCCATCGCGACGCGCCGCGTGACGTTGTGGCTCGTCGCGACGTTCGGGCTGACGGCGCTCGTCCTCGCGGTCGTCGGTATCTACGGCGTGATGGCACAGGCGGTCGGTCAACGGCGCCACGAGTTCGGCATTCGGCAGGCGCTCGGCGCCAGCCGCGGCGACATCATGCGCCTCGTCTTGTCCAGTGGAGCCCTGATGACACTCGCCGGTCTCGCTGTGGGCATCGCCCTGGCGCTGGGTTCGACTCGTCTGCTCGTGGCGTTGTTGTACGGCGTCACGCCGCTCGACCCGCCGACGTTTCTCAGCGTGGCTGCCGTGCTTGTCATGTCGGCCGCCGGCGCGGCGTATCTGCCGGCGCGACGCGCGACACGAGTCAGCGCAGCGAGCGCCCTTCGCGGAGAGTAGACAAGTCCTGAGTCCTTGGTCCCCGTTATCCCGCCGAAGGGCGAGAAGGACAAAGAACGTACGACGAAAGCGGATAAAGGACGAAGGTTAAAGGACCAGCGCCTCTATTGCATCGCGCGCGAAACGATCTCCGCGGCGTCGAACCGGCGCCGGATGGCATCGTTGGGCAACGCGGCGCGGATAGTTGCGGCGAGCAATCGGGCCTCGGCGGCGAGTTCGTCCGAGCCCTCGAGATCGAGGAGCGTGACGATCGCTTTCAGCTGCAAGGCGGGATCGAGCGTCCGACGCGCGACTTCGATTGCCGCGCGCGCGTCGATGATCGCGTCGCGCGTGCGACCGAGCCGGTGGCCCGCAACGGCGCGCGTCATCAGACCCAGCGCCTCGTATTTGGGGCGACGTCGCTGTCGGCTCTGCTCGACACCGGAGTTGGCCTCAGCGACGGCGCGTTCGAAGTCGCCGCGTTCGACCGCCAGCTCGGCCCGCGCCTGACAGAGCCGGAGCTTCCACAGCCATTCGTGCCATCCCGGCGTGCTGGCAGCGTCCGCCTCTGCTCTCGCGAGAAGTGCGTCAGCGCGTCCGGGATCGTGGCTGCGGGCTATCGTGAACAGCAGGTCGATGCCAGCGCTGACCGCGGTCGGCATGAACGGGAGGCGCAACGCAAGGTCGCGTGCCTCGACCTGCAGCGCCTCCGCGCCTTCGAAGTCGAACACCGCGAGATGCATCCCGGCCTGCATCGCCATGGCCCGAACCATGGGGGGAAGGACGGCGTACTTGCGGCCGAACTGGCGAGCTTCCTCGAACACTCGGTAGGCTTCGTCGTAGCGACCGATGGCGCCGAGCGCAAGGCCGTGGTGCGACAGGCCGTAGATCGCCATCTCGCCATCGCGGAAGCGCCGTGCGCGTTCGGCTGCGCGCACGCTGGCCGCCAGAGCTTCTTCTGTGCGGCCCGCAAGGTAGAGAGAAAGTGGACCGTGATACACCGCGCCGCCCCTGCGCCCGCCGCCGCGCGCGACGGCGGCTGCATATACGTTGACTGCGCCATCCAGATCGCCGTCGGCCTGTAAAGAGGCGGCCAACCACCCCTGCGCATCCGCTGCGAGGTCCGACTGCCCGGTCTGCTCGGCGAGCGCGAGACCCTCGGTGGCGAACCGGCGGACGCCGGGAATGTCCAACAGATAGAAGCAGGCGTCGGCGATCATCAGCACGAGCTCGGTGCGGCGTTCGGTCTGATCCTGTGGCAGCAGGTCGAGCGCCTGCTCGGCCTCCCGTTTTTTCGGCGCCCACATCGCCAGGGCCCCGAACGCGCGCGCCCGCCGCATGTGCAGGTCGACGCGGCGCAGCGCTGCCGACGGGCCCTGTGAGAACTCGAGCGCCTGCATCGCCATGTCGTAGAACCGGGACGCCTCTTCGTACGCGAGCACGTCGATGGCGCGATCGCCCGCGCGGGTCGCATAGTCGACGGCCTTGTCGGCATTCCCGGCCGGCGCCGCCTGGCAGAAATGGTGCGCCAGATCCGCGAGTGGTGGATTTGGCTTACCTTCCGCGAGCCCTTCGAGTGCCTCCGCGACGCGTCGGTGCAAGCGCACGCGGCGTGATGAGCTCAACTCGCCGTACAACGTCTCCCTGATCAGCGCGTGCATGAAGGTGAAACGGCCATGGCCGCCCGCAACTTCGGCGATGAGCTGCGCGGTCATCGCTTCGTCGAGCGCGTCGAGCAGCCGATCCTCGGGAAGATCCGCGAGCGCGCCGAGCACGGCGGCGTCGAACTCGCGGCCGACGACCGCCGCGGTCGTCAGGACGCGATTGCACGACTCGCTCGTCCGTGACAGACGCCGGCCGATGACCTCGCGGATCCCTTCCGGCAGCGCGAGGTGCGCTGGCGAGCCGGAACCGGCGGTCCGCCACTTCCCGATCGCGCCGCTCTCGTTGACGTGCCGCAAAATCTCTCCGACGAAGAACGGGTTGCCATCGGTGATCTCGCTCACGTGGCGCGCCAGGCCGAGTGCCTCGGATCCAACGATCGCCGTGACCAGATCGCGCACATCGGACTCGTCCAATCCTCGCATCGAGAGGCGCGTCACAATCGGTTCGCGCCGTAGATCCGCGAGCATTTCGGCCAGCGGATGCGTGCGGCCCAGCTCACTCTCCCGATATGTACAGGCGATGCACAACGAGGCACGCTGTTGGGCGCGTACGAGATGCCTCAGCATGAGCAGCGTCGGCTTATCGGCCCAATGCAGGTCGTCGAGAATCAGCAGCAATGGTCTGCCCGTAGCCGTGGCGCCGAGAAATGCGCCAACGGCTTCGAACAGGCGGTACCGATGGGTGTCCACGCTCATAGACGGCGGCGGAAGATCTGGTCGCCTGTGCAGGAGAGTTGGTACCAATTGACTCAGCTCCGAACCGCCACCCGCCGCCGCCAACTGCGCGCGCAAGTCGATCTCGGGCGACATACGTATGTACCAGGTGAGCGCTTCGACAAACGGCTGATACGGGACGAGCCCTTCTTCGTCGCAGCGGCCGACGAGCACGGTCGCACGCTCTTCAACGCACCTGCTCGCGAACGTCAACGCCAGCTGCGTCTTGCCGATACCCGGCTCGCCGGCCAGCAGCACCAGTTGACGATGACCTGATTGCGCCTTCGTCCAGATCTGCGCGAGCTGCTCGAGCTCGCGCCTGCGTCCGACGAACGGCAGTGTCGACGAAGCTTCGACGATAGGCGGCGCCGGAAGAGGTTCGCCGGCTGCGACGACAGTCCCTGACGTCGTGCGATCTGCGCGCCGCAGACCCGATGCGGCGACTTCGAGCACCAGCCGCACGTCGGCGGCGCGCTGATAGCGGTGGCTCGGATTCTTTGCCAGACATTTCTGCACGATCTCGCAGAGACCCGGCGGCACGTGCGGAGGCAGCCGCGCCGGCGGATCGCGCAGAATGGCCGAGAACAGGTCGGAAACGACGGATGCGTCGAACGGCTTCGCGCCCGACAGCATCTCGAACAGCAGCACGCCGAGCGCCCAGACGTCCGACGACGCATCGGCAGCGCCGCCGCGTACGAGTTCCGGCGCCATTGCATATGGCGTCCCGGCTGCGACTCCCGGCGCTGAGCCGCACGCCGACGTCGTCAGCTCGCTCGCGCTCGGATCGACCCGCCGCGCGAGCCCGAAGTCGACGATCTTCAGTCGGCCGCTCGCGGCGACGAGCGCGTTGGCCGCCTTGAGGTCGCCGTGGACGACACCGCGATCGTGAGCATGCGCGAGGGCATCGGCCGCCTCGACGCCGTATCGGACGGCGTCTTCGAGGGGCAGCGGCGTGCTCTCGGAAATGGGGCGGCCGTCGACGTGTTCCATTGCGATGAACGCGCGGCTCTCCGCGTCGCCCACCTCGTAGATCGTGCAGATGTTCGGGTGGTTCAGAGCGGAGGCCGTCCGCGCCTCACGGAGGATGCGGGCGCGCGATTCGGCGCTGTCGGACGTGTCGAGTAGCTTGATCGCGACGAACCGCTCGAGCGTCGGATCGTGCGCCAGAAAGACGGCACCCATGCCGCCGCGGCCGAGGGGGCGCACGATCTCATAGCGGCCGATTCGATGGCCTGCCGGCAGCATGGCCGGAATTGTATGTCAGCCGCCGCGTTCCGAATCCCGATCCCGAATCCCGGCGATCCGAGCCACTGAGCCACCGAGTTACGGGCGGCATTTTCTGAGCCGCGACTGAACTTCCGGTTCTCATTCGCTTCGAAGCGTATGCGCAGGCTCGACGCCTGACGCCCACCGCGCCGGGAAATACAGCGCTACGAACCCCGTCGTTACGAGTACTGCGCACACGACGGCCAGAGTGACGGGATCGACCGTGCCGACGCCGAACAGCGTACTCCTCACGAATTGCGCGTACGCGAGACTCACTGCGGTCCCGATCGCCAGGCCGACCCCGATGATCGTGAAGCCTTGCCGCAGAACCAGACGCCGCACGTCGCCAGGTCGCGCGCCCAGTGCGAGCCGAATCCCGAGCTCCCGGGCGCGTTCGCGGACGGCGTACGCGACGACGCCGTAGAGTCCGACGGCGCTCAGCAGGAGTCCCAGCAATCCCACGAGCGTAAGAGCAGCGGCCGGAATTCGTCGCTGATCCGCTCGCAGGTCGAGCCAGTCGTCAACCGCCCGCAAGTCCACGATGGAGAGATCCTCGTTCACGTCTCGAATCGTTCGACGGATGTCGCCAGAGACGAGGGTGGGATCCCGTTGGACTCGCAAGACCACTGTCATGCGCGGAGCGTACACGTACGGAAACGGCTGATAGAACGCAGGCTGCAACGGCTGATCCAGCGATCCTTCTTCGATGTTCGATACGACGCCGATGACCTCGAGCCGTTCAGGACCGCCCGGGTCGATCCTGAACGTCTGTCCTAGCGGCGAAACGTCGGGCCACAGGCGTCCAGCCATGGCCTCGTTGACAATCGCGACGGACGCGCCCGACGGTTCGACTTCGTCGAACGATCGTCCTTGACGCATTACCAGGCCGAGCGTCCTGAAGAACCGTGGCGAAACCGCCATCGCGCCAACCGAAACAGTCCTCTCGGCAGAATCTGTTCGAGAGCCCGCACGCGCGACGACGTTCTTCGTGCTGCCCAACGTGAAGGGAGCATCGCGTGTGAGGGCGACGTCGATGACTCCGGGGATCGCCGCGAGTCGCTCCGTTATCGTTCGAAACAGCTGAATTCCGGCGGTGCGATCGAGCCGCACCTGATCGACGTCGAGGGTAGACGTGACGAGCCCGGTGGTGTCGAACGCGGGACGCATCGATTGGACGCCGATGTAGGTGCGCACGAGCAGGCCCGCCGCGACAAGCAGCGTCGTCGAGACGGCAAACTGGACGACGATCATCGTATTAAGCGTCCGCATCCCCTCGTGGGAGCCGCCTTTTGCCGCCGATTGTTTGATCGCGTCGACGACGTCGACTTTGCCCGCGGATCGAATCGGTGCAATTCCGCAGAGCACTGCCGCCGCCGCTGTCGCGATCGCTGAGTACGTGAACACGCGTGCGTCGGGGTGCACATCGATCGCGTAGCTGACGTACTGAAACGGCGTGGCGAGTCGCGCCACGAGCAACCCGGTCAGCCAGACGGCGAGGATCGTTCCAGCGGTACATCCTGCGACCGCCAGCACGACACTCTCAGTCAGCAGCTGGCGCGCGACGCGCATTCGTGACGCGCCGAGGCTCAGGCGCACTGCGATCTCGCGACGGCGGCCGGTGCCGCGCGCGAGCACGAGGGCAGCGACGTTGGCGCACGCCACCGTCATCAGCAGCGCCATCATGGCGTAGATGAAACCCGAGAGCGTGAGTATCGCGCCGTGGACGGCAACCGGGACGCCGAATCCTGCCGCCGGCTTCACGATCACCGCGAGCGGTGCCCGCGTAGCACCCGGATCCACGTACGTTGCAAGGCTTGATGTGAGCCGCGCCTCCGCTTCCGCGATCGTCGCTCCGTCGGCCAGCCGCCCCATGACCCCGAACATCGGGACCGTCGTCGAATCAGCCGATCCGGCAAGGTCGGGATACATCGCTGCAGGCAGCCAGAGATCCGCCGCGACGAGCTGCATGGCGCCGACGAACCCGGCTGGCGCGACCGCAGCGATCACCGCGGGCCGACCGTTGACCCGGACGGATTGGCCGATGACGTCAGGGTTCCCGTCGAAACGAAGCTGCCAGAGCCGATGGCTCAAGACGACGAGCGGCGGAGTGCCTTCGCGATCGGCACTGCCGTCGAAGAAATGTCCTATGAACGGACGTACCCGGAGCGTCTCGAAATAATTACCGCTGACCAGCTCGGCCTGCGCCATTCGAGCGCCGTCTGTCGACGCAAGGCTCAAAGGAAAAAACGTTCGTGCGAGAAACATACCGGTCGGCCCAGACCGACTCGCCAGCTCGCGGTACTCGTACAGGCTGAAGGGCCGCGTGGATGCCTTAGTCGGCTCGTGAATTGCGACCACCACGAGTCGCTGAGGCTCGTCGAACGGAAGCGGCCGCAGCAGCAGGCCATTCACGACGGTGAAAGCGGCGGTGTTCGCGCCGGTAGCAATCGCGAGGCACAGAATTGCCGCTGCCGTCCACGCGGGCCGCGCTGCGAGCGTGCGAATCGTGGAGCGGAGGTCGCGACGAAACGAATCCAGCAGATTGCGCATCAGAACGTGATACGCAATTGTGTGCTGGAAGTTTGACGAAGCCAAGGCCGCGACGGGTCATTGATTCTGCAGCAGCGTATCCGATACCTTCGCCAGATCGGCAGGCAGTTCGTCGGTGGCGAGCGGCTGCCAGGGCCCGTCGCTCGTCCACGCGCGGAACCATCGTCCCGACGCGAAGACGTAGATCTCTTGATCGGTCGGCTCCTTGAAGACGTGACTCGACGTGTTCTTCACGTAGAGCAACGATGTCCCTCCCATCGGGACGTATTCCGGCGTGCCGTCGGTCACAATCAGCTCCACGGGCATCGTCGACACATAGACCGTCGGAAGGCCGGCCCCGTCGTCGTCCGCCCCGACGGAGCCGCGCAGGTCGAGCTTGTCGACGACGTTCGCGTCGACGGCCTCCCTCAGCGCGGCTTCCGCGCCATCCGGGACGGTGCCGGCGGGAGACCACCAGCCGGTGAGCGCGTACGCCTGCATCCACACGTCCGGGATCCTCAAATAGTGGATACCGCTTTCGTCGCGAACGATGAACGAGCGCGTGTTCGTGATGCGCGAGAGGCCGGTGCCGTCGACGCCGCGGTACAGCGGATCACCCTCCACTCGAACGAGCAACGCGGGGGACTGCGCGAAGACAATCTCCGGCAGGTCGACGACAGCCGGCAGCGACGGCAGCGATTGATTGTACGTAGTCTCGGTGTTCGGGAGGGCTCTGAACATCTTCTGCACCGCAGTATCCGTCAGTCGACTCTTCTTGCTGCGATAGTCGGGAACCGCATCGGTCGCGACTCCGTGCCAGACGGCACGTTTCGTTCGCGCGTCGAAGATGTCGACGATCAGAGAGCCCACCTTGTAGTCCCCGCTCCCGGCGCTGGGAGAACTGGTCTGACGCCAGCCCCAGCCACCCCATCCCTGGTAGAACGCCGCGCTCGTGCGGCTGTCGGGCGTCGCCGTGTGGATCACGACGACAGCCTCGGCTTCATTTCGTGGAACCTCGATCCAGCCTTTTCCGTCGAATGCCGCGCTGATATCGGACTGGATTCGCTGGTCAGCGTCACGGCTGCCAGACGAATGACCCGGCAATATGAAGAACGTGTGGTACTCCGAGAGCCGCGGCGGCGGCTCGGTGCCGGTGTCAATCCTGATCCCATGCGCGCACCCGGTTGCCATCAATGCGGACATGCCTGCTGCGGCGAGAAAAGTGGTCCTCACGTCAGTTGTGTGTCCGTGACGATCTGTTGACGCTCGAGGTCCGTCAGCGCGATTTGTGCGTTGCGCAACCGCCACCACAGCCACGTGACGACCGTGAATCCGCCGACGAGGACGGCATCGCTGATCCACGTGATCTCTACGGCGTTCGGGCGCAGGACATGATTGACGACGACCTCGATCCCCTGCGACGCCGCGAGGCTCGCCACGACAAGGAGTGGAAACAGATGGCGACGATGCGCCTGGGCACGCATCACGTGATGAAGAGCACGTCGGCAGGTCCAGGAGCACGCATGGATCGAAGTCCTCGGTCGCGCTTACGCCAGCGCCAGACCTGACCGCAAATCTCTGGCCATCTCTTCCGCCCGTTATTACGAGAGTCCCCTTTCGCCGTGCCTGCGCAGGAATACGCACTCTCGTACCTCGACCATCGGCATCAACGCGCAAGGCCCCGCATCGTTCTTGTGGATCCTTCTGGCCTTTCCTTTGCGGTGAGCATCGTCGACGGAGCCTGGGCGGAGTGTGAAGTTTCACTCGGAGGTGAAATGACGCGGGAGGCGCGAAGATGGTGGCTGTTGGCGCTCGGTGCGGTCGGCGTGATCGGTGCGTCCGATGTGTTGTCGAAGATCTCGTCCGGCCGCACCGTCCTGGCGGCTCGCGATGGATCGCCGGCGCCAGCGATCTCTGTCGTCGCTTCTCCCGCACGCGTCGGCGACGTCGGCGCGTATCTGACGGGTCTCGGGACCGTCACCGCGCTGAAAACCGTGACGGTTCGGCCCAGAGTGGACGGTCAGCTGAACACGGTTGCCTTTCGCGAAGGGCAGCTCGTCCGCGAGGGGGAGCTCCTCGCGCAGATCGATCCACGTCCGTTCCAGGTGCAGCTGGAACAGGCGCAAGGGCAAGCAGCGAAGGATGCGGCGGCGTTGAAGAACGCGCAGCAGGATCTTCAGCGTTATCAGGTCCTGATCGAGCAGGAGGCGGTGCCGCGCCAGTTGCTCGACCGATCTGCACGCCGCGGAGCGTCGGACGATCGAGCGCGTGCTGCGTGAGACCGATTGGAACAAAGCAAAAGCGGCACGGCGCCTGGGGCTCACACGGACGCAGCTGTACGTCCGTTTGCGGCGGTACGCCCTGGAGGCGCCGGTTGCCTCCTAACGCAGGATGCTGAAAAACGCATCCTGCGTGGGGTTCCCGGTTCACCGGTTCCAGGTTCCCAGTTCGCGAGTGCCGGCCGTTGCGGTCATATCAGAACTGAAGACCAGGAACCAGGAACCCGTGAACCAGGAACCTGTGAACTGGTAATCTGCTGCGTCATGAAGCACATCGCAGCGGTTGTCTTTCTGTGCGTCGTCCTGCCTCTGGCAGTTGCCGGCCAGTCGTCGGGTCCGCCGTTCGTGGATCTCTTCAACGGCCGCGACCTCGCCGGGTGGGTCAACGTCAACACGGCCGAAGACACGTGGAAGGCTCGAGACGGTGAGTTGATCTGCTCCGGGCGTCCGATCGGCGTGATGCGCAGCGCGAAGCAGTACGAGAACTTCGTGCTGCATATCGAGTGGATGCACATGGAGGCTGGCGGGAATTCGGGCGTCTTCGTGTGGAGCAACGCACAGCCCAACCCCGAGACGCGGCTGCCGAACGGCGTCGAGGTCCAGATGCTGGAGCTCGAATGGCCAAACCTGAACAAGCAAAACGGCGTGACGCCACCCATCGCATACGTCCACGGCGAGCTCTTCGGCGTCGGCGGTGTCAGGACGATCCCCGACAATCCGCGCGGCGAGCGCAGCCAATCGCTCGAGAACCGGTGCAAGGGCAAAGGCGAATGGAACGCCTACGACGTCGTCGCGGTCGATGGGACAATCAAGCTTGCCGTCAACGGCAAGTTCGTCAACGGCATCACGCGCTCGACTCAGAAGAACGGTTACTTGTGCCTTGAATCGGAAGGCGCGGAGATTCATTTCCGGAACATCCGAACCCTGGAGCTTCCACCTGGCATCACGAGCCCCGAACTGGCTGCGCCGGAGATCAAGTGACGGTGGCAGGTGCCCGGCGCACCGCCGGGCACCCCAAGGCCCGCGATTCTGTTCGTGAACGCCCGCGTCAGCTGGTGAACTGTTCCGCGAGTCTGGCCTGCTGCTGCACCGCGTCGCCGGTGTGGGGTCCACAGTCACCAGCTTCGGCGATCTGACGAATCTCGCACTCGCCATCGCCAGCGACGCTCAGAAACTCTCTTGTCAGCTCGATCGCGTGTTGCTTCGAGTCCGCCTCGAGAATGGCAAAGCCCGCGATTAGCTCCTTCGATTCGGTGAACGGTCCGTCCGTGACGGTCACCGTGTGGCCCGAACGCCTCACGCGGGCGCCTTTGGCGCTCGGGAGGCATCCCTCGGTCGCGAGCAGAACGCCCGCCTTCATGCTGTCCTCGATCAGCTTGCCCATCCGCGTCATCTCTTCCACGGTCGGCGGGGTGTTCCGTTCCACGGCCTTGTAAATCGACAGGAATCGCATCGAGATTTCTCCTTTGACCGTTGATTAAACCTCAATTCGTGCACGATCCGGCCGCTTCCGGTTTCGGTTTGCCTCGCCGGCTGTCGCGCTCCATCTACACGTCGAACGGCGGACCGGGAGATCGACAAGGAGGCGCGACCTGACCTCCTTTGAAGTGACATCCTGCTGTGCTTACACTCGTCCGGATGCGATCTTCGAGGAGTCTTCAACCGCTGGCGACGCTGGCGCTGTTCATTCTCCTCGCGATCATCCATACCTGGCCGCTTGCGACAGCTCCTGGACGCCTATCGCGGAACGACACCCACGATACCGTCCATCACGAGTGGATCCTGGCGTGGGACGCCCATCAGCTGGCGCACGATCCTCTGCGCCTGTTCGACACGAACACGTTCTATCCCGAGCGTGACACGCTCGCCTATTCCGATCACCTGATTGTTCAGGCGGTCATGGCGGCACCGCTGCTGTGGTCGGGCGCTTCCCCGGTACTCGCGTACAACGTCGTGCTGATCGCCGGCCTCGCGCTGACCGGATGGACGACGAGCCTCGTCGTGGGGAAGTGGACGGGGAATCGGGTCGCCGGAATCTTCAGCGGTTCGCTGATGGCGTTCAACGCGTTCACGCTCACGCGATTCGCGGAGATTCAGGACCAGCACCTCGAATTCTTCCCCCTCGCACTCTGGGCGCTCGACCGGCTGCTGACGTTGCGACGGATCCGGGATGCCGTCCGCCTGTCCGTCTGGTTCGTGCTCCAGGCGCTGACATGCGGGTACATTCTCGTTTTCACAGCTCTTTCGCTCGTGGCTGCGGTCGCAGTGAGGCCAGCGGACTGGATTGGCGCGCGCTTCCGGCGTACTGCGGGATTGTTGTTGCTGTCGGCTGGCGCCGCCGTCCTCGCGCTCACACCGTTCCTGCTGCCTTATCTGCGCGTGAGTCGTGGAGAAGGCTTCACGCGCTCAACGGGCGAGGTGTCGCTGTACTCGGCACATCTCACGGACTATCTCGCCACCGGCGGGCGGCTGCATTTCAGCCTGTGGAGTTATCGGTTCTTCGATCGGGACGCGCTCTTCCCCGGATTCCTTGCATTGGGGCTCGTGCTTACAGCGCTCGTCCGCGGCGTCGCCTGGAACGATCGACGTGCGCGGATGGCGGCCGCGTTCGGCGCCGTTGCATTCGCGATGTCATTTGGTCCCGCGTTCCCGTTGTACGACCTCTTGGGCCGGGTGTTCCCGATTATGGCGGGCATACGCGGGGCTTCACGGTTCGGTCAGATGTTTCTCGCCGCCGTGGCAATCCTCGCGGGTTTTGGTTTGGCGGACCTGCTGCGCCGTCGAAGGCGGCACGCGATGGCGCTTGCCATCGTGCTGCTGCTCGGCGCTCACCTCGAAGCCCTGCGAGCGCCCATTCAGTACCGCGCCTTCGAAGGTATCTCGCCGATCTTCGACAACCTTCGGACCAGCGATCGCGATCTCGTCGCGTGCTTTCCCTTCCCTCAGCCGCGTGATGCGTTTCAGAACGTCGACTGCATGCTGGCGTCGACGCGTTTCTGGCTGCCACTGGTCAATGGGTATTCGAGCTTCATGCCCGAACGGTACACTCGCGAGGCTGCCGCGCTAGCCGAGTTCCCTGAAGGGAACACCATCACCTATTTACGGCGGCTGGGGGTGACGATTGTGATCGTGTTCACTGACAAAATGAGCGAAGAGCGCCTCGCGCACTTGAGCGAGCATCCGGAGCTGACGCCGTGGACAGCGAACAAGTCAGTGCGGATCTATCGGCTGGAATGACGCAGCGGTCAAATCGGCTTCAGGCTCACGGCTTTGGACTTTGGGCGCCCCAAAGCCAAAAGCCATGAGCCTGGAGCCGGAGTTCAGCTGACCGCGCTTCGCGCATGCGCGCGTTCGGTGCGCTCGAGAAGGTCGCGCAGCACGGCCAGCTCCCCGGACGTCGGTGCTGGTGTCTCGGCGACGTTCTCCCGGAATCGCAGATCCCATCCCGTTTGCTCGCGCATCTGATCGCGAGTCACACCCGGATGCAAGGTCGCGACTTCGAACTCGTTCGTCTCCTCGTTCGGCCGCATCGTGCAAAGATCGGTGACGATCAACGTAGGCCCCTCGGTTCGCAGGCCAAGGGCCTTGCGCTCACGCCCGGTCGGCCCGTGACCCAGCGACGTGAGGAAATCGAGCTTTGCGACGAAGGTTCGTCTGCTCTGCGGCATGATGATGACGATCCGCTGGCACCACGTCGCGATCTCCGTTGCGCCGCCGCTGCCGGGTAATCGGACCTTCGGCCGTTCGTATCGACCAATCACGGTGCTGTTCAGATTCCCGTAGCGATCGACTTGGGCGCCGCCGAGAAACCCCACGGTGATGCGGCCGCCCTGAAGCCAGTACTGGAACATCTCGGGAACCGGCACCGTCGAGAGCGCCGTCTCACAAAGCTCTCCGTCACCGATGGAAAGCGGCAGCACCGCGGGTTTCGTGTCGAGCGTCCCCGATTCGTACACGAGCGTGAGCGTCGGCGCGTGCGTGAGCCGTGCCAGGTTGCATGCGACCGACGGCAGGCCAATCCCGACGAAACAGATATCGTGCGGGTTCAGCGCTCGCGCGGCCGCAACCGTCATCATTTCAATTGGTGTGTACGTCATCGCGCTCCGGCGGCGTGCGCAGTATCGCGCGGGTTGATCACGTGCTCGTCGATCCACGTGCGAAACCGATCGCGGTCGCGCGAGATCGCATCCCATTCGACGTAGAACGCATTGTCGCGAACGTAGTAGCCGTGCGCGTACGACGGTCGCGCGCCACCAGGGGCCAGGGCAATCGCACTGAGCGTCCACGACGGCAGCACCACCGCGTTCGTCCCGGTCGTGCCGAGGTCGTCCACGATCTCCTCGACCGTCGCAATTGCGCGCGTCGCAGCCAGCACGGCCTCTTTCTGGACGCCAACGATGCCCCGGATCAAGACGTTGCCCAGACGGTCCGTTTTCTGCGCGTGGATGATGGTCACATCGGGACGCAGCGCCGGGACCGCAGCCAATGCCTCTCCCGTGAATGGACACACGACCGAACGGATGCGCGGATTGACGCCCGGCAGATCCGATCCGATGTAGCCCCGGAAGATGGCACACGGCATGCCCGCCGCGCCTGCTGCGTACGCGTGCGCCATCGCGGAGTGGCTGTGCTCCTCGATCTCGAGCGGGCGGGGCCACGCCTGCTCGACCGCGTCCCGCATCCGGTGCAGCGACCCGACGCCGGGATTCCCGCCCCAGGAGAAGACGAGCCGCCGCGCGCAGCCGCAGCCGATCATCTGGTCGTAGATCAGATCCGGCGTCATCCGGATCAGCGTCAGATCGGTGAGACCCTGGCGGATGATTTCATGGCCTGCCGCGAAGGGAATCAGATGCGTGAACCCCTCGAGCGCGACGCGATCGGAATTGCTCACGAACCGGGCGATGGCGTCGTGGAGCGACAGGAATTCGGCCACTGACGAGGTATCGTAGCAACTCGAGGGTGCTGCGTGCTAGGTGCTCAGGGTGCTTGGTGCTCGGTGCGAAGGTGCCGAAGGTGCCGGGTGGCATCTGGAGATCGACGTTCCGGTACTCGCTCGATTGGGAAGTCTCAGGAGTGGCGCTCACCTTTCCCCCACGTTAGAATCTCGCCGCGAGGCAGCCGTGTGCTCAGAACGTTTGACCTTTGCTGCAGGGCAGGTTTGACACTGATCAGTAATCGGAGCTCGCCATGGGCCATCTGAAGATCTTTCTCAGCCATCTGAACGTTGAATCCCGACTTGCCGATCTCCTGCGGAAGCATATCGATGCCGATTTCCTCGGTCTCGCTGATTTGTTCGCGTCTTCGGATATCACGAGCATTCCAGTCGGCACGCAGTGGCTCAGCGCGCTTATTGGCGCGCTCCAGAGCTCACAACTGCACCTGATCCTGTGCAGTCCTGAGTCCATCGACCGCCCCTGGATTCATTACGAGGCGGGCGCCGCCGGAGTCAGGCGCGTTCCTATCGTGCCGCTGTGTCACAGCGGGCTTGTGCGCGAGCAGCTGCCCGTTCCTCTGAGCGAGGCTCAAGGTGTTCAACTCGCCGATCCGAACGGAATTCGAGCCCTCTACAACGAGATAGCGGCGAAGCTCACATCCGATGTCCCGGCTGTTGATTTCGAGGCGTACGCGAGCGAGGTGCGGGATTTCGAGCGCCGGTACCTCGCAGAACGCGAGCAGTCCACCACGCTGGGCAGCGGTGTTGCCGAAGAAACGATCATTCGCGAACCCCGCGTCATCTGCGTGACCAGCCTGCAATTCCTCGACTTGGGGTTCCAGAATCAAATCGAGGTCGTCCAGAAAGCCTTTCCTCAGGTCGTGCAACACAGCATCATCACGACATCCGATGAACTCCGAAGACGCCTGACCATGGAAACAGTGGATGTCGTGCACATCCCGACCTATGTTTGCCCGCGAACCGGAGACTTGTACTTCAGCGACGTCGACGCGGAAACAGGCGGGAGCATCGCGGACCAAGAGGACCTGCTGTCGGCCGAGGCGCTTGCGGGGCTCCTGAGTCGAGCGAAGACCCGCCTCGTTGTCGTCGGGAGCTGCGAGTCGCTCGTTCTCGCTGCGACGCTTCTGTCCGTCACCAACGTTGTTGCAACGCGCGACATGGTGAGCGCCAAGATGATGGCGCGTTGGGTCGAGGTCTTCTATAACACGCTGCTCGACAAACCCCTGTCGGAGGCATTTGACCTCGCCGTGAGCGCGAGTGGTGCGAAGATGCGCCTGTTTCCAAGAGCGGCAGTCCATCTTCCGGAGGTCGCCGTCGGCGCCTCGGCGCAGATCTAACAGGCCCCTGAAACAGACCGGCCTGATGGGAGATGGCACAATGCCCAGGTTTTTCCCATTTCCCATCTCCCATTTCGCATGTGCCATCCAGGATGAGTCTTCAGCAGACTGGTAAAGATTCGGAGGCTCGGATCGATGTTCACGTTCAGACGATTCTCCATCATCCTTTCCACGCTTCTCATCCTGGCGCGCATCGAGGGTTGGCCGCGCGCGCAGACGAGCGCGGCGCCACAGGCGGCATGCCGCCCATCGACCGGGCAGCTGACGACGCCGATGGCCGAGTGGGGACACAGCATCGGCGACGATTACTTCCTCGTCAACTACCAGCAGCTCATGGCGTACTGGAAGAAGCTGGAGAGGGAGTCGCCTCGCCTGCGCGTCGTGGACATCGGCAAGAGCTCCGAGGGCCGGCCGATGCTGATGGCGATCGTTACATCGCCCTCCAACTACCAGAAGCTCGCGCGCTACAAGACCATCTCGAGCCGGCTCGCGAACGCCGAAGGGCTGACCGACGATGCGGCTCGCGCGCTCGCCAAGGAAGGAAAGGCGGTGGTCTGGATCGACGGCGGCCTTCACGCGACCGAAACGCTCGGCGCCCAGCAGCTTCTCGAGCACGTCTGGCAGATGGTCAGCCGAACCGATGAGGAAACGCTGCGGTTTCTCGACGACGTGATTCAGCTGTGCGTGCTGGTGAATCCGGACGGAATGGATCTCGTTTCGGACTGGTACATGCAGCACGGGAACATGAACATCCCGATTCTGTACAACAAGTACGCCGGCCACGACGACAATCGCGACTTCTACATGGCCGCGCTCGCCGAGTCCACGAACATCGACCACGTGATGTACCGCGAGTGGTACCCGCAAATCATGTACAATCACCACCAGACCGGACCGCAGGGCACTGTCATGTTCGCCGCGCCGTTCCGCGATCCGTTCAACTACTACCAGCACCCCTACGCCATCGCAGGAATCGACGTCGTCGGCGCGATGATGCTGGAGCGCTTTCTGATGGAAGGGAAGTCCGGCGTCACCCAACGCAGAGGCGCGCCGTACTCCACGTGGTTCAATGGAGGCCTGCGAACGACCGCGCACTTCCACAACATGATTGGAATCCTGACCGAGACGATCGGCAACCCCGATCCGATCAGCATCCCATTCATCGCGAGCAAGCAGCTGGGTGACTCGAACCTGTGGTGGCCGATCAAGCCGCAGCAGGAATGGCACATGCGGCAGTCGATCGAGTACTCGATCACCGCGAACCGCGCGATCGTTGATTATGCGTCACGCTATCGCGAGAAGGTCCTCTACGACATCTACCGGATGGGTCGGGACGAGATTCAGTGGGGCAGCGAGGATCACTGGACGTTCACGCCGCACGAGATGGCGCGCGTGCAGGAGGACCTCGTTGCGCGCGGTGCGATCGCGGCGCCAAGCGCAATTCCGGGTGCGGCTTCGACGAGCGCGGCGGGAGGTCGAGGGGGACGGGGGGACGGCGGCGGTCGCGGCGGCGGCCGTGGTGATGGAGGCCGCGGGGAGAGTCCGCTCTACGCGGCGCTGACCTCACCGGAGCTGCGCGATCCGCGCGGGTTCATCCTTCCTTCCGATCAGCCCGACTTCGGAACGGCGACGAAGTTCGTGAACACGCTGATGAAGACCGGTGTCACGACCTTGCGCGCCACTTCGTCGTTCACGCTCGGCGGCAAGAGCTACCCGGCGAATTCGTACATCGTCAGGACCGCGCAGGCGTTCAGGCCGCACGTGATGGACATGTTCGAGCCGCAGGATCATCCTGACGACATTCCGTATCCCGGAGGGCCCCCGACGCCACCGTACGATGCGACCGGCTACACGCTCGCGTTTCAGATGGGCGTGCGCTTCGATCGGGTCCTCGACGACGTCAGCGGGCCGTTCGAGAAGCTGACGGATTTCGCGAAGGTTCCCGCGGGGAAGATCACGAGCGCCTCGTCGCCTGCCGGGTACTACTTCAGTCACCAGGCAAACGACAGCTTCATTGTCATCAATCGCCTGTTGAAGGCAGGAGAGCAGGTCTCGTGGCTGCAGAACGGCCCGCTCGGACGCGGCACGTTCTACGTGGCGGCGAAGCCGACGACGCGCGCGATACTCGAGAAAGCGGCGAACGAGCTCGGCGTGAGCTTCGACGGTGCTGGCACTGCTCCCTCGGGCGCCGCGGCGACGCTCCGAACGCCGCGCATCGGCCTGTTCGACACGTACGGCAACAGCAACATGCCCTCGGGATGGACGCGCTTGATCCTCGAGAACTTCGAGTTCCCGTACGAGCGCGTGTTTCCGCCTGATCTCGATAAGGGTAACCTTCATGACAAGTACGACGTACTCGTGTTCAACGGCGCCGGCCTTCAGATTGGCGGAGGAGGACGCGGTGGCCGTGGCGCCGGGCCAGGTGGTGACGTCTTTCCTGGCGGCGATGTGGGGGCAGGCAACGTCGCGGGAGGCGGCGGTGGTCGCGGCAATCAGGGACGCGGCGGACGCGCGGGCTTCACGCCGCAGGCGATCCCCGAGGAGTTCGCACGTCGCCAAGGGCAGGTGTCAGCGCAGACGTTCGCGCAGATCAAGCAGTTCGTCCAGGACGGCGGAACGGTGATTGGTATCGGCGCCTCCGCGATGGGTGGCGTGCAGCAGTTCGGGTTGCCGGTTGCGAATCAGCTGATCGAGAACGAGAGCCCGCTGCCGCGCGAGAAGTTCTACGTGCCCGGCGCGGTGCTCCGGGTCAGCGTCGATGACACGAATCCACTCGCTCACGGGCTCGGCAAGGAGCTCGACGTGTTCTTCGACAACGATCCTGTGTTCAAGCTTGCGCCGGACGCCGCGGCAAAAGGGATTCGCCGCGTCGCCTGGTTCGCGGACGCGTCACCGCTTCGCAGCGGCTGGGCGTGGGGCCAGCAGTACCTCGAGAACGGCGTCGAGATCGTCGAGACGAACGTGGGAAAGGGACGTCTGTTTCTGATGGCTCCCGAGATTCTCTTCCGATCGCAGCCGCACGGGTGCTACAAGCTGTTCTTCAATGGCTTGTTCCTGTCGATCGCGCCGTCGGTTGCGGCCGGGCAATAGCTCGACTTCTCGGACCGAGCCAGACATTGAATGATCTTCACTGTCACGCGCCGACGGCGAAATCACCAAGACCACGAAGCGACGAAGACCACGAAGATTCATTGAAGGGTTTTGAACACCGCCCATTCCAGGAGGCAGATTCATGCACAACCCCATCGTCTCGAGCACGCATCTCCTTTACTCTGGCCGTACTAGGGCTGATCGGTGTCACGGGCTGTGGCCAAAGCGTCAGTCCGACGCGTCCAACCCCAGATTCAGGCGTCGCAGCCGTTGCGGTGCCTACGGCACCTGCAACTCCCGAAGCGTCAACGAACCCAGCTCTCGTCGCTCAAGCGTCGGCCGGGCACTTGAGCCC
>JBKPCD010000236.1:0-28723 GCA_046727175.1 Acidobacteriota bacterium | reverse complement strand
CGTCCACAAACTCCTTGGAAAACGCAAAGAGCGCGTTTCCCACAGCTCCCACACGCGCCGTTCTCAACATGTTTGAGGTAAGAAAACTGTTACCTATGTCCCCGGACAGATCTGTTACCTAGGTCGCCGGCCGGACAATCGATCCCTGATCGTGAATCCTGATCCCCAATCGTGAATCACTGCTCGTCGAATCCTCGAAACAGAAATCGTGGAATCCTAATCTCGACGATTGAGGACCCCGAAGATTCAAAGATCCGGGGATCCGACGATAAAGGATTCAGGATCAGTGATTAGTGATTCGGCTCTTGGCTCCGCCCGACTATAATCGTCACCGAAGAGGTCGAGTTGCTGACGATTGCAGAACGCCGCGTTGGGGACGTGACGATCCTTCAACTGACTGGCCGGCTCGTTCTCTACGAAGGGGAGCTGGAGTTCAGGCAATGTATCGACGGACTCGTGGCCGCGGGCCGCGTGAAGGTCATCGTGGATCTTCACGGGGTCGACTACATCGATAGCGCCGGCGTCGGCTCGCTCGTCGCGAAGTACTTGAGCGTGCGCCGGAAGGGCGGCAATGTGAAGCTGCTGCACCTCTCGGCGCGCAGTCATCGCGTGATGGGCATCACTCGACTGCTGTCGGTCTTCGAGACCTTCGACTCGGAGGAGGAGGCGCTGAACAGCTTCGGTGCGACCGTGCCGCCTCCGTAAGAAAAGGGTGGAGGCGGTGGGGCCCCGCGAGCATTAAAGAAAGACAAGGGAGAAAGGAAGGGTCCAGGGAAAGGTGAACTGCAGCGGATGCGGCGCCGCGATGGAGCTCATCGCGACGCGCGGCTATTACTTCTGTCGGTACTGCGGCGCCTTTCACTTCCCAGAGACCACGGCGGACGAAGGCGTTCGCGTTCTCGGCGAAGCGCAGCCTCCGCTGCCGTGTCCTGCCTGCCGGAAGCCGCTGTCATCGGCGCTCGTCGACGGGCTGTTCCCGGTTCACCACTGCGGCAACTGCCGCGGTCTGCTCATCCCACGCGGAAAGTTCATCGACATCGTCCGCAAGCGGCGCGCGTGGGCAACGACACCGCCGTCCGCGCCGGTCCCCATCGATCCGAAGGACCTGCAGCGCGAAGTACGCTGTCCGGTCTGCAGCGCTCGCATGGAAACCCACCCGTACTACGGCCCCGGCAACGTCGTGATCGACAACTGCGAGACCTGCGAGATCGTGTGGCTGGATTTTGGTGAACTCCGCCAGATCGTGGATGCGCCGGGGCGCGACCGTGGCACACGGGACATCCGGCCGGATGACTCGGCGCAGCAGAGCGTCACGACGCCCGAAGCGCCGGAGGCCGACCAGCCTGCGGGTTCCGGCATCGCGGCGATCCTCGAGCTGCTCGATCTACTCTCCAGTCGGTGAATCGCGTCAGGGATCAGAAGCTGGAGGATAGAAGCCAGAGCGATCGTGACACGATTCACTCTAACTTCTAGATTCGAGCTTCTGATATCGAGCGTCAACGTCCCGGTGGCGTGTACGAGACCGATTTCTTGACGGCCGCATCCACGTCCTGCGGCGTCATGAGCACGGTCGTCGCCACCTTCACCGCACCGGACGCGCTGGTCGTAAGCGCGAACGCCGTTACCGTCTGATGGTCCGGCAAGTCCGCGATGATGTAGACGTCATCTTCGCCAAAGGCGAAGTAGAACGCCTCGAGTTTTCCACCCGCCGCCTTGACCGCCGCCTCGACGACGCTCGCTCGTTTAGAGCCGCCATCCTTCAGTAAGCCCTTCGCGCCTTCCGACGTGTACGACGCGCGCAACAGATACTTTGCCATTACGCCTCCTCATCGAAATCCGAATTGACCCCTGAACCCTGAGCCCTGAACCTACCGAGCATCTTTTCTCACTGCGCGTGGGCCCCACCCACGCGCTGCGGCTCGACTCGCTACGAGCACCCCAACGCGCACAAAACGCGCGTCGGGGACCCCGCTCCGCTCGCTCGCCGCGGCCGCAGGCGCTTCATCGACCAATCCTGATGAGCTCGACATCGAAGACCAGCATCCCCTGTGGCGCGCCAGGAGCACCTGCGTAGGCGAGCTTCTCAGGAATCCAAATCCGCCGCTTCTCACCTTCGACCATCAGCTGCAGCGCTTCCGTCCAGCCGGAAATGACGCCATCCACATTGAACGTTGCAGGCTCATTGCGAGCCATGGAGCTGTCGAACATCTGCCCATCGGTGGTCCAGCCGGTGTAGTGGACCGTGACCGAATCATGCGGTCCCGGATGGCGGGAGCCGGTGCCCTGTTTGAGGACGCGAGTAGCGAGACCCGAGGACGTCTTGACGGCATCGGCCGGAGGCGCCGCGACGTCAGGCGGCGCGGACGTGCTGTCTCCGCCGCAACCGGTGATCACCAGTACCAGTAAAAGGAGCGGAATCTGAGCCGGCCACGCATCACGACACATCGGCCGACTATAATCGCGTTACGCGAGCCGGCGCAATCGATGGTACTTGCTTCAACATTACTCTTCACTTCGATACTCCTCGTTCCTCCGCACAACCCGGCGCAAACCCCTCGACAGGGCTCGGGGCAGGCACGCGACACCGACTGCTCGTCATGGCAGGAGTGCAAGCGCCTTGCGCTTGCTGCCGCCGATAGACAGGAGTACGAACTGTTCCACGATCTCGCCTGGCGCGCGGTACAGAAGGGCCCGAAGAGCGATTCCGATCTCCTGACCATGCTTGCGCGCGCGCAGAGTCTCAGCGGCCGTCCGCACGACGCGCTCGTGATGCTCCAGCGTCTGGCCGCGATGGGCATCGTCACGGACGCTGCCACAAACGACGAATTTCGTCGTGTTCGCGCGTTGCCCGGCTGGGGCGACCTCGAGCGAGCGACGGCTGACGCGGCCGCGACCACGAAGGCCGGCGGGAAAGCCGAGACATCGGCAGAGCCGGAAACGAAAACGCGCAGACCGGATGTCGAGAAGCTGTCGAAGGAGGGCACGGTTGCCGGTGATGCCGCCGAAGCAATCCGGTTCGTCACGCCGGCATTCACGCCCGCGGGGCTCGCGTACGACGATGTGTCCGACCGATTCATCGTTGGCGATCGAACAGCGCACAAGCTGACCGTCGTCGATGAAGCCTCGCAGCGCGTCGCAAACCTCGCCGGCGCGCAGTCGGCCGGTTTTGGCGAGATCGCGGCGCTCGAAATCGATCCGCACGAGGGAGACCTCTGGGTCGTCAGCGGCAGGAACGACGAGCCGGGCGGCGCGACGCTGCACAAGCTGCAGCTGATTTCGGCACGCGTGCTCTCCACGCTGTCATTGCCCGAGAGCTTCGGTGCTGCACGTTTCGGCGATGTGGCCGTTGCGCCGCGCAGCACCGTCATCGTGCTCGACAGCCTCGGCAATCGCCTCTTCAGTGTCGCTCCGAAATCGCACGATCTGAAACTGGCGGCCGGGCTCGAAACGAAACGGGCGACAAGTGCGGCTCCGGAGTCCGAGTCGATCGTCTATGTCGCGCACGAGAAGGGCATCGTCCAGGTCGATCTGACGTCGCGACGGAGTCGCACGGTCAAAGCAGGGACGAAGATCGACCTGAACGGCCTCGAACGGATCCGGTGGCATCACGGCTCCCTGGTCGGCACGCAGAAGGCTGCCGATGGGAGCTACAGGATCGTTCGCATCCGGCTGGCGGCCGACGGTCGAACGGCGACCTCCCTCGAGGTACTCGACGGCGGCGTTCCGATGCCGGACCCGACCGCCGCGGCCCTCTGCGGCGACGTCTTCTACTACGTGGCCAAGACAACAGCGAGCGAGACGACCGTGCGGCGCGTCACGGTCAAGTGACCCAGACAGAAACTCTAGAAGTTAGAAGTTAGAGCGATCGTGGCAGGTTCACTCTAGCTTCTGGATTCTAGTGGCTCGCTTCTTCGCAGATCAGGTTCAGAACCGCCGCCTCGCAGAACTGTAATTCTCCATCGGATTCGTAACCTGTCGGAACGATGTGCGAATCCCGTTCTGTCCATGAATCGCACATATTCTCCAAAATCTGCTGGATAACGGATTCGGCAAAAACGGAACGGTTCGTGCCTCAGAGCCTGTCAGCAACGGCACCTCTCCTCCACGACGAGGGCAGGACGGAAGCCAACGCAACCGTCCTGCCGACTCGTTCCTCCGGAGCCAGACATGAATTTGTTCTCAGCGTTCGCGACCGACGTGGCGATTGATCTCGGGACCGCGAACACCTGCGTGTTCGCGCGCGGACGCGGTATTGTCCTGAACGAACCCTCGATCGTGGCGTTCAACACCGCCAAGGGATCCATCGAAGCGGTCGGGACCGAGGCGCACGAGATGCTCGGCCGGACGCCGGCGAACATCAAGCCCGTGCGGCCGATGAAAGACGGCGTCATCGCAGACTTCGATGCTGCCGAAAAAATGCTTGTGCACTTCGTTCGGAAGGTGACGGGCCGCACAGCCCTGCGGCGGCCGCGACTGGTGATTGGCGTTCCCCCGGAGATTACCCAGGTCGAGCGGCGGGCCGTGAAGGACAGCGGCTTCCGCGTGAAGGCGAGCGAGGTGTACCTCGTTGACGAGCCGATGGCGGCTGCGATCGGATCGGGTCTGCCGGTCACCGAAGCGGCCGGCAACATGATCATCGACATCGGCGGCGGCACGACCGACATCGCCGTGATTTCTCTCGCGGGCACCGTCTACGGACGATCGCTTCGCGTTGCGGGCAATGCCCTCGACGAGGCGATCATGCAGTTCATGCGTCGCAACCACAACCTCCTCGTCGGCGAGCGTACGGCCGAGTGGATCAAATGTGAAGTGGGCTCGGCCGCGCCACTCGATCATCCCCTGACGGTGGAAGTCAAGGGACGGCATCTGCTCGAGGGCGTGCCTCGGACGGTGACCATCACCGATGGCGAAGTGCGTGAAGCGCTCGCCGAGCCGATTCGAACTATCGTTCACGCGGTTCGCGACGCGCTCGAGCGAGTGCCACCCGAGCTTTCCGCCGACATCTTCGATCGCGGTGTGGTGCTGACAGGCGGCGGCGCGCTGCTGAGGAACCTGGACAAACGTCTGCGGGAGGAAACCGGCCTGCCCGTACTCGTCGCAGAGAACCCGCTGACTTCGGTCGTCCTCGGCGCCGGAAAAATGCTGACAGATCTCGCTCTCCTCCGTAAGGTCACGAACGATTAGCCACCGGTAATCTGCCGCGAGATAGAATTCACGATACGGGCGGTCTCCGGACCGCCTTTTCGTGCATTCACCCCTCGTCTTCGTTCGGTCGCCCTCACCTTTTCGTTGATCCAAAAGCAGGACGAGTTTCTGCCATCGCCCGGTGACAACGCCGGGCTTCGGCGAAGCAGGCCGCGGCACCTCCGGTATTATTATTTGTGCCATTGATAGCCACAGTTGGGCGCCCCACCGGCGCGCCCCGCCGGAGCGGAGCGGGACGACGGGCCCCGCCAGCGACGGCGATTGGCGGGTCCGGCGGGGCGATGCCCCCCGGCCTAGACTGTGGCGGACATGGATGATCCGAAGCTCTTCCCTTCCGCGGACGTGACGTCCACAGCGGATCTGCTCCGGCGCGCGCGACAGGGAGACGACGAGGCCCTCAACGATCTCTTCCGTCGACACGCAGCTCCCTTACGACGATGGGCACGGGGCCGTCTGCCGCAGTGGACGCGCGATCTGCGCGACACCGAGGATCTCGTCCAGGAGACCCTCGTTCAGACGTTGCGGCGGATCGACGCATTCGAGCCACGCCACGAGGGCGCATTGCAGGCGTATTTGCGTCAGGCGCTGACGAACCGGATCCGCGACGAGGTCCGGCGAGTGCATCGCCATCCAGGCGTCGAAGGGCTGGACGACGCGGACTATCATCCGGACGCTGGCGCATCGCCACTGGAGGAGGCCATCGGCCGAGAGGCTATGGAACGTTACGAGACCGCGCTGCAGCGATTACGTCCAGAGGAGCGCGACATCATCGTCGCGCGTGTCGAGATGCAGCAGCCGTATCAGCAGATTGCCCAGATGTACGGCAAGTCGTCATCGGACGCTGCACGCATGGCCGTGTCCCGCGCGCTCGTGAGGCTGGCGGAGGAGATGGACGTTGAGCGCTGATCGACAGCAGGCGGTGAGCGCTGTTGCCGAGTCCGTGGCTGACGGCGTACCGGTCGACTGGGCCGGCTTCGAATCGCACGCCGCCGAGCGCGACAAGCGGCTCGTTCGCCATCTCCGTCTCGTTGAAAGCATCGCTTCGCTCTATCGGAGCATCCCCGAAGAACTCGAGCGGTTCCCTGCGACGGAAGCTCCGGTTCCCGAAGGGCCTCGGCTCCCACCCCACGGCGCAAAGTCCGCGCCGTGGGGGCCCCGGTGGGGCCGCCTGGTGCTGCTCGAGCCTATCGGCCAGGGCGCGTCCGCCAAGGTCTCGAGGGCTTTCGATACCGAGTTGCACCGCGAAGTCGCCCTCAAGCTTCTTCGCCGGCACGAAGCGTCGGCGCGCGGGGCGCACGCCCGTGTGCTCGAGGAAGCGCGCCGGCTTGCGCGGGTCCGACATCCTCACGTCGTGCAGGTCTACGGCGCCGAGCGGCACGAGTCGCAGATCGGCCTGTGGATGGAGTTGATCCGCGGCGAATCGCTCGAACAGATCGTCAAGACGCGCGGGCCGTTCGGCGCCCGCGAGGCGTCGCTCATCGGTCAGGATCTGTGCGCCGCGCTCGCCGCCGTCCACCGCGTCGGTCTTCTGCATCGAGACGTCAAGGCGCAGAACGTTCTGCGCGAGAACGGCGGCCGCATCGTTCTGATGGACTTCGGCACGGGCGAAGAATTGAAGCTGGCGCTCGGAACACCGCGAATGGTCGGCACGCCGATGTACCTCGCGCCCGAGTTGTTCCGCGGACAGGCAGCGACCGTGCAGACGGATCTCTACAGCCTCGGCGTGCTGCTTTTCTATCTGGTCACGGGAGAGTTTCCTGTCGTCGCGACCACGATGGAGCAGTTGGCGCGCGCGCACGTGAATCGGCAGACCCGCCGGCTGCTCGATGTGCGTCCCGACCTGCCGGCGGTGTTCGTCCGCGTGATCGAACGCGCACTCGAGCACGACCCTTCGGCCCGCTACCAGAGCGCGGGGGAAATGGAGGCAGAGCTTCGGCAAGCTGCCAACGGGTTTCAGCCGGAAGTCACCGCGCTCCCGGCCGCCGCGCCGGCTGACGAAGCGCGACCCAAGGGCCTATTCCGGACGAAGTCGAGGGGTCGACCAGTATTGATGGGCGCCATTGCCGCGACGTTCGCCGTCGTCGTGGGTCTGATCGTGTGGTCGGTGAAGGCAACGTACCGGCCGCAGACGGCGCCGCCGGCGATTACCAGTGTCGCCGTGCTGCCGCTCGCTGACTTGTCCGGGGCGGCGATACCGTCGTCGTTTGTCGACGGCCTGACCGACGAGCTGATCGGAACGCTCGGACAGGTCAGCGCGTTGCGCGTGACGTCGCGAACATCGGTCATGCAGTTCAAAGGGACGAAGCGTCCGATGCGTGAGATTGCCGCTGCCCTTGGAGTCGACACGCTGCTCGAAGGCACGGTGGCCACTGCGATCGATGGATCTGGCAAGCCTTCTCGCGTCAGGCTGAACGTCCGGCTGATCTCTGCGGGAACAGACAGCACGATCCTGTCGACGTCGTTCGAACGGCCGATCGGGGACACGTTCGCGTTGCAGGCCGGCATCGCGCGCGCCGTGACCCGTGCCGTGGACGGCGCGCTGACGCCTCACGAGTCGAACCGGCTCGCGCGGCGGACTCAGACGAGCGCGGATGCGGAGACCGCGTTCTTTCAGGGCCGCGTCCACATCGGGCGGTACGGAACGCAGAGCGCGCGGCTGGCGCTCGATGCGTTTAACCGCACGCTGCAACTGGATCCCTCCCACGCGGGTGCGCACGCGGGCGCGGCGCGCTCGTACGTGGCGCTCGGTTTCGATCAGGTTATCTCGCAGCCGGAAGCCCGAGCGTCTGCGCTCGCGGAAGTTCAGAAGGCGCTCGCGCTGAATGAGGATCTCCCCGATGCGCACGTGGCGCTCGCCGACCTCCGGTTCTATTACGACTGGGATTGGGCGGGCGCAGAAAGGGAATATCGTCGGGCGATAGAACTGAATCCGAGCTTCACGTACGCACGCTCCCAGTTCGGCCGGTATCTTGCGGCCGCCAGGCGACTCGATGAAGCAGCGGTCGAGTGCGGCACCGCCGTCGACCTCGACCCGTTGGCAGCGGACGCGGCCCAGACGCAGGGGGTGATCCTTTATTACAAGCGCGATTACGATCCCGCGGCCCAGTCGCTGCTGCGGGCGCTGGATCTGGATCCGACCTACGCGAGGGCCAGATTCGTGCTAGGCAGAGTTTTCGAAGCCCAAGGTCGCATCGCGGAAGCCATCGACGAGACCCAACGGGCGATCGGCATGGCCGTCGAACCCGGCTCCGGATGGCGGCTGCAGCTCCTGCGATTGCAGGCGGTCGCCGGGCACGTGGATCTCGCTCGCGACGGACTGTCGAAGCTGACGGCAGGTGCGTCCGAACGAAAACAGACCATCAACGCACCCGTGCTCGCGTTCGCCTATGCCGCCCTTGGTGATCACTCGACGGCGATGGACCTGCTCGAGCGGGCCGTGTCGGAGCGGGATCCTGCAGTCCTTTGGCTTGCGGTCGACCCGAACGCAGATCCGCTTCGAGGAACTCCACGGTTCGGTGCGCTTCTGCACCGAATCGGTGTCGAGTAGCCTGCCAGCAGACGCCACCGCTCGTCGCAAACTGCTGGCGGAGCCACCCGGTTCGGACCTTGACGACAGCTCCACCGTAGCCTAGACTCGCTCGTCCATTTCTACTGCAAGAGGAGCGTGCTCGTGGCGAAAACCCGCAGCAGATCGAAGAAGTCCGCGTCTTCATCAACCGCCAAGAAGAAGACCCGCAAACCAAAGAAACCCGCCCCGAAACCGAAGCAAGTCGAGCTGAGCGGCGTGCGCAAGAAGCTTCGCGATCATGTCGCGATGCTGAATGCGGTAGAGCAGCCAAGCGACAAGGTGCGTGACACGGTGGCGCGCCTCAACCGAATGCTCGATGAGATCGACGGAGCCTGCGGCCCCAACATGATCGTTCCCCTCGAATAGCATGGAGTCGCGGCGTGCGGTGCGGTTCCGCCGGGCGCCGCATCTCGTACTGTACTGGCGAAACGACTCGTTCGTCGCTCGCAATTACGCGACGAATGACATCGCCCCCGTCGATTCCTTCGTTTGCACCGTGCTCGATTTCTGTGCCGAGTGGAAGACGCTCGACGACATCCGCCGGGCAATCGGTGACTCACCCTGGTTGACGCGGCTGCTTCGAGTGCTCGCGGCTCGATCGTTACTCCAACTATCCGATCGTCCGCACGATCCGCGCGTGAACGCGATGACCGCGCTCGACCCGTGGAATCCCGAGGCCGGTTTCTTTCACGCCGCGACCAAGGATGTGCGTTACTGGTCCGCTGCAGAGTCCGCGCGTCGCGCCGCGGAGACCGCACGCGAATCGCCGATGCCTTCGCCTCTCAAAAGATATCGAGGCGCCGCAACCATCAACCTGCCTCGTCTGAATCGCGACGGAGAATTTGCGAGCGTGGTGCTCGCACGCCGCACGTGGCGGCGATTCTCGGGGAAGCCGATCGGCCTGAACGAACTTGCCACGGTGCTCGGTCTTAGCGGCGGCGTTCAGTACTGGGTTGATGTTGGTCCGCGAGAACTTCCATTCAAGACGTCCCCATCAGGTGGTGCGCGTCATCCTATCGAGCTGTACGTCGTTGCGCGCGATGTTACGGGACTGCGTCCAGGCCTGTACCACTACGCTTCTGGCCGTCACGCGCTCGAGCGCATCGGCGCGCCGCCGGCTTCCGCGCGCCTGCGATCGTACGTGCCGGGGAGTGGCTACTTTGCGAAGGCATCCGCTCTCGTTTTTTTCACCGCCGTGCTGAAGCGGCAGTTGTGGCGATACCCGTACTCGCGCGCGTATCGCGCGTCCCTCATCGAGGCCGGTCACGTGTGTCAGACCTTTTGTCTCGCGGGCAACGCGCTGAATCTCGCCACCTTCTCGGTGATGGCGCTGGCTGATTCGCGAATCGAATCGGACCTCGGGATCGACGGCATCGCGGAGACCGTCCTCTACGCAGCGGGGTTGGGACGGCGGCCTGCTCGAAGCTCATGGGCGCCCACGCCGAAAGGTGAGCTGCCGATCAGGCCCAATCGGTTTCTGCGTTAGTTCCAGCTGAACAGCCGCCTTCGCGCGACGGCCTTCGGCTTTGCCGCCCGTCGGCCGAATTGACTCCGACGGGCAGCCTGGCGACCCGAGTCAACCATAGCCTGCTCAGCCACAGCCGAGGCCCCGAGCTCCCGAGCCCCCCATCGGCGGACTTTGTTCGATTCTCACGCGTACGCCGTTGTATCCAGCAGCAGCCGCGAAAACAGCCGGTGAGCGGGAGCCGACATGGATTCAGCAGTGACGTTGAGCTGGCTGGAGATGCGAAGGCTCACGAGTGCGGGAGTCCGCGCGAACTACGACTCGCGAATCGCTCTCCTGACGCGTCAGAACGCCCGGCTCGAAGAGGAGAACGAGAGACTCCTCGCGAGAAACCTGGATCTTGCCGCTGCGGCTGAAACCTGGATTCGCCTCTACGAGTCGGCGCTGGCACGTGCCAATGTGGCAGCCGCGGTGGAAGAGCGAACCACCGCTTTCTCCCCCGAGGCGTCGTCGGGCGCGGCGGTATCTGCCGCAACCGGCGCCGCCTCGGACGTGCGAAGCGGATTTGGCGATCGTGCGAGGTAAGCAAAACGCCGGGGGTCCCCATCGCACGTTTTGTGTGCGGCGGGATGGGTAAGCCGTCACTGGCCCCGGGCTTCACAAGCGACGGCAAGGTTCGATGCGAGCAGAACCATGTCGAGCAATCAAGACGAACGCAATACAAAAGACCGAGAGCGAAAGAACATGCACATTCCACACGAGTACGTTGACGTGCGTCCCGCAAGAGGCGTGCGTCTGAGCGAAGAGAAGGAAAGGGTGGTGCTCCCTCGCGGTTGGGCGCCTCTGACGCGGGATCAGCAGGATGCCGTGCTCCACGCCTGCAACGATGCCCCGGAGTGCCTCGTGTTCCGTCTGGGATCCTTGTGGGATGCTGGCACCGACTATCGTGTCTATTGCCTGACGAAGGAGCAATGGGCGGGTCTGTGGGTCGCCTCCAGGTACGTCGCGAACGAAGCCGACGAACCAGGTTTCGGAGCGGGCGACAATCGACAGCTCCTTGGTCTGGGGTCCGACGCGGTTCATGCCGTCCAACTTGCGCTGGACTGCTTCAATTGGGATCTCGAAGCGCACGGCGAGCCGTGGCGGCTCTCAGTTCATCTCCCGATCGTCCGCTCTCACGGGCCTCACCACGCATAGCCTTGCGACTATCCGCCAGTCCTCTCGAGCGCCCCGAGCTCTGAATGCGCGTGGGGGCTCACCCCCACGCGCGACACGCACCGTCGGATCCCCGCCCGCCACGAACCTCGATCCGCGAAACCGCCGAACCATTAGCACAGAACCGTGATCTCGCGAGCTGCCGAGCTCCGACGATGAAGGTGCCACTGGACCCAGACGTCCTCGGATACGGTCGAGGCATTCTCGCGATCAGGAGACGGCGGCGCGCTCGATCTATGAAAGCCCGCCCTGGGGCCCCCATGGCTGATCCCCGCAGCCCTCCAGGTTCCGCGCACGACGCTAATACGATTCGTACAGATTGTAGGAACCCATCTCGGAAGGCTCGAGCTCCTCAGCTGTGGCGCTAACCCTGTTGGATAATGCATTTTCAGGCGTTTCTTCTTTACGGCCTGCGATGCGTAGGGGATAATCGCACCTGGCTCCCTCTATGTTCTGTTCTTACTGCGGCGCTGGCCTGCCGGACGGTGTCGCTGTGTGTTCGGCGTGCCACCGCCACGTCGCGACGCTCCCGCCTGACGCGGTCACCTCCTTCCGACCGTCGGAGGACGCACTTACTTCGCGCGGCGACCCGGACGACGGTACAAGGCTCGGTGGCTCCAGCGAGGCGGCCACGTCGCAGCGCCCGCCGAACGCGGCGTTCACGAGGGCGAAACGCGCCGCCGAGGCGGCGACAGCAGTCGGCACGCCTCCGCCAGTTTCAGCAACGCAGATGACACGCGCTGCGTCGTTTGGACCGACCACCGGAGGCACCTTCGTCTCCAACACCGGTCCGCTGGCGCCGGGCACTGCCTTTGGGAACCGATACCACCTGATTCGGCTGCTCGGAATCGGCGGTATGGGCGCGGTCTATCAAGCCTGGGACGACGAGCTCGCCGTCGCCGTCGCGCTGAAGGTGATTCGTCCCGAGGTGACGGAAGATCCGGCGGCAGCGCGTGATCTCGAGCGACGCTTCAAACGCGAGCTGTTGCTGGCTCGTCAAGTCACCCACAAGAACGTGGTCCGCATCCACGATCTGGGCGAGATCGATGGCATCAAGTACATCACGATGCCGTACATCCAGGGCCACGACCTGGCGAGCATCCTTCGAAAGGAAGGGAAAGTACCGGCCCAGCGCGCGGTAACGATCGCGCGACAGGTCGTGAGCGGTCTGCTCGCGGCCCACGAAGCCGGCGTCGTACATCGCGATCTGAAGCCTGCGAACATCATGATCGACGAGGACGACCAGGCCGTCATCATGGACTTCGGGATCGCCCGATCGGTTTCGGGCGGTGGCGCGACGGTCGTGGGCGCTGTCGTCGGCACGCTCGAATACATGGCGCCGGAGCAGGCGATGGCGCGCCCGTGCGATCACCGCGCGGACATCTACGCGTTCGGTCTCATTCTCTACGACATGGTCCTCGGACAGCGGCAGGCGACGCGTGCCGAGAGCGCGGTCGCCGAGTTGATGACACGTGTTCAGAATCCGCTGCCGCCAGCACGGACGATCGATCCCGCCATTCCGGATGCGCTCGAGCGGATTATGGACCGATGCACGCAGCCGGACCCGGCTGCGCGATATCAGACAACGGCGGAGCTCGCGCGGGATTTGGAGGTGCTGGATCCCGTCGGGCGTGAGGGGCGGGCGGGCACGCTGGCTGCACCGCTGGTCACGCGAACGCAGCCGGCAGTTGCGGCGCCTGCGCGGCGGAAGCTTTCGGTCAAGCGCATTGCTGTAATTGGCGCGCTCGGCGCGGTGCTCGGCGCCGGAATGGTGTTTCGCCACCGACTGTTTTCCGTTGGAAAGGAGCCGGCGACGGCGACCTCGTCTTCTGTTGCTTTAGCGGTGGTGCCGTTTCAGAACGCGACGGGTGACCCAAAGCTCGATTCTTTGGGCGTCAGCCTGGCTGATCTCATCACAGCGAACCTCGGTCAGTCCGCGCGACTGCGTTCGGTACCCTCGGCACACCTGGCTCAGCTCCTTCGCGATCTCGGACTCGGCCAGAACACCGAGCTCGATCAGACGGCGGCGCGCCGGTTCCGGGAATTCAGCAGCGCCGATACCGTGGTGTCGGGCCGCTTCGCCAAGGTCGGCGACCAGATTCAAATCACGGCCGCGATGTTCGGCGCAAGCGGCGCGCCGATCCCGTTGAACGCCGTAGCGGCAAACGAGAACGATCTCTTCAAGGTCGCACAGCAGCTTGCAAGCGGGATCCACAGCAACCTCGCGCTCGAGTCGTCGGCAATCGAGGAGCTGCAAGCGACGGCATCCAAGCCGTCGACGCAATCGGTGCAGGCGCTGACGAATTACAGCGAAGGGCAGGCACTGGCGCGTGACGGGAACAACGCCGATGCTGTGCAGCGGTTCGAAGCGTCGGTCAAGGCCGATCCGGGGTTCGCCCTTGCCTACTCGAAATTGGGTCAGAGCCTGGCTGCGCTGGGGAAGTGGTCGGATGCGACGAAAGCTTCGCAACGCGCCATCGACCTGAGCTCAAAGCTTCCTCAGGACGAGCGGGAAATGATCGCCGCGGCTCATGCCCTGGCGACGAGGGATAACGATAAGGCCATCGAGTCGTACGAACGGCTGGTGAAAGCCCGGCCCAACGATCTGCAGCTCCGGTTCGAGCTGGCCAGCCTTTACGATGCGAACAGTGCATTCGACAAGGCACGTGACGAGTACGTGAAAGTGCTCCAAGCCGATCCGAAGTTCGCCGACGCGTTGTTTGCGGCCGGTCGAAACGCAATCCGCCGTCGCGACTACAAGGGCTCGCTCGACTGGCTGACGACCGCCGAGAGTCAGGCCGTTCGCCTCGATAACAAGCCGCTCAAGGCGAGAGTGCTGCACGCCGAGGGAACCGCGTACAAGAATCTCGGGAGCCTTGGCGATGCGATGCGCAAGTTCAAGGAGGCGCTCGAGATTAGACAGGAAATCGGCGACAAGCGCGGAGCAGCCATGCTCCTCACTGACATCGCCGCGATCCATGATGTCCAAGGCCGCTCGGAAGAAGCGGTGTCAACGTATCAGGAAGCGCTCAAAAGCGCCAAGGACGCCGACGACAAGCGGACGGTCGGGATAGTCCTCATCAACCTCGGTGTGTACTACCTGGATCGAGGCCGGCACGACGAGGCCCTCGCATCGCTGAAAGCGGCGCTGCCGATTGAGCGCGACCTGGGCGATGAGGAGCGGCAGGCGCTGTGCTTGAGCAACATCGGCACGACCTACTACGCGAAAGGGGAATACGAGGAGGCGCGCACGTATCTCGAACGCGCCCTCGAGATCCGCGAAAAGTCCAAGATCGCGGCAGCCATCTCATTGACGCTGTCCAACCTCGGCGGCGTCTCCACGGTTCTCGGAGACTACGATCGGGCTCAGAAGCAATATGTCCGTGCCGTAGAGTTGTCACGGGGCGCGGATGACGGGCGCGGAGAAGCGATCGCCTCGCTCGGACTCGGCGTGCTGTACGCCCTCCAGGGACGCTACGGGGCAGCCCTCGAGGCCGACGATCAAGCGCTGAAGAAATGGCGCGAGTTGAAGGAGCGCTCGTCGGAGGTGGTCCAGACATCGAGCGAATATGGCCTGGCGCTCAGTATGGTTGGCCGGTTCGACGACGCGAAGAAGCATCTCGACGAAGCAATGCAGGTCGCCAAAGGACTCAAGAGCCAAAGCCTCACGGCGCAGACGCTGAACTATCAGGGGGACAGCGCTTATTATCGCGGTGATGTGAGGACCGCGCGTGCCTTTTTCGAGCAAGCGGCTCAGACTGCGAAACGCGCCTCAAGTCGGTACGACGAGTTGCGTGCAAGCCTGAATCTTGCGAAGGTCGCCGCCGAAGAGCCACGTTCGCAGGGTGCAGTCACCCAGCTCAGGACGCTGATGGGGCAGGCCGACGCTTCCGGGCTCAAGTACCAGTCGGCCGAGTGTTCGCTCTACCTGGGAGCGGCCTTGATTGGCATGAAGGATTTTCGTCAGGCGAGGACGGAGCTTGAATCTGCCGTCACGAAGAGCGACAGCCTGGGTGCGCGCGCCGTGCTGGCGCGCAGTCACTATCTCCTCGGCGAGGCGTTGCGCCTCGGAGGGGATTCTGCGGCGGCCACGGGGCACTACACCAAAGCGCGGCAGGTTCTCGACGAGATGAAAACAGAAGCCCGCGCTGACGGGCTGCTCGCCCGGTACGATCTGAAGCCGCTACTGCAATCGCCTGTCCGTTGAAATTCCTGGGTGCCTATTTCTGAACAGTAAAGCCGTGGGAGATGGGCGCGCCACCGTGCCAAGAGTCGTCACGCCATAGCTGCGCGGCACGAGGGATAATCGCTGGCGTGAAGAACGGGAGCAGCCTGATCGGCATGAAGTATTTTCGACAGGGCAGAACGGAACTCGAGTCTGCGGTGACCAAGGGCGACAGCTTAACCTTAGGCGCCGCCCTGCTCGCGCGCAGCCACTATTTCCTCGGTGAGACACTGCGTCTGGCGGGGGATTCTGCGGCGGCCGCCGGCCATTACACAAAGGCGCGGCAGACGGTCGATGAGATGAACAGAAGCCCGCAGTGACGGACTGCTCACCCGATACGATCTCAAGCCGATTCTGCAGTCGCCTGTTCGTTGAAAGTCCTGCCGAAAGGTAGCGGAGCCGGTCGGGTTGACCGGCTCCGCTGTCCGCTACTGAACAAAGAAGTCGTGGAAGATGGGCGCACCCACCGTGCCCGAAATCGTCACGCGATAGTTACCGGGCGCAAGGTTATTCAGCAAATGGTAAATGAAGCTGCTTGGCCCGTTGGGGCTCATCATGTTGTCGGTTTCAAGGTTCGACGTCACGGCTTCCTTTACGAACTGGCCCGTGTCCGTCCGGTTGATGTCGACGCGCAGCGTCCCGCCGGTGCAACCACCCTCAACATTCACATTGAGCGTGATGTTCTGCCCGACCTGGAACCGCTGAGGCTGCACGTTTTGGAGCGGAGGTCCGAAGGACAGTGTGCAGCCGTTGTTGTTCTGGGTCGGCGCGTTGAAGACGACGCGTTTCGAGCAGCAGGTGTCTCCGCGTTCTCCGGCCGGCGGATCGAGTATGCCTGCCTCCCAGTAGTCAGTGCCTACTTTGGTGGTGAAGTCGGCGGTGGTCACGTGGCTTGTCGCGCTAGCAACACCTGGTTCGTGGATGATCACCTGTGTGAAGAAATGGTAAATCAACTCGATTGGGTGTGTGGGCGGTGGCGTCCCGGCAAACGGGTTATAACCGGATATAGAGAGCAGATGCTGCACGACGAAATCTCCCATCGGGCTGTACTGCATCCCTTCGGTAGACGGCAGGAAGGTACCGTTGAAATTGGTCTCAGACGGCATCGCCTTTACTGCCGTGATCGTGAATATGGTGTCTGTGTTCGTCAAGGTATTGGCGCAGTCTGGGAAGGTCACCCTTACGGCGTGATAGCCGAAATCAAATTTCTGGTCGCAATGGGCCAGATTGAATGTCTTCTGGACTTGCACGTTATTGGGGCCGAGCGCGATGCCGATGGCTTTGTTGTCGGAAAAGAGTTGAGTCTTGTTAGTCACGCTAGCGCACGTGGTCTGGGTTCCCACTGCCGACGCTGGATCGTACCGGTACAGCTTGACAGTGTTGGTGCCATCCACATTCGGGCCGGCCAGAAGGTACAGACGGCCCTGAGTGTCGAAAGAGGCGTCCAGGGGTATCTCAGGTTGATTGCCTCCAGCAAGGTTTACGCCGCTGATCGCCTGGGAAGTGTTTCCAACGATCCGGTTCACCGTACGAGTCGTTGTATCGGTATAAACGACTTGGCGGCAGGTGTCCAGACCCAAGCCGAAGGCGTGGTCGGTCACGAGCGGAGTGGACGGATCCGAGCTCGGCGTCCCGCCGAGGTATTTCAGCGGCGCGATGCTCCGTACGTCTCCGCCCCGTGTGAAGATCAGATTGCCGCTTACGTCAAACAACAGGTCGCGGCCTGCTCCGCTTCCCGTGTTCAGAGAAACGAAGCTGTTTGCAAAATTCAGGGGCACGGCAGGAGTTGTTGTGACCTTCACGACACCCGTGCTTGCCGTGTTGATGTAATACGTCGATGCGTTGAATGCCGCCCCGCGACCATCAGACCCAAGCTCTGGGCCGACGAATTCCGCCGAGCTGCTGGCTGTGTTCTTGCTCGTCGGATCCAGTCGCAGAATGTGCGTATTGTTCAGGACGTACAGGTATCCGTCAGGTCCGACGTCGCAATGATCGAACCGGCCGGTGCCGGTGTACAACTTCGTCGACGTGGTTCCGACGACCTTGTAGATGACGGCGTCAGGTGTGCACACGTACACGATCGGATTAGTTGATTGGGCAGACGCCAGCGCCGGTGCCAGGAGTACCACCGCCAGCCCAAAGGGGAGCAATAACCGCATGGTGGAACCTCATCCGAAGGCCGTTCGGGTCACGTGTCTGGTGAATCGTCGCAGCACGATTGCGCGTGAATCCCCCGTTCGGCGGCCTCCGGCCCGACGGGCCACACGCACACTCACCAGAAGAACTCTGTGGGAGCCCCCAGCTAAGCACATGCGCGATACACCTTGCAAGGGGTATCCGGGAACTGACTACTCGCGCATCGGAACCCGCGGGCGGCGTCGTGCGTTATAACGACGAAAACGCGCCGGTTGAACAGACCCCTCAACCGAATCGGCTGGGTCGGACACAAATATGTGCTCAACGTTGCAGCTTTCGTATCGAATGTGCGTAGAATGGACCGATTCGGTACGGCCCTCATCGACCGTGCGCAAGGAGGATGTTTATGAGACGACTGCTGGTTTCCCTGGCTGGTGTCCTGATCGCAACGACTCTGCACGCCATGCCCGCCGTTCAGGGTGAGATGAAGCAGGCCGAAAAGAGCGGCAAGACGATGACCGCTTCCGGCACGGTGTCCGCCGTCTCGGGTTCGTCTCTGACTGTCAAGACCGGCAAGGAAGACATGACCTTCACGGTCGACGAGAAGACGAAGATTACCGCCTCGGGCGCCTCGACCAAATCCAAGGAAAAGAAGGCCGCCGGTGAGAAGACCGTCATCACCGACTTCGTCGGCGAAGGAGACATGGTAAGGGTCACCTATCACGACACGGGAGGGACGAAACACGCCGCCTCGGTGGCTGTCACCCGTAAGGCGGCCGGGAAGAAGTAGCCGGGTTGAAGGGTCGCGAGGGTCCAGCATCGGGCCTTCGCGGCCGCTCACCCGGGCACCCATCAGCCCTGGCATCAGTTTTGCCCTGTCCCCTGTGGATGCGGAGGACAGAGCAATGAAATCATACGACGATCGGCTCTGCTATCTGAACGCGTCGAAGGTTCTGAGCCCTGCTGGCGGCCTCTCACGCGTGGATCTTCGTAGCTCCGATAATAAGCTTCTCGGGGATCTCGACGGCGTCATCATCGAGCCCGCAGAACGCAGGCTTCGTTACTTCGTCGTCACCTCTCCAGGATGGTTTCGGCGGCGGCGGTATCTGGTCCCCGCTGACGCGGCGCCGCAAATCGATACGAAATCCCGTACCCTCCGGCTCGACGTCAATCCTGCGGACCTCTGCGCGTGTGAAGAATTCGACGATAGGCTGCGGGAATTCTCCGACGACGATTTGATCACTGCGACATTCGCCCGCACAGCCTGACGCGATTTGCTCACCCGCGTGCGCAAGCGGATGGTGAGCGGCCGACCGAACCGCCGAACGGCGAGGCCTCAAGTCACGGACTCCGGCGCCCTACCCAATTAACCAATTAGCGAGTTCCCGTCCCTGCGTTTCAGAGGTCTATGCAAATCTGACAACTCGCGTCACCAGGTGGACTCGGCCGTTCACGTAGATCATTCCATCCACTTCATTCGTCACCTGCGCCGACGAGCGCGGCTGAGCCCCTCTCGTGCGAGCCGGTTCTCCGGATCGACTGTCAAGCCTTCGGCGAATAAACGAGCCGCGGTATCGTGGCGACCCTGTTCGAGCTCGAACGTCGCAAGGTTGACGTAACCAGCAGCCTCGGACGGGTCGGCGGCAATCGCCTTCGAGAACGCATCGCGCACCAAATCGGGCGACGCTCCCGAGCTCGCGAGCGCGGCGCCCAGCAGCGTCCAGCTCGGTGCGTGGGACGGACGTGCTTCGGCCGATCGTCGCGCCAGTTCGGGCGCGTCGGGCTGGCCGCGGAAATAGGCGAGGGTCGCCCGGTAATAGACGGTGGTGCTGCTGTTCGGAGAGCACTGCGTCAGCCGCGCGACGGCGGACGATAGACCGTCAACATCCTGCGCGTCCGCGGCAATCGCGGCAAGCCGCTCGGCGGCGCGTTCGTCAGGCGTCAGCTCCCACGCACGAAGCGCCTGCGTCCTGGCCTCGGAGAATTCGCCGCGTCCGGCGAGAAGCCTCGCGAGCTCGAGACGCACGATCGAGTTGGAGGGACTGCGATCGACGAGCGCGCGCAGTCGCGATTCGGTTGCAGCGACCTGGTCCGCGCCTCCAGCGCTGCGCACGTACGCCTCAATCGTCTCAGCATCGTCGGCGCCCAACGCAACGGCGCGGTCGAGCGCCATCCACGCGCGTCTGACGGCGCCGCTTCGCAAGTGCAGCATTCCGGCTTGGCGCGCCGCTCCGGCGCTCGACATGTAGGTCTGCTTCCAGCCCGGCAGACCGGCCGACGCGCTGACGATCATCGCCGCCTGATCCTCCGCAGTGCGTCCGACGATCTCGCGCGGCGCGGAGAACTCCAGCGCCATCCGATCGTCGACCTGCAGGGCGGCGCGCTGCCCCCACGATCGCGCGAACGCGGTTCCCCCGACGAGCAGCGACTGCACGGCGTCAGCCGATGAGATACCAGCCGCCGCGAGATCACGCGCGGCATCGGGCCGACGCGCACCGCCGGGAAGGGAACCCGATCGCCGGTCCGCGCCGATCCCGCCGATCATCAAGAGGTCGCCGTCGCCGACGAGCCACAGCGTGACCTCCGCGAACACCGACGCAAACGTCGCGACAATGGATTTCAGGTCGGTTTCCGAGATGTCGTAGGTATGCGCCCACTGGCACACGAGACCATCGGTCGCCAGACGCGCGCGGAGCGCTTCGAAGAATTCGCGCGTAAAGAGCGCCGCGACGCCCGCCATCCACGGGTTCGACGGCTCCGAAACGATCACATCGTATCGACGCGTGGCCATTCGGAAATGAGAGCGCGCGTCGCCCACGATCAATCGCACTCGCGGGTCACGTAAAGCATTCCGGTTGACGCTCGAAAACCACGCGCTCGCATCGACGACTTCGGGCGATATCTCGATCACGTCGGCTGACGAGATCGGATGGGTCAGCGCGGCGGCGAGGGTGACGCCGCTGCCGAGACCGACGATCGCGACGTTCGCCGGTGCCGCGTGCATCAGAAGCGGGATGTGCGCCAGCATCCGCTGCGTCAGCATGTCGTTCCCCGTCGACGCGTCGACTTTGCCGTCAATCGAGAGGCTGCGCACGCCCGCGAGATCGCGGACCGCGACGGTCGCGCTCGCCCCCTCGCGGTAGTACCGAAGCGTCCCGGCCGTGAGCAACTCGCGCAGATCGCGGGCCCCGAGGTACGGCGCGTATTTGTAACCGCCGCTCGACATCAACATCGGATCCCAGGGCGATCGCATGAGGATTGCCGCTGCCGCTACGGCTACGGCCGCGGTGCCGCTGACGATTGTCATCCGACGCCGCTGCGCGCGCAGGCTGCTCGCGACCGCGCCAACGATAGCGACGACGGCAGCGGTCTGAACGGTTCTGAGCAGACCAATCCGCGGGATGAGCGCGAGTCCCGCCCCAAGCGCGCCAAGAATCGCTCCGCCCGTGTTTGCGGCGTAGACGATCGCGGCGTTGCGCGCACTCGACGTCGCGCCGGCGATTGCAAGCGCCGCGGGAAAGAGCGCTCCCGAGCTGCAGGCGATTGGCATGAGCAGCAGCAGCGTCTGCCAGAAACCAGCGGCAACCACCGCGGACCACTGCGCTCCGGGATCCGCCGCCCGTATCGCAACCTCGAGGAACACGTCGTCGAGCCGCGCGACCGCGACCGCCGTGGAGAGTGCGGTTGCAGCGAAGAGCACTCCAACCAAACCCTGCGCGCCCGTCATGCGCCTCACGAGCCACGCGCCCATGCTGGAGCCTGCCGCCAGACCGATGATGAAGGTGGCGAGCATCGCGCTGAACGCATAGATCGTCGGCCCCAGCACGACTGCGAGCGCCCGCGTCCATGCGATTTCGAGCGCGAGCGCGATGAATCCAGCGATGGCGGCAGATAGGATTCCGTCCCTGAGCGAGACGGGCGCTTCGACAGTTTTCTTTTGGCGCGACGATGTGCCTGGCGCTGCGCGTGATACAGGCGGTGCATCGAGATTCGCGACGTCATTGCCAAGACCGCCTGCGAAACGCCATGCCATTGCGCCGACGAGTGCTCCCGCCGCAACACCTGTGAGGGTGCTCCTGAAGATGCCAAACGAAGGAAGAAGCAGGAACCCCGCAGCCAGCGCGCCGGTTGCGGCCCCGATCGTGTTCACGGCGTAGAGAACGTCCGCGCCAATCCGTGCGCCGGCGGCACGCACCAGGAGAGGATACGTAGCTCCCATCGCTGATGCCGGCAGCCCAACGAGCACGAGCGCCAGCGCGAAGCGCAAGGCGCCGAAAGACCAGCCGGCCGCGCCGTCGCGGTACACGGTCGCCAGCAGCGGTTGCGCCAGCGTCAAGAGCGAAGGAAGGCAAAGCGCATACGCGGCGACCCCGATCTCGAGGACGGCATAGGTTCTCAGTGCCCCGCGGGGGCTGACGCGATTGCTGCGGGCGCCTGCGATCAAGGCGCCAATCGCGAGCCCACCCATGAAGGCCGCGAGTACTGCGCTCGCGGCGGCAATCGTGTGTCCGAGGTGGAGCGAGAGCAGACGTGTCCAGACGATTTCGTAGACGAGCGCGACCGCGCCGGACAGCGCGTAGAGGACGAGGAGCTGACGGCGCATGGGACAGTCGACTGTCGACAGTCGCTAGTCGCTCGTCACAATCGGCAATCCGAGTCGGCAATCTCGGTCGGCAGTCCCAGTCGTCAATCCGAGATGACCCCAGTTGCGAGTCTCAGACGCTTTCACCCACAACTGAGACGAGCGACTGAGATTCGCGACTCGGACTGCCGACTGTGACCGACGACGAAAGATTGCCGACTGTCGACTGGTCTAGAAGTCGTACCTTATGCCGAACCTGATGATTCTCGGATCGAGCAGCGCGATGATCCGCTGCATGCCAACCGAGGTGATCGCGAAGTTCGCCGGCGTCGAGTCGTTCGTCAGGTTGAACACGTCGAACATCGCCGTGAAGCCGCCTGCTGCGCCGAAGCGGAACGTCTTGTCGACACGAATGTCGAAGATCCCGACGTTCGGTGCTCGTCGTGCGTCCCCGGGCTCGACGCGGATTGTCTCGGCGCCCGCGTTCGGGAGCGTCACGCTGATCGTCCGGCCCCAGTTGCGGCCGCTCTGCAGCTTGTACGAACCGCTGAAGCCAATCGCGTACGGGAAGACGTAGCGGCCGATCAGCTTGTAGTTCCACAGCGTGGTCTGCTCGCGACCGAACCGTCGCAAGTTCGGTTGCCAGTTGAAGGCCTTGTCGATACCGGCTGTGCCCAGGGCAGTCGTCGACGAGGTCACACCGTGGAACTGATCGAGCCACGTGTAGCCGAACGAGGTCAGCGCCATCCATTTGCCCGCGAAACGCCGGTTCAGGGCGATCTCGAACGTCTTGAAGTCCGAGTTGTACTCAGGATCACTTGGGTTCGTGAACACGCGGTCGGACCCGATGCCGGCCTGTCGATCGAGCACGGTGATGCTTGCATCATCGGCCGTGCCCGTCACGCCGTCGGGCCCAGGATCGACTGTCTGAAATGGGATCGTATACGCGCCGACACGCAGCAGGTCCACTTCCTCCCAATCCTTGCGGATGTTCTTGTAGACCCACGAGACGCGTCCCGACAAACCGCGCACGATCTCCTGCTCGAAGTGCCCGGAGATCTCCTGGCTGTACGGGCGCTCGAGATCAGGATCGATCCGAACGAAGCCCGCACCACCCTGCGTAGAGAGGAGCGCGCCCAACTCGGATGGACTGTCGAGCAAACGGTTCCCGTTCAGGTCGTTGAACCGATAGCGCAGCCGCGCGGTGCCGACGGGGTTTTGCAACGCTGCGAGCGTGTCGGGGGACGAGTTGAAGTAGAACTGGCCGAAGTACCCCTTCACGACCGAGCGGTTGTTGCCGCCGATATCCCAGGCGAATCCAATGCGCGGACCGATCGACGTCGAGCGCGAGACGGTCGTGCCCTGGATGTCCTTTCTCGCGAGGAAGTTCACCAACGTCGGATCCGTTGCACCAGCGAGCGCCGGAATGCCCTCTGGCACGATGCTCTGATCAGGGTAGAAATCTCGATAGTGGTCGAGCCGGGCTCCGAGCGTGAACGTCAGGTTGTGCGAGAACTTCCACGTGTCCTGCGCGTACACGGCGTGCGCCGTCACGCGGTTGTCGCCATCGTTGGGCGTGTTGTAGATCTCCAGCTCGCTCGTGGCGGTCCCACGGTCTCGGTAGAGGATATTGAACGGCTGATCCTGGAAGTACAGCCGTTTCTCCCACCGGCCCTCCGCGCCAAACTTGAAATCGTGCGATCCACGCCAGCCATCTTTGAACCAGGCGAGCGACACGTTGTACTGCGGCTTCCATCGACGCTGGTCCTGATACGCGTTACCGGCTCCGCCATCAAAATACTGGTTCGTGTTCAACTCGATCCGGCCGGGCTGCAACGTTCCCGTGAAGCCGCCGTGCTCAGAGGTCGGTCTCAGCGGGAAGTAGTTCCGCCAGCCTGCCGCGATCACGTCGAGGAACAAACGGCTCGTGAGGACGCTCGTCCACTCGAGCTTGTACGGGTAGTTTTGCGAGGACTGCCAATACGACGCTGACGTCGGTCTCAGCGTGGAGAGATCGCGTAACGGCTGCAGCTTCTCGCGCTTGTTCCAGTAGCCGATGATCTGGTTGTTTTTTGCAAGCTGGTATGTCCCCTTCACCGTGTAGTTGGTCAACTTGGATTGCGCCAGCTCGGAGAGGCCGGTGATGAACTTGTACTGATTGTTGATCCGGTACGATCCGAAGAACCAGGCGCGTCCGCGGACGACCGGCCCCCCGATGTTTCCGTTCACGTCGTACTGTCGATCAATCTGATTGCCGCGGTTGACGCCGCCAGTCGGTGCGACGAATCCGTCCTTCGTCCCGCCGGTGACCTTCAGTTCGTCCGGAACGTTGTTCGAGATCGTGTCCTTGCCCTCCCAGTCGCTGTACCACTGACCGGTGAGGCGATCGCCGCCCGATTTCACGGTGATGTTCATCGATCCACCCGGCGTGTCCTGATCCGCCCCCATCCCGGCGCCACCGATCTGGAATTCCTCGAACGACCCGAAGTCGAAGTATCCCGCGTTTGCGCTGGTATCTTCAGTTTGGTTGACGCCCTCGATCCGCGTCGTTCGCTGCTGGTTGATGCCGTAGACGACGAAGCCGGTCTGCGTGCCGGTGTGTGAGCCGCCGACGTCATAGCCGGTCATGCTAATGCCCGGTGCCTGGGACATCGCGGCCCAGACGTCCCGCGCGTTCGGGATTTCCGTGAGCAGTTCCTTCGTGAAGTTCGTGCCGACCGTCGTCGTCGACGTGTCGACGACGGGCGATTCGCCGCTCACCGTCACTGTCTCCTGGAGCGCGGCGACCTCGAGCTTCGCGTCGACCGACAGCGTCGTGCCGATCACGACCCGGATGTTCTCGTGCTTGACGGCCTTGAACCCGTTCAGCTCGAAACCAATCGTGTACACGCCCGCTGGCAGCGCGATGAACCGGTACGAGCCGTCCTCGCCGGTGGTCGTCGTCTGCGGCTGAATGAGCGCAGGCCCCGAGGCCGTGACGGTGACGCCCGGCAGCACCGCGCCCGTGTTATCGCTGACGACGCCGTTGACGCGGCCTCGGAATTCCTGCGCGGCTGCGCCGGTCGCGATCGCGAGAATCGCAATCAGAGCCAGCGCCATACTTCGACTTGGTGCACTCATCGCCAACCCTCCTCCTGGGAGCGCGAGGTGAAACTCTGGGACGTAACTGAAGGATTGTAGGGCGGGCGCCCCGGTGCGGCAAGCGACAGATTTGTCCGGGACCAACGCTGGGACCAGGCGATCGAATCCTTGCCCGGCCATCGCACATTCCAACCATCGCCCGCGCCGCCGCCGGCAGCCATAGTTCTTCCCAACATCATCCGTGCCGGTGGCGACCCAGTGGCCGACCATCCAGCTCGACGTTGTCGAGCGTGAAACTCCCCTTCTCTTTTCAGAAGTTCACGCCGATCCGGAACTGGATCTGACGCGCACCGATTGCTGTCGTCGTGGTCTGACCGAATGTCGTGGAATCAACGCTGAGGGTTGCGCCGCCGGTGCTCCCGACGATCGTGTTCCGGTGGTTGAAGGCGTTGATGAACAACGTCTCGAAGTTGAAAGTCGAGCCACCGCCCGTCCGGAACGTTTTTGCCAGACCCAGATCCGCCGTCCACAGGCCGGGACCGTACAGGTAAACGTATTGACCCAGCTCGCCAGGTGTCGTCGGGTAGGTGATGTACTGCGGACTCGACCGGCCGTCTGCGCCAATCAGTTTCGGATCCAGGAAGAACACGTTGCCGTTGGTCCCCGGAGACACCTTCACGAGCTTTTGAAGCTCGTTGACGGTGATCCCGTTGAGGATCACGCCCGCATCTTGCTGGTTGAACGTCTGCCGTCCGCTCGTCAGCAGGAATGGTCTGCCGGTCTGGATCTTGACGATGCCTGATGCGGACCACCCACCGAGGATTTGATCCAAGAATGTGTTGTTGATGTTGAAGTGCCGGTTCTGGCCGAACGGAAGCTCGTAGGTCCAGTAGGTCTGGAAGGTGTGTCGCAAGTCGTACGCGGTTGGTCCCCAGTTGAGCGATTTGTCGCGAAGCGTGTTGTAGTCGGCGGTGTTGTCGGCGGACACCGGATATCGATCGGTCCGGGCCTTGCCGTAGGTGTAGTTGGCCGTCAGTGTCAGACCCGCGTTGTATCGCTGGCGAAACTGCAGCTGCAGCGAGTCGTACTTCGCCGAGCCCTCGTCACTCAAGAGACGCATGGCGCTTCCGGCCCCGAAGGGGTTCGCCTGAAAGAAATCGATCGCGTAAGGGCCGGACGCGTTGTAGCCGCGCCGTGCACATTCGGGCAGCGCGTTGCCGGTCATCGCACACAAGTAGATGCTGTTGCTTGCAAGGGAGTTGGCGAGCCGGCCCGCCTGACCTTGCTGCAATTGCGTGATGAACGTCTGATTCGTGTATCCACTGTTTGCAGGAACCGCGGGAATCGATCCGCGCGCACCGAACGTTGCATCGAAGATTGGCAACGGCACCTGGCCGGGCAAGTTGTTGTTCGCGAAGCCCGTTCGCCCGTTCGCCACGTTGACCGCGAGGTTCTGCTGCGCGTTCCTGAACTCCTGTAGGAATCCGTTCTCGAAAATGTTCGTCTCGTTCACGTTGTAGAGGCGCCACAGCTGATGGCTCCGGTTCGCGACGTATCGGACTTCGATGGCGGCGTTCTTCCAGAGCTCGCGCTGGTAGCGCACGGTCCAGTTCAGGATGAACGGCGTACGGATGTCTGGATCGAACGCCGCCTGCCCGCGAGAGAACGTGAAGAGCTGTTGCGGAATCGGAAACGCGAATTCCGTTGGAAAGACCGCGAATGGCGGCAGCGTCGACTGGAGCGTCAGCCCACCAGGCGGGAACCCTGGCTGACCCGGATCCAGTGTTCGGGACTGAATGGGTCCCGGTCCGTTGCCCGCTGCTGTCTGGAACGTGATCAAGCCCTCGTCGTAATAGTTCACGCCGAAGTTGGCGCCGTAAACGCTGTGCCCAAGCAGCGTACCCAGCCATCCTTGCGGCTTGTCCGGATTCCACGCGATCCCCACGTTCGGGGCCGGATTGTTCCAGTCGCTTTTGTACGGGTGCGTCAGGAGATACACCTGCGGGTTGAGATTGCCATTGAGCACGCCAGGCTGGAACGGGGCGGTCGAGGGACCGAGCAGGTCAGCCACGGTCGTGCTGCTATAGATGCCATTGCGGTTGTAAGCCGCGCCGCTGAACTCCCATCGCAGGCCGTAGTTGAAGGTCGTATGGGGATTGATCCGCCATTGATCCTGCGCGTAGACCCCGCCGACGTTCTGCCCCTCTTTCCGGAGGATCGGGTTGAGCCCGTATTCGGTCGTCCCATCCTTGATGTTGTAGGTCTCGCTGGCGCCGCTGATCCGGCCGGTGAGCAGCGCGTACAACGCAAGCGCGCTGGAAAGGTCTGAGGTGCGGACGCCCGGGATTGTCGTCGCGTTGAAGATGCTCGAGACAGGGTCCCCCGCAGCTACGGCGAGATTGATCGACACCGGCGCGCCGCCGATGGATTCATACATCGTCGTCCGGCGGAACGAGCCGCCGAGTGTGAAGGTGTGATTCCCCTTGAGCCACGTCAGCGTATCGAACAGGTTGTAGACCGGATTGTTGCGCGGGATGGGCAACTGGTCTGCGGTGATCTGCGGGGAATCGAACATCGTCGGATTGGTACCGGTCGGAGCGGCGTTGTTCAGAGCCGGAAAGATTACTCGGCGATTGCCCTGAGGTTCGTAGATGGACAGCGTGTTCCCCGGCCGGAACTCCTCGAAGTTGCTCTGGAAGCCGAAGCTCGCTTGATTGAACATGTTCGGCCGCAGCGTCCAATCTGCTCCGGTCGAGAGGATGTAGTAGTTGGAAGTGAAGCCATCACTGATCGACGGGAGTCCCGGATACCTCGGGTTCGTCGGCAGATCGCGCCACTGCAGGTTCAATACGCCCCGAATGGCAAGTGACGGCGTGGCCTGATAATCGACCCGCGCCGTCGGATAGATGTTCGTGTTCGGGATCTGCGGGTTGATGAACCGGAACGAGTTCACGAGCAGGTTGGTGGAAGACGCAATGTCTCCTTGGCCGAGAGCGCCGTTGACTGTTTGCAACTGCGCGGCGACGAACGGATCGATGGCGCTCGGGAAACTATTCGCGCGCGCGAGATCCAGGAGATTGATCGTCCGCACCGAGTTGTCCGTTGCGGTGTAACGGAAGATGCCCTGCTGTGCTTCCGACGTGAGCACGTTGCGGGAGATCGTTGTCTCGCTGGGCTGATATACCTGCTCGTAGTTCGCGAAGAAGAACAACTTGTTTTTGATGATCGGACCACCGAGGTTTCCGC
>JBKPCD010000235.1:0-35873 GCA_046727175.1 Acidobacteriota bacterium | reverse complement strand
GTCCAGAAGCACCTGCACCGGCCACGCCGCCCCCTGGTGTCGCGAAGCCAGCCTCGCAGCCGCAGAGGGTTATGTCACACGGTACGTCACAAAACGTGCGACGCCGAGGGCGAGTCCTCAGATTTGTTCGTGAAAGTGGCTCCTCAGGCTGGACTCGAACCAGCAACCCTCCGGTTAACAGCTTAATGCCAGTCTTCGGCCTCGCGGGTTCTTCGTGGGTGTAGCTCGGGTGGGAGCCTCTTGTTACTTGGTGTTCGGGACAAAATTGTTCACTGATTGTTCACTGTCCTGAAGTCAGGTCGGACTCGCGGATGATCGCCAGACGGCCCGCCGCCTGCCCGGACAGACCCTAGCGGAGGACACCAAGTATGATGTATTATCATACTACGATGCCTAAAGCGAAGGTCGCCCTCACGCTGGACGCCGACCTCTTGGATCAGGTGGACGAACTCGTTGCGAAGCATAAATTCCGCAATCGTAGCCAGGCCGTGGAAGCGGCCCTAGCCGACAAGTTGCAGCGCATGGCACGAACGCGGCTCGCGCGCGAGGCAGCGAAGCTGAATCCCGCGGAAGAGAAACGCCTCGCCGACGAAGGTCTCGTTGACGTGCTGGATTCATGGCCCGAATACTGAGAGGCGAAGTGCGGTGGGCCGACCTGAACCCCGTGCGCGGCCATGAACAAGCCGGTAAGAGGCCAGTACTCATCCTGAGCCATGACGTGTTCAACGATCGATCGGGAACAGTGATCGCTGTCGCCATGACCAGTCAGGAGCCCCGCGCGGGATTCCCCCTCACGCTCGAAAGCAAGGCCGCGGGTCTCAATAGGCGATCTTGGATCAAGATTAGCCAGATTCGTACACTCTCCGTCGATCGAATCGGCAAACGGTTGGCGAGGGCCACAGACGAGGAACTCGGACGAGTCCTCGACGGCCTGAACGAAATTCTCGGATAGCTTCGGCCAGTCGTAGGGGTGTTGATAGGATCTGTTTTTGAAACGACCGTCAGACTGGGTAAGGGCCCGATCCGTCGAACGGAATAATGGTTGCTTGAATGGCCAGACCAGTGTGCCCCGCAAGAAATCACGCCGCCGCCGGTTCGAGCGGGTACTCGGGATAGAGACCGAGAATTGGTTTTGCAGCGACTCGATATCCGGGCGGAAGTAGGTGGCCGGCCGATCGCGACACGGTCAACGCTGACGGCTCGGGAATCCCAGGACCGACGCTCGCGTCTGGCGTGTACGGTGCACAAATTCGATCTCAAGCCGCTCGCTCTACTCGTCGAGTAGCCCGCCGAGACGATCGTGGCGTTTCACCGCCATCGCTTGCTTGCCGGTCCAGTGCTCAATCGCCGGCCGGCCGTTCGGCGGCGCGAGATCCAAGCTGCGGTGAGGTCGATGGCCGTTGTATTGAGCAATGAATGCCGTGAGCGCGCGCTCGAGATGACGTGCGTTCACGATCAGCAACCAATCCAGACACTCGGACGGGACGGTCCGAACGAACCGTTCCGCGAGTTCATTCGCTTCAGGTACCTCAATGGGCGTCCGAATGATTCGGATGCCTTGGGCTTCGAACACCGCGTCGAAGCTGCCGCTAAACTTACGGTCGTGATCGCGATCAGGAAACGAACTGCGTGTAGGGTGCAGAGAACCGGTCACGCCGCCAGGACATACTCGTGGACCAAACCGCCGAGGCGCTCGCGGCGCTGGACGCGAGGTTCACTCCACTGCGTCGTCGGGGCGAACGCCAAACGTACCGGATGCGGCGGATCGAGGGCTAATGCTCGATGAGGCCGGTGCCCGTTGTAGTGATCCACGAAGTCAGCAAGGACTCGCTCGAGATGCCGGGGATTCAGAATGAGCAGCCAGTCGAGCCACTCGGTGCGAACAGTCCGCACGAACCGCTCCGCCACGCCGTTCGCTTGCGGGGCCCGAAACGGCGTCCGAATGACCTGAATGTGCTCCTCGGCGGCCTCCATCACGAGTATTGGCTCGCGCCGGTGGCGGCGTGATTTCTTGCGGAGTACAGGGCTCCAATCGGGCCGTGGACTTCCCGCCAGTATCGCGAGAACTCCCCGACAGACAGATCGCGTCGCTTCGCGAAGCAGTACACCAGTTTGACCATGCGTAGGCCCGCAGCTCAGGCCTTCGCCTCGGCGTTCGCGCGACTGAGCAGGGCCTTCATGTACGCGAACCCGTACGCCGTCTGGGCGTAATTCCCACCGACCATCGTCGGGCTGTGGTCCAGGATGACGATGCCGTCGAACGAGACGTCGCGGAGGGCCTTCATGATCTTCCACATGTCGTAGTACCCATCGTCCATGAACGTCTCGACGAAGTGCGGCAACGGCGCACTGACGTTACGGAAGTGGATCTTCCAGATCTTCTTCGCCCCGAAGTAGCGGATCATCTCTTCGGGATCTTTCCCGGTAAGCTTCTTGCCGCCCTCGAGCCATGTCCCGCAGCAGAGGCAGATACCGACGTTGGAGCTGTTGGCGATCTCCATCGCCCGTTTGTAGCCCTCGAAGTTGCTGAAGATGCAACGAGGCACGCCGGCGAGCACGGGCACTGGCGGATCGTCAGGGTGAATGCCGACGTGGACGCCAACCTCCTCGGCTACGGGCGCGACCTGTTTGATGAAGTATGTGTAGTTCTCCCAGATCTCCTCTTTTGTAAACTCGCGGCCGTGCGAGAGGGGTCCGGCGAAGACTTTGCCGTCCCAGTTCCCGCGGGCCTCCGGACTGTTCTGATCGAATTCGCGCGCCGACGCCCCACGTACGTCCTGCCGGCCGCTCGTCCAGATGCCGTTGCCCATGTGCGCGTACGTGGTATAGCGGATGCCGGCCTTTCCAAGGTTGCGCAGGTACTGCTTGTACTCTTCGATCTTCTCGGTGCGCCCCGGCAGGTTTAGCGTGACCTCGGGCATGTTGTGAACGCTCGTGTTGCCGATGTTCCACACCGTGATGCCGGCGTCCGCGTAGCGCTTCTTGATCTGCATGAAGCCGTCCGCTGTGCGCAGGTCGGGCGTCGACGCGACGCTCGCGTACGCGGCGCCGATCTGCTTGAAGAAGAGGAGCTGCTCGTCGGTGGGTTTGGCGGCGCCCTGCACGCACAGCTTGATGCCCGTGGTGACCTTCGGCGGTTGCGCCTCAATCGTCGTGCGGGAAAGCGCTGCCGCGGCGAGCGCGCCGACCGTCACACGTGCGAAGTCGCGGCGTCCGATGTCGTCGTGAGCCATGGGATCGACCTCCGGTGATCACGGAAATTACATGGTGCGCGACGGCAGATTGTAGCGCTGGTTGAGGCGCCAATGGGGGTGAACAAGGCAAAAGTGCCAGAGTGGCCTTGGATCGGGTCGACATCCCGGTCCGCCTGCAGCAAGATGTGGTCGCCCGAGAGAAGAATGTGCGATGAGGGTTGGTAGGGTCGGGAACTGGCGCGGTTACTCGTAGGCCGCTCCTTGGCTGTATCGAGGGGTTTCCCCCGGCGTGCCCGGGTAGAAGTGACCGTAATCCCGTTTCCAGTTCCCGCCGCATTGCACGCAGCATGCGGATTTGGCAGTACGCGCTCCTGCACCCCGTAATGTCCGAAAACTGAGTTGACGTTACGCGGCGGCTCGGTAGTAGTAACTGAGAAGTCCACCGACGCGTTCGCGCCGCTGAACGCGACCGCCGGCGCGCTGCCGTGGCGGCTGATCGATCAGCTCGTTGTCCAGCCCTTGGTGATTCCGTTCGCCATGATAGTGGGCGACGAACTCGGCCAGCGTCCGCCGAAAATGGCGTTCACCGAGCGGGATGACGCGATTGAGGCATTCCTCTCTGATCGAGCGGACGAACCGCTCCGCGTGCGCATTGCAGTTGGGCGCCAGAAGCGGTGTTCGAATGACCCGGACGCCTGCTGCTGCGAGCAGGTCCTCGACCGCAGCGCTCCACTTCCGATCCCGATCGCAAATCAACATGCGATTCCTGCGGAGAATCCCATCGACATCGTTGGTCAGGTGGCGCATCGCTTGGAGCACGAACGCCCGGTCCGGATGCAACGTCGAGCCGAGCAGATGGACACGACGTGAGTGGAGTTCGATGACAAACACCGTGTAGTAGGTGACCAACCCGCGCACAGTCCAGACCTCGGTGGTGAAGAAATCCGCGGCGAACAGCGCAGGCCAGTGGGCACGCAAGAACGTGCGCCACGCCATCGGCCGCTCGCGGCTCGGCGGAATACCCTGTTCCTTCAGGATCTTCGCGATTGTCGATCGAGCCACTCGATGGCCGAGGTTCTTGAGTGCGCCTTGGATTCGTGTGTAGCCCCAGCTCGGATTCTCGGTCGCCATCCGGACTACGAGACGGCGTATTTTCACCTGCAGGCCGGGTCGCCCGGGCCGGGACTTCGCATAGGTCCACTTTCGCGCGATCAACTCGCGGTGCCACCGGAGAATCGTGTCCGGCGTCACGATCGTCGCGACCTCCGCCAGGATCCGACGGCCGAGACGGTAACCGATCACGGCGAGACGACGACGTTCGTCATCGCTCAACTGCATCCGCCGGCCGCGCAGTTGCGTCTTCAGGACCCGGTTCTCTTTGCGCAGGAATTCGATGACGTCGCGCTGTTTCCGTTCGAGCCAGCCGACCAACGCCGCGACGATCAAGTACAGCGGAAGCACACCCGGAGTCTACGACAAAGGACGTGGATACGGTTTTCGGACAGTACGGGCGCCCGGTCGCCGACGAGCGAGCCAGCCGCGCCGAGCTCACAGCGCCAACAGGGTCCGAGCTTGGGTTGACAGTTGAATTCTACATAGGTAGAGTTCTGCCGCGTGAGGACCGCCAACCTCACGCGTCACCGTTCCGTCTTCAGCTGCCACAGGAAGGAGCCTATCGATGAAAGGGTCTATGCTCGCCGCAGCTCTCATGTGCCTGGCCGCCGCCGTGACGGGCGCACAGACCACGTCACCGTACATCGCCGAAATCAAGCGGTACTACTACGAGGCAGTGAAGCGAAACCTTAGCGCCATGGTCGAAAAGATGCCGGAGGAACATTTCGCGTTCAGGCCCGTGCCCGAGATGCGTTCGTTTGGCGAGTCGGTGGCCCACGTTGCGGATGCGCAGGCGCGCAACTGCAATCTCGTCTCCGGTGCCGGCTCGAAGACGGTCGACGCCGACAAGAGAAAAACCAAGGGGGAGCTGCAGGCCGCGCTCAAGGAATCGTTCGCGATCTGCGACGCCGCGTTCGCGGCGCTAACGGACGCTCAGGCGAACGAAATGGTCAAGATGGGACAGTCCGGCTTCCAGCTGTCCAAGCTGTCGCTGCTCGTGAGCATGATTTCGCATTCCAACGAGCAGCACGGTTACATGGCGGTCTATCTCAGGCTCAAAGGCATCGTGCCGCCGTCGACGGAAGCCATGAACGCTGTTCGGTAACCGCTGTCCGCCATCCGAAGCTCACGCAGACGATGGCAGGCGCGAGCGAAGGATGGTGAGCCGGACGGAATCGAACCGCCCGAGCGTCGGATTACACGCAGTAGTCGCCGAGTATCTACCGGTCCAGGAGCCGTCCAATGGTATCGCCGCGTGTCAGCGGTCGAGCGTCGGTCCGCCATGTGGCACTTCGCCGTTCACGCGGCGATCGACATGACACGTGCAATGCATCGCTTCGCGGATCAGCACTGCAGTAGGATCGTCGGCAATGCCAGACGAGCTCTTAGTCACGTGTCCATTTTGCGGCCAGCAATTGGAAATCTACGTCGAGCCTGATGTCAACGGCAGCTTCGTTCAGGACTGCGAGGTGTGCTGCAATCCATGGCGCGTCCAAGTGTCTGGTCGAGGCGACGATCGGGTTGTCCATGTGACACGCGCAGACGGATCGGAATGATGATCAACTGTCGCCGACCGGGTTCGTTTTGACCGTTGTACGCCACGGTACAGAGTCCTATCGTAGTCAGGAGCAAATCGCAACTTACGCATTCCGGGCGTGAGTCCGGCGCGAGAATGGGTGCATGCTCACCGACGTCCGCACGCCTCAACCCCTGTCCTCAACCCTCGTGGCGCCGCGTGAGCGCTCCATCGCGATGTGAGGTGGTGCCCAGTTCTACGCCAGGAAGAGCCGCCCCGCGCGTCCTGACGAAGTAGAGCGCCACGACTCCGGCAAGACCGACGGCCGGCAGCCAGTACACCGGCATTCGCACGCTCGTGCGAGGTAGGAGTTGAGAAACACCACGGCAATCGCCAAGACGGCCACATTGGCGGTCACACGGAGACTCCGCGACGACGAGCGCCCCACCGCCGCGTCACCCCAGGCGCGGAGGATTATGAAGACGGCCATGTAGAACAGCAGCGCCACAGTCACGACAACCGCCCAACCGTCGCGTTCCCGAATGTTTTCGCCGCCGGTGACGATGGCGAGCCATGCGACGGCAAAAGTGGCAGCGGAGACGCGTGCCGTCAGCCGCACAATCAGCTCAACGCTCGGCTGGTCCACGGCGCAAGCATATCAGCGGCCGGCGCGACCACGCGGTTCGTGGATCGCGGTCAGGCGAGTCATCTGCTTGACGTTCAATGAACGCCCTAGAAGCAACGCTCGATCCGCAACGTTCGTATGCAGTCACCGTCCTCACCTCGTCAATCTGACGTGGATCCGCAGGCGTGATCGGGTGCCCCTGCAATTACGTGGTGGGACTGGGTCGGGCGAGTGCTCACTCACGGCGTGCGTATGGTGATCGGTCGTGGCCTTCTGAATCCTCTCGAACCGAGGCTGAAGTTCTTCGCCGATCGTGGGGATCCGCGAACGACCAAGCCTTTAGAGGTTGGGCCCGTACTCGATTGCTCGCGCTTTTCGATGGCGGTGGCACTGACGAGGCGGTACGCCGACCAGTAATCCGAAACGTTGACCGAGCGACGGCCAGCGGCGTCGATACACGGATCGGCCGTCACTCGATACCTATCGTCTTTCACGCGGGTGTCAGCGACGATGTTCCCAACTTGATTCGTCCGGCGCGACCCCGCTGCCGGTCTTCGACGACTGAGCGCACGTCCGAATCCGCCTGCTTGACGCGTGCCCCCTTCATCGCTAGGATCCCCAGCTAGGTAGGTATCACCCCGGCCGACGCTTACCATGGCGACACCGCAGAAGAACGATATCCTTCAGGGCACACTGGTCCTGCTCGTACTGAAGACGCTCAGTTCGCAGGGACCCATGCATGGCTACGCGATGACCACACACATTCAGCGCGTCTCCGCCGACCTCCTGCGGGTCGAAGAAGGATCGCTCTATCCGGCGCTCCACCGCATGGAGCAGCTCGGGTGGCTGCGGTCGGACTGGGGCCTCACCGAAAAGAAGCGCGAGGCGCGCTTCTACTCGGTGACGGCACGCGGGCGAAAGCAGCTCGCCCTAGAAGAGGAGAGCTGGTCGAGATTGACTCAGGGCGTCGCGCGCGTCCTTCGCCATGCCTGAACGGGTGAGGCCCATATGTCATGGCTTCGACGTCTGTGGAGCGCTCTTCGTCCGGGACGCGTCGAGGACGAGATCGCGCGAGAACTGGCCTTCCATATGGCGGAGCGGCGCGACCAGCTGCGGTCCGAGGGCCTCAGCGGCGAAGAGGCGATGCGCCGCACTCGACAGCAGTTCGGCAATATGAGCGTTCACGCCGAACGCACCCGCGACGTGGATGTCGCCGGCTGGCTGGATGCCAGCCGGCGCAACGTGCGATATGCGCTCCGCACGCTCGCGCGTACACCCGGTTTCACCATCGCGGTCGTGTTGACGCTCGCACTCGGCATCGGCGCCAACGGAGCGGTGTTCTCGGCCATCAACGCGGTGCTGCTGCGGCCGCTGCCGTTCCCTGACGGCGATCGCCTCATGGGGCTGGCGCAGAAGCAGGAGAAGAGCGCCGAAACCAACATCGCGCCGGTTCGCCTGGAAGAGTGGAACCGATTGAACACGACCTTCGAGGCGATCACCGGCTACCTCGTCGAGGACGTATCCGATACGTCCGGCGAGGTGGCCGAGAAGGTGTCGCGCGCGACCGTTGCGCCACGTTTTCTCGAGGTCTGGGGCGTGGCACCCGCACTCGGACGCGGGTTCACCGCCGCCGAACACCGGGTCGGTGGACCTGCGGCCGTGCTCATCAGCTACCGTTACTGGCGGCAGCGCCAGCTAAGCTAGACATCACTACAGTGGCATTCATCCGCGCGCAGCCGCAGATGCGGGAGAACGACCGTGTCAATCCTCAAACGCCTTCGCAATGTGTTTCGCGCCGATCGTGTCTCCGACGAGATCGATCGGGAGATGAAATTTCACCTCGGCGAGCGCACCGATGACTTGATTGCCGACGGTGTACCGAAGGACGCGGCGCGGCGGGAGGCGCAGCGGCGGTTCGGCAGCGTCGCACTCGCCAGCGAGACCACGCGCGAGCGGGACCTGTTCGTCTGGCTGGAGACGTTCCTCTCCGATCTGCGCTACGGCCTGCGCGCGCTCGGGCACGATCCGGTCTTCTGTTTGACCGCGATCCTCACCCTCGCGATCGGCATCGGCGCGAACACTGCCGTATTCTCGCTGCTGCACGGACTGCTCCTGCGCAGCCTGCCGGTCAGCGCGCCGCAGGACCTGGTGCGCATCGATCTCGTCAGCCTCACCGATCCACGCGCGTCCGAAGGCATGCCCTACGGCATGCAGCAGCAGCTTCGCCGCCAGCAGCGCTCGTTCGTCGACCTTTCCTCCTGGCAGGGCAGCAGCCTGAACGTCGCCGATCCGGATGGCACGCTGCGGCTGCAGCAGGCCGCTGTCGTCAGCGGCAACGCGTTCGAGACGATCGGACTCCGCCCGCGCCTCGGCCGCCTGTTGACGCCGTCGGACGATGTGCGCGGCGGCCCGCCTGAAGGCTGGCCCGTCGTCATCAGCGACAGCTTCTGGCGTGAACGCTACAACGCGGATCCGGGTGCGCTCGGATCGATCTTGAAGGTGGCGGACGGCGTGCTGGTCGTCGTCGGGATCGCGCCGGCGGCGTTCCACGGCGCGTGGCCCGGCTTCGAACCGAAGCTGTACGTGCCGCTCCGCTATCAAGCGGTGCGCAACGCGCGCATGGATTTCGACGATCCGCGGGCCCCGTTCGGGTTCAGTGTGATCGGCCGACTGAAGAGAGGCGTGTCCGCCGCGGAGGCGAACGCGGAACTGGCTGTCTATCACCAGCCGCTGCTGCGTGAATATGGCGTGCCCAACCCGCGTTGGCAGGAAGTCTTCAAGGCCTCGATGTTCCGGATCGAATCGGCGCGGACAGGACTGCCGTCGTTTTTCGGCCGGCAGTATTCGGCGCCGCTCTATCTGATGCAGGGACTCGTCGGCATCGTGCTGCTGCTCTGCTGCGTCAACGTGAGCGGGCTGATGCTCTCCAAGCTGCACGAGCGCCAGCACGAGTTCGCCGTGCGCACCGCGATCGGCGCGGGCCGCATGCGCCTGATGCGCCAGTACCTGACCGAGAGCTTCGTCATCGCGCTCGTCGGCGCCGGCCTGGGCGCCGCGGGGGCGTGGTACGGCAGCCCGTCGCTCGGACAGTTCTTCCGCGATCCCATGATGTTCGACGCGCTCGACGTCCGCCCGGACCGGACCGTGTTCTTCGTCACCGCGGGACTCGCCGTGCTCACGACGCTGTTCTTTGGCATCCTGCCCGCGTGGAAGGCGGGCCGCACCAATCCCGGCACGCTGCTCAAGTCGCGCACCGCCGCGCAGCGCCAGATTGCCGGACGCGGACTCGTTGCGCTGCAGGTGGCGCTCTCGCTCGTGCTCGTCGTGCTCGCGACGCTGCTCTCGACGAGCCTGCTACGGCTGACGGACGAGCCGACCGGCTTTTCACTCGATCGCGTCACGATCCAGACGCCGCCGCTGCATCTGCGCAAGGAAAGACGTGACGCGAAGATCGATCTGTATCAGCGCATGGTGGAACGCATCAACCGGGCGCCGGGCATGACGTCCGCGGCCGTGACGTGGTACACGCCGATGACCGGCGACCAGGCCACCGCCAGGTTCCAGGCCCTTGCCGATGGCGCGTCCGCGCCCGAGGACGTGACGCTCGCGTTCAACAGCGTCGGCGCGGGTTACTTCCGGACGATGCAGACGGCGATTCTGTCGGGGCGCGAATTCGAGCCGCGCGAGCGCGCGCGCGACGTGTGCGTCGTGAACGAGTCGGCGGCCGCGCTGCTGTTCCCGAATCAGCCGGCGATCGGCCGCTACGTGCAGAGCCGCGAGGAGCTCGGCGCGGCCGTCCGCGGCGGCATCCGGCCGCAGGCCTCTTCCCCCACCACCTGCCGGATCGTCGGCGTCGCCGCCGACGCGAAGTTCGCGAGCGCGCGCGAGGCGCCGCCGCGCACGATCTACTTCCCCATCACCGCCGACATCGCCGACGCCAATCTCGTCTTTCTGCTGAACGCGCCGACGAAAGCGGTGGCGGTGCAGGGCTATCGCGAAGCGCTGCGCGAGATTCTGCCGACGACGCCGCTGGTGCTGTTCGCGACGCTGCGGGAGCAGTTGAACGCGATGCTGGGGAGCCAGCGCGCGATCACGATGCTGAGCACGTTCTTCGGCGTCGTGGCGCTGCTGCTCAGCGCGATCGGGTTGTACGGGATGCTGTCGGCGAACGTGTCGCAGCGGACCGGAGAGATCGGCATCCGTATGGCGCTCGGGGCGTCGCGCGGCACGATCCTGAAGATGGTGTTCTCGGACGCGTTCCGGCTGGTGGCGATCGGCGCCGCGCTGGGCTCCATCGGCCTGTTCTTCACGACGGACGCAATCGAGCATATGCTCTACGGCGTCTCGGCGTGCGATCCCACGACGATTGCCATCGCCTGCGGGCTGCTGGCGCTCGTCGTGATCGTGGCCAGCTTCACGCCGGCCCAGCGCGCGGCGTCGGTCGATCCGATGCAAGCCATGCGCACCGAGTAGGCGGTGCGCGTCCGGCGCGCGCGTCCGGCAGGCGCGGCGGTGCGAGAATTGCGGGCGGCGGATGGCGGCGCGAACGCGGGACGCTCGGGGAGCCACCGCATGACCTCATTCCGGCGCCCGATGGCCGCGGCGCTTGCGTGCGCCGCGCTGACACTTCCACTTCCGATCGCGCGTCATGCGGCGGCACAGCCGCCTCCCGCGACGCCGACGCCGTTGCCGCTGGCCTCGCGGATCGACCCGCTCGACTGAAACACTTCGGATTGCCGCTTCACTGTTCCTTCTCGCGCTCGCCGTCCCGAACGGACAACAGGAACGCGAACCGCGCCCTTGCGGGGAAATTTCCCGGTGGCGCTGCACACGCCGAATCATTATTGCGGCAGATCGTCGATCAATTTCTGCGTCGGGCCGGCGTCCGTCGCCAGATCGCCGTCAGGACCTATCCGACCGGAGACGTTCTGTTCTAGCCGGGGATTTCAGAGTAGAGCTGAGCCCGCTACAATCGACGCGTGCACTTCGTCTACATCGTCCGTTGCGCGGACGGCACGCTGTACACCGGCTATACGCGAAACACGCGTGCGCGCGAACGGGCGCACAACAGCGGCCGTGGCGCGAAGTACACCGCGGGCCGGCGTCCGATGCGGCTCGTGTACCAGGAAGCGTTCCGGTCTGTAGGGAAGGCGCTGGCACGCGAGTACGTGGTGAAACAACCTACTCGGGCGCAGAAGGACGCGTTGGTCGTCAGCCGGAGACGACGCCACCACTGAACCAGCACGTCCAGAACCGACTGTGAAGCGAATTGTTGCGGCGGCATTGGTGCTCACACGTTCGGCTGGTTCTCAACTCGCCATTGCGGCGCTAGGGAAGACCTATTCAGGCTGAGCCTAACGCTCCGTCAGCTCGAACGAAGTCAGGGGGTTCCCCTGCTCGTCCGCCCCCTACCGCTGGTAAGCGGCGCGCCCAGTTCTACGCTGCTTCGGACCCCGTTACGCATCCCGCAACAGCGCGATCACATCGGGTCGAGTGGCGCGTCGCACCGGCACGTCTTGGCTACTGAAAACTCCGTACGCATTGACGCCGTTGAACTTCTCAGCAGCGGTCGATAGGCTTTCTTCACGATGATGTCCGTGTTGATTTCGATGCTGCTGACGCTCCGAGGCTTGACGATGTCGCGAGCCGCGCTTCACCTCGAGGTACTTGCTCTGCGCCATCAACTGCAGGTGCTCCAACGCTCGCGCCCGCGACGGTTGCACCTTATGAAAGCCGACCGTTGGCTCTGGGCCTGGCTGACGCGGGCGTGGCCCTCGTGGCGAATAGCGCTCGTTATCGGTAAGCCGGAGACCGTCATCGCGTGGCATCGTCAGGGCCTCCGCCTGTGGTGGACGTGGAAGAGTCGACGACGCAGCGGGCGACCGAGTGTTCCCGCCGACGTCCGCGCACTGATTTGGACCATGTCGCAGGCCAATCCGTTGGTGGGGTGCACCGCGCATTCATGGAGAGTTGCTGAAACTCGGTGTTGACGTCTGCCAGGCTTCCGTCGCGAAATACATACCGCGTCGTGACAAACCACCGTCACAGACCTGCCGCACATTTCTCGCGAACCACGTCCAGCAAATCGCGGCCGCCGACTTCTTCGTCGTACCGACCACGACGTGCCGGCTCTTCTTCGTGCCATGATCCTCTCGCACGAGCGCCGCCGTATCATGCACGTCGCGGTCACCGACCACCCCACGGCCGTGTGGACGGCGCAGCAACTCCGCGAAGCGTTTCCGTGGAACGACGCCCCGCGATATCTGCTTCGCGATCGTGATTCCGCGTTCTACGCGTGGACGACGACGGCGTCGCCGATCAGCATCGAGGAAATCCTCACGGCTCCAGGCTCACCGTGGCAGAACGCCTACGCGGAGCGCGTGATCGGGTCCATTCGCCGCGAGTGTCTCGATCACATCATCGTCGCCAATGCGCGCGGATTGCGACGCGCCTTGCATGCGTACATCGAGTATTACTTGAAATCTCGAACCCACGTGTCGCTTGACAAGGATGCGCCGGTGTCTCGACCCGTCGCAACACCTACCGACGGCGCGATCGTCGCGATTCCTCACGTCGGTGGTCTGCACCACCGGTACGAACGCCGCGCCGCATAACCCGCGATACCGATCGACCGTGCACCCGCTCAGTGCCATCGCGAACGGCAACTGCGTGTCCATCTCGGTCTCGTCGCTTCCTCCGCTGTCTTGTACATCGGTCGCGCACGGCGCTCCACCTGTGAATTTGGCGCTCGTGGCGCGTCGCTTTGAAAACCGTACCGGCTGAACCTTTTCCATTTTGGTTTTCAGTTCGACGAGAGCGTGCGCAGGATGAGGAGCGCGAGCGTGCCCTGAAGGATGTCGTTCTTTTGCAAACCCATGACGGCGGTCTTCACCCGGGGACGGCTATGCACATGTAGCTAGGCATAAGTAGCTAGGTGATGTTAATGCCAGAGCCTTCGGCCGTCAAGTTGCGGGCATCGCGTCGATGCCCGCTCGTCGTCTTCGCTCACTGATAGTGCCTCGGACTCTCAACGTTGCTGGGTCGAGCTGATCATGTCGGTATTCCAGGTGCCTACCGCCAAACCCGAGTTGTTGACATGTCCGGCCAGAAGCGTTTTACTCCACTCCACCGCGATTGCCAGTGAAGCGCGCGATCGCCCCCGTAGGTGAAGGGATGGGCAAACTTCGCCGAATTCTCTTACAGCTGTGGAGGGTCCTGCGGTTTCGGCGCCCGGAGATGGAACCGACTCGCGAAATCGACTCGCACGTGAGTCAGCTTCAGCAGGTCCAGCGCCGTGGCTTGTCGCCCGAGGATGCCCGCACCGCCGCGCGGCGCGCGTTCGGTGGAATCGAACAATCCAGGGAGCTTCAGCGCGACTCGCGATCGTTCATGTGGCTGGACGATCTTCGTCGAGACGTCGCCTACGGCGGTCGCACGCTTGCGAGGACGCCGGGCTTCACCGTCGTCGCGATGACTACGCTCGCGCTCGGCATCAGTGCGGTGACCGTCATCTACAGCGTGCTGCGCAATGTCGTGCTCGAGCCGTTTCCCTACTCGCGCTCGGATCGTCTCGTCAACGTGGTATTGAGGGATGCGTCCGATCGGCAAGTCCGCGGGCCGTATTTTCCAGCCTCGGAGTTCCTCGATTATCAAGAGCAGACGCAGGCCTTCGAAGATGTTGTCGGCACCAGCGTCGACACCATGCACTGGCAGCGGGAGAGCGGCGCCGACCGTCTGCGGATCGCGTGGATGACACCCAACGGCTTTGACTTTCTCGGCGTGAAGCCGCTCCTGGGCCGAACGTTCGGTGCGGCGGATGCAGCGCCGGATGCCGCGGCTGTCGCGGTCATGAATCATCGAGCGTGGGTGACGGTCTTTGGCGCCGACCCCGGTGTTGTCGGGCGCACGCTGATGCTCGACGGTACAGGGTGGACGGTCATCGGCGTGATGCCTCCGAGATTCGAGTGGAACATCGCGGATCTCTGGCTTCCCGATGCGCTGGAACGTAGCGACGATCCACAATCCGCGCGAGGCGTCCGTGCCTTTCAAGCACACCTGCGCCCTGGTGTCACGATCAAGGAGGCGGAAGCCCAGCTCAACGTCGTTGGCACGCGCCGAGCCGCAGAACACCCGCGAGAATATCCGCCGCGTTTCCATTTCCAGGTCATCCGCGTCGTCGATTGGGTCGTTCGCGATTTCCGCGGTGTGTTGTACACGCTGTTCGGTGCGGTCAGCCTGCTGCTCGTGATCGCGTGCTGCGCCGTCGCCAACATGCTGCTGGCGCGCGGGACGATGCGCGAACGAGAGATTGGTATTCGCGCAGCGATCGGTGCGAGTCGAAACCGAATCGTCCGGCAACTGCTCGTCGAGAGCGCGCTGTTGGCTCTCGGCGGGCTCGTTGCCGGGTGTCTGATGGCCTATGCAGGCATCGAGGCGCTCGCCGGATACATGCCACGACAAGGTGTGCCTTGGGAAACCGAAATCAGATTGGATCAGCCGGTCTTGATCTTCGCCGTCTGCGCTTCAGCGCTGGCAACCTTGAGTTTTGGGTTGTTCCCCGCGATACAAAGCGCACGGCGCGATCTCGTTTTGGCGACCAACGTTGCCGCAAAATCAACAGCCGGCCGCCGACAGACACGAATGCGCAGCGGCCTCGTCATTGCTCAAGTCGCGCTGTCGATGGTGCTCCTGCTCGGCGCCGGCCTGCTGATGCGAACGTTCATCAAGCTGGTGGGCGTCGATCTCGGATTCGATCCGAGGAATCTGCTGTTCGTGAACCTCGGATTTCCTCCGCGCCAGAACGCATCGGCAGACGACCTGAAGCGGTTCTATCGCCAGGCGCTCGATAGGATCGCATCCCAGCCAGACGTTCGGTCGGCGGCCATCTCGCATTTTCCGGCGCCATTCGGAGGGATGCCGAGCGGATTGGAAATTCCCGGGATGGCGCTTTCGCCGCAGTCGTCCGCAATCGTGGCTTTCGGCAGCGAAGGCCTGATCGACACACTCGGCCTTCCTCTTACGAAAGGGCGTAACTTTTCAGCACTCGAGATCGAGCGAACGCATCACCTGGCGCTCGTCAATGAGACGCTCGTACGAAAATACTTTGGTGCGGAGGAACCACTGGGGCGAACGATTCGGTTGCTGCAATTCTCGACGTTGCCGGTACCTGTCGCGGATCCGACATTCGAGATCATTGGTGTCGTGACAGACGTCGCCAATCAGGGACCTCGCGACCTTCCCCAACCGCAAGTATTCGTTTCCTACACGTTGCGGCCTGCGGGGCTGGCATTCGTCGCGCGCACATCGGCCGAGCCGATGCGTGTCCTCGATGCCGTCCGTCGCGAGATTCAAGCGGTCGACCGACAGGTTGCGCTGGTCGAACCCACGACACTGGAAAGCTTTCTCCAGCGTTTCTTGTACGCGCGTCCGCGTTTCAGCCTGCTCGTGCTTGGCATATTTGCGTGCACGGGGATTGTCCTCGTCGCACTTGGCGTGTATGGCGTACTCGCGTACACGGTCTCTCAACAAACGCGCGAAATTGCGATTCGCCTGGCGCTCGGCGGCGAGCGGGGACATGTCATTCAGCTGGTGTTGCGATTGGGGCTGCAACTCGTGGGCGCAGGGTTGATCATCGGCGTCGGCGCAGGCCTCGCGACAAATCGGCTGCTCGTGAGCCAATTGTGGCAGACGTCACCGAACGATCCGATGACGTTCGGTATCGCGATCGCGGTGATCGTTGCTATCGGCGTCCTCGCCTGCTGGGTACCCGCGCGGCGCGCCGTTCACGTCGAACCGATGATTGCGCTCAGGCATGAATAAGAATCGGGCGCGTCCACGATCTCATCGTCGGGCCGTTCGACCAGCCGCCGAATCTCTGACAGCACGCTCGGCCGCCCAGGCCGGCGCCTTCGATACGTCCACTTCCTGGCGATGAGCTGCCGATGCCAACGGAGAATCGTGTCGGGCGTGACGATCGTCGCCACCTGCGTCAGGCGTCGACGCCCGAGAGGGGCGCCGAGCGCGCCAAGCGCCGTCGTTGCTCGTCGGTGAACCGCATGCGCGTGTTGCGCAGTTGCGCCTTCAGGACGCGGTTCTCTTCGCGCAGGTACTTGTCCCTACCAGAAACTCGATCGGAACCATGAGGCGTTCGATGGTGTGTCATCAGGGCCGCCGACACGCTGACTCGAGAACCCCGAACGCGAGGTGCGCCATTACGGTGGAGGACCGAGGCGCGAGGTGGGTGCGCGACGGCCGGACTACTGGCGAGTCGGCCAGGTGACGCGGCGTCGGGAGCGACGGTCAGGCGGCGCGTCGTTCGTAGTGGTGATGCAAACCGCCGACGTGTGGGACTGGGACGATCGTGCCGCAGGCTGGCGATTGAGCAATCCGCGGGACGGGAGCATCCTTGTCCAGCGAGAGGTGCGTGCGCCACTCGTGATAGTAGGCGAGATAGCGCTGCAGGTGGTGGTGCAACGAGCGCTCGTTCCATACGATGACGTGATCGAGGCACTCGCGCCGGAGGGAGCCAATCACGCGTTCAATGAACGGATTCTGCCAGGGACAACGAGGCGCCGTGAGCACCTCTTCGATGCCCATTTGCTTCAGAGTACGCTGATGATCCGATCGGTAAACCCCATCCCGATCCCGGATGGGGAAGCGCGGCGCCGTGTCCCACGGCCATGCCTCGCGGAGCTGCTGCGCAGCCCAGGCCCCAGTCGGATGGGCCGTGACGTTCACGTGGACAATGCGGCGTCGGTCGTGAGACAGCACCACGAACACAAACAACACGCGGAAGGTGGCGGTGGGAACGGTGAAGAAGTCAATCGAGGCTAGCTGGGAGACGTGATTGGTGAGGAAGGTGCGCCACGACTGAGACGGAGGGCCACCGCGACGGCCAAGGTACTTCGCCACGGTGGCCTGCGCTATCTCGATTCCCAGCTTCTGCAACTCGCCGTGGATGCGAGGCGCGCCCCAGAGTGGGTTCGCGTCGCGCATCTGGCGAATCAAGACACGGAGGTCAGAGGCCAGCGCCGGCCGACCGACGCGTCGCGGTCGCGAGTTCCAGCGCCAATAGACAGCGAACGCACGCCGATGCCAACGCACCACGGTGGCGGGCGTCACGATCTGCACCGCCTGCCGCCAGTTCGGCCAGACGCTCGACAGCCACATCCAGAGCAGCCGATCGATCGGACGAAGGCGCGGTCGCTTCGGGGCGGTGCGTTGCAGGACAGCGAGTTGATGCCGGAGCGCGAGAATCTCCGCAGCGAGCTCGAGCCGAGAGCGGATCGTGGCCCGAAGCGAGGCCAGCAAGGCGATGAACAGCGCAGTCATCCTGCCCGAGACCGTCTCAGTCTCTGGCCCGCAACGGCAACGGCAACAACAGGTACGGAATATTCAGTAGTGACAATGCCGACATCGAGAGACCGCGATCAATCTGAAGACCGGGGCTGCCTCGAACGCCAACTGTCGATGAGACCGGCGAGCGGGACCACGACATTGGTAAACCCTTGGCGACTACAACGCTAGCGACTAGTCAGAAGCGATTCGACGCTGGGAAGGAGCGTGAATGCATTCGGGGTAGGATTCGGTTCGATTCCTACGCGGCTCATATCCCTTTACTTCTCGGACACTTCGTCTTGCGCGGGATTCGCTTAAGTTTCCAATGTACGCTGCGCGCCGGGGCAGCACTCGCTTTGCTCAGCAGGTCAGCGACCAACCGGCAAATTCAAGTCGTCGGCTCCAAGCTGTGTCCGTAGAATGCGACTCGTCCGAGTTGAAAGCTGCACCGTTTCGGCCTCACTGTTGTCAGTGATTGATGTGTCAGTAACTGAGAGATGAACCGATGAGCAAACCGACCGATTTGGTGCCCGGATAGAATTTTGCGGACCATATCGTAAAGACACCGAGTAAGTCGGAGCGTCGCGGTATCGGGTCACCCTCGTCTTTCGACACGCGAGGGCTCACTCTGTGATGTTCGGCGCTTCAGTGTCGCTCGTCGGCGGCAAATCGCCGTGACATCGACGTTACGAGCATCCTCCGTTAATACCGATTCTGCTTCCCCCTCGTCTACCGAAACTGCCTGCCACTGACGTATCCTTGCACTCCTTTCCGGAGGCGTCGGAGTGAGAGTGGCGGTAATCGGCGGCGGGCCGGCGGGGCTCTATTTCGGCCTCCTCCTGAAGAAAGCCCGTCCCGAGACGGCGATCACGGTCATCGAGCGCAACCGTCCGGACAACACGTTCGGCTGGGGCGTGGTGTTCTCGGACCAGACCCTCGAGAACTTCCGCGCCGCCGATCCCGAAACTTGCGACCGGATCGCCTCGAGCTTCGCCCGCTGGGATGACATCGACGTGCACATCCATGGACGGGTAATCACGTCGAGTGGCCACGGGTTCGCCGGCATTGCTCGAAGGGAGCTCCTGCATATCCTGCAGGAGCGGGCAGCCGGACTCGGCGTGACGCTGCGGTTTCAGACGGAGGTCGCCGACGATCGCGACCTGCCGCGCCTCGGTCTCACAAACCTGGACCTGATCGTCGCGGCCGATGGTGCGAACAGCACGATTCGTGCGCGGCGCGCAGAGCATTTCCATCCCGACCTCGACGTGCGGTCTGCCCGATACATCTGGCTCGGCACGACGTTTCCATTCGAGGCATTCACGTTCTACTTCGTCGAGAACGAACACGGCGTGTTCCAGGCGCACTGCTATCGCTTCGACGAAGGAACCTCGACGTTCATCGTCGAGTGCGACGAGCGGTCGTGGCGGAATGCGGGCTTCGATCGGCTCGATCTCGAAGGAACGATCGCGGCCTGCGAGCGGATGTTCGGGCGGTGGCTCGTGGGGCACCGGCTGATGTCCAACGCGCGGCGTCTGAGCGCACCGTGGTCTCGGTTCGTCCGAGTGCGCAACCAGGCCTGGTTCCATGAGAACATCGTACTCATCGGCGACGCCGCACATACGGCGCATTTCTCGATTGGATCCGGCACGAAGTTGGCCATGGAGGACGCAATTGCGCTCGCGCGCGAGGTGGCGTCCGATCGGCCGCTGCCAGGGGCGCTTACCGCCTACCAAAACGAGCGCATGACGGAGGCGCTCCGGCTGCAGAATGCAGCGCGGAACTCCATGGAATGGTTCGAGCACGTCAGGCGCTACATCTCGATGGATCCCGAGCAGTTCACCTACTCGCTCCTGACGCGCAGCCAGCGCGTGAGCCATGAAAACCTGCGGCTGCGCGATCCCAACTATCTCAGCTCCGTCGAACGGTGGTTCGCCGCGAGGACGGTCAGCGACTCGCGACCGGATGCGCAGGCTTCGACGGACTCCTTGTCTGCAGTGGACGGCCGCGCCCCGTCATCCCCGCCGCCTCCGATGTTCACGCCGTTCACGCTGCGCAATATGACGCTCGTCAATCGCGTCGTCGTCGCGCCAATGGACATGTACAGCGCCGTCGATGGAACGCCGAGCGACTTCCACCTGGTCCATCTGGGTACGCGAGCCCTCGGCGGTGCCGGCCTCATCATCACCGAAATGGCGTGCGTGTCCCCGGAGGCCCGCATCACGCTCGGCTGCGCGGGGATGTACACTCCCGCGCACCTCGCGGCGTGGCAGCGCATCGTCAATTTCGTGCACGCCGAGAGCCTGGCGAAGATCTGCTTGCAGCTCGGTCATTCCGGATCGAAGGGTTCGACGCGGTTGCCGTGGGAAGGCACCGATCTCCCTCTCGAATCCGAGGGCTGGCAGGTGATGGGACCGTCGGCCGTGCGCTACGCCGAGGCGCTTGGAGTTCCGAGGCCGATGGACCGCAACAACATGGATCGCGTACGCGACGAGTTCGTGGCGGCGACGCGCATGGGCATCGAGGCCGGATTCGACATGCTCGAGCTGCACTGCGCGCACGGGTACCTGCTCTCAAGCTTCATCACGCCGCTGAGTAACAAGCGGAACGACGAGTACGGCGGGCCGCTCGACAATCGCGTGCGGTACCCACTCGAGGTCTTCCGTGCGATGCGCGAGGTCTGGCCGGCGGAACGGCCGATGTCGGTGCGCATCTCGGCGACGGACTGGGTCTCGCACGGTGTGACGGGAGACGACGCCGTCCAGATCGCCCGGGCATTCGTGGCCGCGGGGGCGGATATCATCCACGTGTCGACCGGGCAGACATCAGTCGAGGCGCAGCCGGTTTACGGCCGGATTTATCAGACTCCCTTCAGCGACCAGGTTCGCAACGAGGCGCGCATTCCCACGATCGCCGTCGGCAATATCACGGAGGCGGACGAGGTCAACGCCGTCATCGCCGCCGGGCGTGCCGACCTGTGCGCGCTGGCGCGGCCGCACCTGGTCGATCCGTTCTGGACGCTCCACGCGGCGGCGGAGCTCGGCTACACCGCTCAGCACTGGCCGCGGCAATACCTCACGGGTCGCCGCCAGCTTGAACGCAGTCTGGAGAGAAAGGCGGCCTCGCGATGAACCTGCCCGGGGGCACCGGCGTGCAGGGCCAACATGCGGTCGTCACCGGCGGCGGACGCGGAATCGGCGCCGCGATCGCCGAGGAGCTCGCTGCCAACGGAGCACACGTCACGCTGCTGGGCCGGACGACGTCGGCTCTCGATGCGACGGCGCGATCGCTCAGGAACACGTTCAACGCGCGCGTCCACACCGAAAGCTGCGATGTCGCGCAGGGCGATGACGTGAGCCGTGCATTCGCAGGAGCTGTGCGCGCTCTCGGAGCAGTGCAGATCCTGATCAACAACGCCGGCCAAGCCAGCGCTGGCGCCTTCGAGGCAATCTCGCTCGATATGTGGCACCGTCTGATCGCCGTCAACCTGACCGGCACGCTGCTGTGCACGCAACACGTACTACCGGCCATGCTCGCCGCCGGCTCCGGGCGCATTGTCAACATCGCCTCAACGGCCGGCCTGAAGGGATATGCCGGACTCGCGGCCTACTGTGCAACGAAGCATGGCATCGTCGGACTGACGCGCGCGCTGGCGGCGGAAACGGCGCGAACCGGCGTTACAGTCAACGCTGTGTGCCCCGGCTACACGGAGGATTCGGAGATGTTCACCGCCGCGGTTGGCAACGTGATGCGCAGCAGAGGCGTGTCGGACGCCGACGCGCGGGACCTGCTCGCGAAGCACTCGCCGCGCCGGACGCCAATTACGCCGCAGGAGGTGGCCCACACCGTTCTCTGGCTCTGTTCGCCGGGCGCGACGGCGGTCACGGGGCAGGCGATCGCTGTCGCCTCCGGAGAGGTGATGTGATGGCCACTGGCGCTGACCTCCGGCCGCGGCACTTTGGCTGGCGCGTCGAGGCGCTCGTGGCAACAATCACGCTCGACCGGCCCGAGCGCAAGAATCCTCTGACGTTCGACTCCTACGCCGAACTCACCGACACCTTCCGTGCGCTGACGTCGGTGACCGACGTGCGTGCGGTCGTGCTCACGGGCGCAGGCGGGAACTTCAGCTCCGGCGGCGACGTGCACGAGATCATCGGCCCGCTCGTCGCCATGCGCGACAACGGGGATACCGAGGGCCTCCTGCGCTTCACGCGCATGACAGGCGACCTGGTCACGGCCATGCGCGCGTGCCCGCAGCCAATCGTCGCGGCCATCGACGGCATCTGCGCCGGCGCCGGCGCCATTCTCGCGATGGCCAGCGACCTGCGTCTCGGTACGGCACGCAGCAGGGTCGGGTTCCTCTTCGTGCGCGTCGGCCTGTCAGGGGCCGACATGGGCGCGTGCGCGATGCTGCCGCGCATCATCGGTCAGGGCCGCGCCAGCGAACTGCTGTTCACGGGGCGCTTCATGGACGGGACCGAGGCCGAGCGATGGGGCTTCTACAACCGGGTAGTGGATGCGGATGCTTTGCTCGCGGAGGCCACGAGCCTCGCGCGCAGCCTGGCAGAGGGACCGTCGGTCGCGCACGGCGTCACGAAGCGATCGCTGCATGCCGAGTGGGACATGAGCGTGGATGCCGCGATCTCTGCCGAGGCCGAAGCGCAGGCGCTGTGCATGCAGACGGAGGACTTCGCCCGCGCCTATCGCGCGTTCGTGGAAAAACAGCCGCCTTCGTTCGAGGGAAACTGACGGTGGCCGATTCGACTTACCTGGCGTGGCCCTTCTTCACCGACGCCCATCGGACGATGCATCGCGAGATCGCTCGGTGGCGCGATCGGGAGTTCCGGCAGCAGGATGATGCGAACCCGGCCGCGGCCTGCCGCGCTTACGTCGCCCAGCTCGGGTCGGCCGGCTGGCTGAAGTACAGCGTGCCTCGCGCACATGGTGGTGCGCTCGACGCGATGGACGTGCGTTCGCTCTGCTTGATCCGCGAAACACTTGGTTACGCGTCGGGCTTGGTAGAGTTCGCCTTCGCCATGCAAGGGCTCGGGTCCGGTCCGATCTCCCTCTTCGGATCCGAAGCGTTGAAGAGGAAATACCTTCCGGGCGTCGCGGCCGGTACCGCGATCGCGGCGTTTGCAATCTCCGAGGCCGACGCCGGCTCCGACGTGGCGGCGATGCAGACCACTGCCCGGCGCGACGGCGCCTCGATCGTGATCGACGGCGAGAAGACCTGGATCTCCAACGCGGGTATCGCTAGCCACTACGTCGTGTTCTGCCGCTGGCCGGAGGGTGGCGACCGAAGCTTCATCGCGCTCGTCGTGGATGCCGATACACGAGGTCTCGTGGTCGCTCACACGATCGACGTCATGGCGCCGCACCCGCTCGGCACGGTGACGTTCTCGGGCTGTCGCGTCTCGTCGGATCAGGTGATCGGCGAGCCTGGCAAAGGCATGCGCGTCGCACTCGGGACGCTGGATTTGTTTCGAACGACGGTCGGTGCTGCAGCGCTGGGATTTGCCCGGCGGGCGTTGGACGACGCGGTGGCGCATGTGCGCGAACGGCGGGCGTTCGGCCAGCCCCTGGCGGATTTCCAATTAACCCAGGCGGCAATCGCCGACATGGCGATTGCGATCGACGCCGCGGCGCTCCTCGTGTATCGCGCCGCCTGGACGCGGGACCACGGCGCGGCGCGCGTCACGCGCGAAGCGGCGATGGCGAAGCTCGTGGCCACCGAGTCCGCACAGCTGGTCATCGACCGGGCGGTCCAGCTGCTCGGGGCACGCGGCGTGGTCCGCGGAGCGACGGTCGAGCGGCTCTACCGCGAGATTCGCGCGCTGCGAATCTACGAAGGGACGAGTGAGATTCAGAAGATCGTCATCGCAGGGCAAGTGCTCCATGGGTGACGACCAACGTGGTTCGGCGCACGTCGACCAGTTCGTCCGGCAGCGGCTGCCGCCGCAGGACCTCTGGCCGCGAATGGACTGGTCGGGCGTGCCGGAGCTCGCGTATCCGGATCGTCTCAACTGTGTGTCGGAGCTGCTCGATCGCTGGATCGCCGAGGGCAATGGCGATCGGATCGCGTTTCATCACACCGCGGGTCCGTGGAGCTACTGCCGCCTGTTCGAAACCGCGAACCGCATCGCGAACGTGCTCATCGAAGATCTCGGCGTCGTGCCCGGCAATCGCGTACTGCTGCGTGCAACCAACCAGCCGGTGCTCGTCGCGTGCTGGTTCGGCGTGCTGAAGGCTGGAGGCGTCGCGGTGTCGACGATGCCGCTGCTGCGCGTCCGTGAATTGACGGAGGTCATCCAGCGCGCCGACCTGCGGCTGGCTCTCACTGACACGCACATCGCCGGCGACCTCGAAACGGCTTTGAAATCGCGGCGCGGCGCACGTGTCGTGCACTTCAACACGCGGGCGGCCGGATCGCTCGACGTGCTGATGGCCGATCGGCCGGCGACGTTCGACAATGTCCTCACCGCCCGCGACGATCCGGCCATCATCGCGTTCACGTCGGGCACGACCGGTCGCGCCAAAGCCACAGTGCACTTCCATCGCGACATCCTGGGCGTGACCGACACGTATGGGCGCTACGTGCTGCGCCCGGATCCTGACGACATCTTCATCGGATCGCCGCCGCTGGCGTTCACCTACGCGCTCGGCGGCCTCGTGCTCTTCCCCCTGCGGTTCGGCGCGTCGACGGCGCTCCTCGAACAGGGGACACCGCCGCAGCTGCTCGCCGGCATCGAAGCGTATCGCGCGACCGTCACCATCACGTCGCCGACCGCATACCGCGCCATGCTCAAGCAGGTCCGCGAGTTCGATGTCTCGAGCCTGCGCAAAGGCGTCTCGGCCGGCGAAACACTGCCAGCCGCCACGTTCGATGCCTGGCTCGACGCGACAGGTGTTCGCCTGATGGACGGGATCGGGTCCACCGAAATGCTACACGTGTTCATCGGCTGCCCGCCCGAACAGGCACGGTCGGGCTCGACGGGCTGCGTCGTCCCGGGATACCGCGCGATTGTGGTCGACGAACATGGTAAGGAGGTGCCGCACAACACCGTGGGCCGACTCGCGGTCACAGGCCCCACGGGCTGCCGCTACCTGGACGACATCGACAACCAGCGGAAGTACGTGCAGCACGGCTGGAATCTCACGGGCGACGCGTACCGCGTGGACGATGAGGGGTACTTCTGGTACCAGGCGCGGACCGACGACATGATCATCTCGTCCGGATACAACATCTCGGGACCCGAAGTGGAGAACGTGCTCCTGACCGATCCCGCTGTGGCCGAATGCGCCGTCATCGGCGTGCCCGACGCTGCGCGCGGAGAGATCGTGAAGGCATTCGTAGTGCCGGCGGCCGGCGTCGAACCGTCGGACCACCTCGCGCGACACCTGCAGGAATTCGTGAAGTCGCAGCTCGCGCCCTACAAATATCCGCGCGCAATCGCGTTCATGACCGCGCTGCCTCGCACGTTGACCGGCAAGCTGCAGCACCACCGCCTGCGAGAACAGGCGCGCGAAGAGGCCGCAGCCGTCAGGGTCTCTGCGGGCGGCGCGCGGGTCGCATTTCACGAGCCGGACGGATGGTCCCGTCCCGTCGGCTACTCGAACGCCGTGAGCGCCTCGGGGCGTGTCGTCTTCGTCGCTGGACAGGTCGGCTGGAATCCGGCGACCTCACAATTCGAGGCCGACGATCTCTGCGGCCAGATCCGTCAGGCGCTCCGCAACGTCGTCGCGGCGCTCGGGGCCGCCGGAGCGCGGCCACACCAGATTACGCGGCTCACGTGGTACATCACTGACCGCGATCTTTACCTCTCCCAGCGTGAAGCGATCGGCGAGGCTTACCGCGAGATCGTCGGCCGACACTTCCCGGCGATGGCGATGGTGGTCGTCAAAGGCCTCATCGAGCCCGGCGCGCTGGTCGAGATCGAGGCGACGGCGGTTGTGAACGAATGAGCGGGGCGTCGCGACGGTCGGGACGTGCACGACGAACAGCTGACAACACGTGGCCGGCTCAAACATCCATGTCGGTATCTCTACGGATCTACGAGTCCGCTCCTCCTCAAGACCGCACCGACACACGGAATGCCCATGCTTGACCACAACCTCGTACATGGCGACCTCACGACCGAACCAGGGATGCCACCGACAACAGACTTGCCGTGACTCAGTATTATGGGTGTTGGGTTGTCGACTTGTATCATCGCGAACGCAACATCAAGGTCTCGGCAATGAACTGATCGATGGTGCTGAAGGCCTGCATTGTTGCCGCGGCTGTTCGACATCCCTTCCTACCAGCGCTGGCGACTTCAGCGGACTTTTTGGCGGAACGAGAAGCTGAAGGGTGCGGGATTCGTGGAGGTACGGTCCGGGAAAGGAAGCCACGTGCCGCTGAAACATCCGACAACCGGCAAGGAAGTCTGGGTCGCCGTCCATACGAAGAAGGACGGTCGGTTGGGCAACCGCATTCTGCGGGAGGCAGGTGTCGAATGACCATTCACTACCCGATCGTCCTCGAGACCGAGTCGAGCGGCGCCGTGAGCGCCTACGTTCCCGGCTTGCCGGTCTATGCCGCGGCAGGCAGCCGCACGAAGGCTGAACGCGCAATTCGCGCCGTTTATACCTGGAGGCTCATCCGGGGACTCGGTCGGACGCGCAGGTGCGCGTTGAGCGCGTCTCAGACCGGCAACGGACGAAAGAGCACATCGTCGGCGTCGCGGCACCGCTCGGAGCGGAGCGAAGCGCCGCAAAGGCGCGCACGTCACGCGTGAATGGGCGGTTAGGCGGGCGACCGCGCAAGTCAACGGGTCGACAGGGCGAAGTCAGCCGGCCGTTGAGCCTGTAAGATCCGACAGTCTGCCCGACCGATCCCGGTGCCGAGACTATTTCAACATTTTTTTGTCGACGCCGCCGAACCTCCAAATCCTTCCATTCCCGCCATCACCGTACTGGACGGTGATCTGGTCACCTTGCTTCAGCGAGGCGAACTCCGCCTGCGTGAGCACGAACGTGACCCCGTTCGTTGACCCGTCATCCGAGTAGCGGCTCAAGTCAAATTCCTGCTCCCCGATCCGAAGGACGAGGATCTCACCCATGGGCAGGAATGAACGATTGCTGTTGAGGGTAATCTCGACGCCCGGTTGATTGCCGAGCGCACTCGAAGACGGGATCGCGGCCATTGAGCTCACGGCGTTCTGCTCGAATCCAGCTTCGGACGAAATGCCCGTATCGTCCGCCGGCAGCGCCGCCGATGGCGCAAACGGAGCGGCGGCGCCGAGAGATGACGCCCTGATGTTGGCGATGTAGATCTCGTCTGACTTGGTATCGTCGAAGACGAATCGCACGCCCCGCACCTGCGAGAGATCGGCGCCCGCGAAAGCGCCCAGAGGAATTCGCGCGGTCATCAGAATCGGATGCGCAAGCGTCCCGGCGAATTCGGTGAGAGAGCCGACAGGACCAGTGAGCGACACGTAATCCTGAAGTTGAACGCGCGATGACGTCTGCCCTGCACCGGTCACGAGTTGGACGGAAAAGTTCGTCGAGCTGTGCCAGCCGGGCCCGGCGTTGTGGCAGCGGAGATCGTGACATTGCCGCGAGACGCGGAATTCCAACGTGCGTTGACCGGAGAGATCCACGGGCGATGCCGCGTCGCTCTGGAAGAACACGTTCGCGCCCGCGTTGTCCCAAGACACCGCCGCCGCGCGCTGCGAGGCGTCGTGCTGTGAAACGGGGCCGATGGTGAATTGAATCCCGCCGGTCGTATACGTGTTTGTCGGGACGACCGGAAAATCGTCGAACACTTTGGTGACGGTGGCACTTGGCGAGTCCGTGTATCCGCGATCGACGCGGGTCACGTTCGTGACGACCGCGGGAAGTTCGAATTGAGGATCGAAGTTCTCGTTGAAGGCAGGATCCGAGCTCGCACCGATGTTTCCGCGCATGAACGCGAGGAAGCTCGCGGAAGAGAGTGTGCGCTGCTCGGCCGAGCCCAGCAACCGTGGAAACAACCGCGTCTGACCCAGGCAGCCCGGCGAGTCACTGAATTGCCACTCCGTGTTGTAGAAGTTATGGTTCGTGCCCCACACGGTGTAGGTTGCCTTGAACCGCGCCGGGCTCTCGCTGGTCTTCAGCATCATGCGGTCGAACGGCTTCACGCCCTGCAGGTTGAACACGTCGCCGTCGCAATTCGGCAGCAGGACGGTCCAGGCGAGGCCATCGGCGTCGAGGCGGTTCGGATTGTTGCGCGGGCCCGTCTGGCCATCAACCGGCCCGATCTCGAAGAGCCCTTCGAAACCAATCGTCGGGCCGATGCTGGCCGGCCACGGGCTGCCGGGCGCACGATACTGCTCGTATGCGGCGCGCATGCCCTCGCCGCCGCGCGAGTGGCCCATCAAGCCGACGTGCGAGAAGTCGATCCTCTGGAAAAGCGGAGTGCTCGCGGTGGCGTTCTGTTCTACGAGGTACCTCAAATGACGCAGCATGAGCCGGCCGCGGCGCAGGTTCAATCCGCGGTCGAGTGGCTCACCGGGAGCGGCGGTGACGCCGCGATTCGCATTGATCGAGACAACGATATAGCCCCGAGAGGCGAGCGGCCGGGCGAGATAGTCGTAACCCGCGTGATTCGGTACGACGACATAGCGGTCCGGACACGTTCCGGTGAGCGTGTACTGAACGTTGTCGTCGCGTCGCGCCGGACCGAACCCGTCATAGGTGCCGCACGTGGCGTGATTGCCGTGGAGGAGAACGATCAGCGGCAACTGGCCTGTGTAACCCGAAGGCACGTAGACGCGCGCCCACAGATCGATCGGCACCGGCGCCACGTTGGGATCGGTAATTCCGGGAATGTAGTATTCGAATGCGGTGACCGTCACCCCCGGCGTGCTTCCTGTCGCGTCGGGCGCCGTTTGCGCTGATGCGACGGTGGTGACAAGGACGAGCAGAGAGGCGAGAACCGCCTTCATCCTCATGGACCCTCCTTTGGATTCCCTCCGGCGATTTGGACGAGCATGATAGACCAACCGCGCGATAGATATCTGCCATTCGACGAACGCAATCGGGCGGCGTCGGCTTGTGGTTCGCCAGAACCCGTAATGTCCGAAAAAACAGCGCGGGCGCGGCTGCTGGCGTAACTTCGCGGGTGGTACCGTTCCACTTGCTCCTCGCGGCGCTGTTCGGATGGCTCGAACGTGAGCAGCGCGACGTCATCGCGTTCCTCCGCGAAGAGAACCGTGGGCTTCGGGCCCAGCTGCACGGGCGACGTCTGCGTTTGAGTGACAACGACCGCCGGCGCCTTAGAGCGTGCTCGGCCGGCGGCTCGGACGTCGGCTGCTCGAGCAGGTGGCGAGCATCGTCACGCCCGACACCATCCTCCGATGGCATCGCGAGCTTGTGGCCCGCAAGTGGAACCAGGCCTCCCGGCAACGGGGCCGACCCCCAGTTCAGGACGAGATTCGGCGTCTGGTGGTCCGGATGGCGACCGACAATCCCACGTGGGCTACACGCGGATACAAGGGGCGCTGAAGAACCTCGGTCATCATGTCGCGCGTCAACGGTCGCGGCGATCTTGAAGCGGGAGGGCATTCCGCCCAGCCGCGAGCGACCGATGACATGGCGCACGTTTCTGCGTGCGCACTGGCCGGCGCTCCTGGCGGCGGATTTCTTCACGACCGAGGTCTGGACGGTCCGCGGCTTAGTGACGTACTACACGCTCTTTGTGATTGAACTCCACTCACGTCGCGTCCACATCGTGGGCTCCACTCCGTACCCAGATGAAGCCTTCATTGTCCAGACGATGCGCGATCTGACAGCCGATATCGACGGCGCCTTTCAGGAAAGTCGGGTGCTGATCTGCGATCGCGATCGGAAGTGGAGCCCTGCGGTCGAGCGGTTCCTTGCGTCGGCCGGTGTTCGAATGATCGGGACGCCGATCTGCGCCCCGAATTGCAATGCGCATGCGGAGCGGTTCGTCCGGTCAGTCAAGGAAGAATGTCTGGACCGCGTGATTCCGCTGGGTGAACGCCATCTTCGGCGGACATTGACCAAATTCGTCGCGCACTATCATGGCGAACGGAACCACCAAGGGCTCGGTAACGAGCTGATCGAGCCTCTGCAGCTTCAGAAAGCTAGCGGTCCCGTGCGCCGCCGAGAGCGCGTTGGAGGACTCCTCAATTATTACTACCGTGCAGCTGCATAGGGGATAGCGAGCGGAGTTCTCGGACATTACGGGGTCGATTGGCTGAACCGAGTCGTGCGAGTCCCCAGAACAAAGAACAATCAGGCACACGCGGTCCCACTCAATGACACGGCATGGGCCATGTTACAGCGCCTGTACGCGAAGCGTGATCTCGAATTCGACAGTCCGTACATTTTCGTACATGCGCGCGACGGTCGACACGCAGGGAAACCGGTCCTCGATGTGAAGAACGAGTTTCATACCGCGCTCGAGGAAGCCGGCATCGAGAACTTCACCTGGCACGATTTCCGGTACGACTACGCGTCACGCCTCGTGATGGCGGGCGTCAGCCTTCGGGCAGTGGCGGAGCTGCTTGGTCACAGAGGGCTCCGGATGGTGATGCGGTATGCGCATCTTGCCCCCGGTTTCTTGAGCGACGAGGTCAAGAAATTAGACACCTTCACCTTGGCAGATCGGAGCACCAAAAGGGCAAGAAAAGGGCAACGTGCTGTCGAGGGCCGTCGGGAGCGAGCGAACGGTACCGGAATTCCGAAGGAAAGTGGCTCCTCAGGCTGGACTCGAACCAGCAACCCTCCGGTTAACAGAAGGAGCCCCAGCGATCCACCGACTGATACGAAACGCGATCAAGGTGATGAGAATCAGTGATTTACGCGCGACAGGCGAGATCATATCGACCGTGGTAGATCTGCGTAAGATGCAGTCAATCACCATGTTTTGGAAGGGTTGTGTCACAAAGTACGTCACAGCTCGACGGGCTTCGGGCCACATGAATTCAGTACGCCCCAGCGTTCAACGCACACGCGCGGACCGAGACGATGGCTTGCCTCCGCGCCGCCACAAGGGCAAGATCAAGGTAGGAGGGTCCGGTGAGCACGCCGTACGTGGAACAGCGCGATGGCCGCTATCTCGTGACGGAAACTCGCGTGTCTCTAGACTCGATCGTCTACGAATTCCTCGCCGGCCAGTCGGCCGAGACGATTGCGCAGGCTTTCCCAGTTCTGACTCTCGAGCAGGTCTACGGGGCCATTACGTTCTATCTCGCACATCGGGAAGACATTGACCGCTATTTGGCGGCGCACCGCCAGGATTTTGAGATGGCCCGTGAGGCGGCGCGCGACGCCGACCCGATGTTCTATCAGAAGCTGACCGACGCGAAGAAGCACATCCCGATCGTTCGCTGATGCCGATCCGCCTTCAGGCGGACGCTGACTTCAATCAGATCATCGTCAGCGCCGTCGTCCGCCGCTATCCCGAAATCGACTTCCGCACCGCCACCGCCGCTGGCCTCGCTGGTCTCAAGGACACCGAGGTGCTGGCACTTGCGGGGCGCGACGGCCGCATCCTCGTCACACATGACTACGCGACGATGCCAAAGTACTTCGGAGATTTCATCCGGACGACGCCACGCCCGGGACTTCTCGTCGTGCCACAAAACCTTGCGGTTCGGGAGGTCGTCGATGCTCTCATCCTCATGTGGACAGCCACACAACCCGAGGAGTGGGTCAACAGGATCGTCTACCTGCCGATCTGAAGCGCAGGAAATCGGAGGGTCTCAGTGTGCCGATGGAGTTTCTGGTAGGGACAGGATCAAGGCCGAAAGGCGCCTGGGCATCAGCGATAGCGCTTCAGGCGCACCCCGAGCGCGAAGAAAGCACCCCAGCCGACGATCATCTGCAGACAGGCGAGAGCGAACCGGATCGGATGATCCTCGATCAGCCCATATTTCCATTCCGACGGCTGGCTGTGATTGCAAAATACGGCCGGCCAGGACGGGTCGATCGCACCGGGACACCGCTGCGCCGCCTCGCTGACTGGCATGACAGCGGTGGTCCAGGGAACCGCGACGGCGAAACCGAAGAAGCCCACTATCAGGCAGACCGCGGCGCCGAGCACTGTCAGCGCGCCGGCCTCCTGTTTGCTGAGAGCCACTCTCTTGAGCCTAGCTTAGCCAGCTTGACGTCGACATGGGGCGCGGTCTGCGCCCTCGACAACCGCTTCGCACGGCATCTTGTACTTTGCGGAGAAGATGTTGGGCCGATCGCGTCCGGAAACGCCGGATAGTGGTGTCGTGGTCGGCTTTGAACCTGTACTCCGCAAAAACTCCATTGGCCTGAATCTTCGCGACGGAGCTGGGGTCAGTAACGGGTTTGCGAACCCGACCGTCCCTTTCAGCCGCTATGATGGTTGGCACGGATGATTTGCATCGCAGTACTTCTCGTACATGATCTGCTGGACTTCGTAGCGTTGATTCTTTCATCCCACAACAGCCTCGCAGCTGAGAATCTCTTGCTTCGCAAACAACTGGGTTCTACATGGAGCGGAAGGTCAAGCCACGGCGCCTGGACGATGCCACCAGAATTACGCTCGTCGTGCTGGCGCGGTTCATCCCCCTGGCGACAGGTCCTCAGTGTGGTCCGACCCGAAACGCTTCTTCGCTGGCACCGTCAGGGATTCCGCGGCTTCTGGCGTTGGAAATCGCGCCGCTGCGGCCGTCCGTAGATTCCTCGGTACCTTCAGGACTTGATCGCCGACATGGCGCGAACGAATCAAACGTGGGGCGAAGAACGGATCGCCGCAGAACTGCTCCTGAAGGTGGGCGTTTCAGTGTCGCCGCGGACCGTCAGGCGTTACATGCAGCGGCCGGTGCCGCCTCGGCGTCGCTCATCATCGCAGACGTGGCGCACGTTCATAGCTAACCATGCACGCGAGACGCTGGCGTGCGATTTCTTCGTAGCGGTCACGGCGACATTGCGGCTCGTGTACGTGTTCCTCGTGATGGAGGTCGGTACCCGTCAGATTCTGTATTGGAATGTCACCGAACATCCGACCACCGAGTGGACGGTGCAGCAGTTCAGAGATTTCCTGACAGGCGAAGCGCCATACCGGTTCGTGGTGCACGATCGCGACTCGGTCTTTTCGCCCGCCGTGGACGACGTGTTAACGAGCATGAATCTCCGCGTCCTGGCGACGCCGGCCCACGTCCGGCAAGCGAACGCGTTCTGCGAGCGACTGATTGGGACGGCGCGTCGCGAATGCCTCGACCACCTCATTCCGCTCAATGAGAGGCATCTGCGGAAGATCCTGGCCGAATGGGTGCCTCATTACAATCGGGGACGCCCGCACGCAAGCCTTGGGCCTGGAATTCCTGAGCCGCCAGCGATTATGGTGTCACCATCGGCCGGCCAGCAACTTCCGCCTGGACCCCGGGTCGCTGCGAAACCAATTCTCGCCGGCCTTCATCACGAGTACCGGCTCGAGTGGGTCGCCGCGTGATTTCTTGCGGCGTACACCGGTGTTCTGACGCGATTCAGCGCGCAGCCGCTTCCCGCTGCCGGTCGCGAACGTACGCGCCGACCTCAGCGACGGTTCCCGGCCAAATGCCGTTCGCCGGGTCTTTCAGATACGCACAAAGCTGCTCGAGCGCGCGGATATCAGTCATCTGATACGCCTTCCGCCCGATCTCGTGGCCGGCGAAGATCACCCAGCGTCCGTCGGCCGCTGCCGCATCGACTATCGTCTTTATCTGAGGGAAATCCATGTCGTCGAATGCGGTTCCCATGGCCTGGGCAAGGTCGGCCAGCGCCGGATTGTTCGGCGACTCGTCCATGTAGCCGCGGCCCACGAGGAACCGCTCGGCGACGAGGGGAACATAGCTCTTCACGTTACGGTCGCGTCCGACGAATTTCTGACCGCACGGGTAGGCGAAGGTGGTCGGCTTGACGCCGAGCAGCTTCTCGATCCGGGCATTCGCTTCATCGAGCTGCTGCGCCATGGACTCCAGCGTATAGGTCTCCAGCGCGTTGCCTGACGAGAACGCGTAGTTCCCCGAGCAGGGATGTGTCAAGGAGTGGTTGGCGATCTCGTGCCCATCGATGACGGCCTGCTTCCATCCGTCCAGCCGCTTTTCGACGCCTCCCGGGCGTTACGAAGAACGTGACCTTGACGGCCATCTTTTTCAACAGTCCGAGCCCTTCGTCCACCTGACTCGTGCGGGCATCGTCGAAGCTCAGACTGACGGCGGCGCGCTTCCCTGTGGGCCAACGAAAGACAACCGGTGTCTGGCCGGGCCGCGCTGCCAGCAGCTCGTGGGCGGGAAAGCCCAGCACGCAACAGATCCCAACCACGAAGAATCGCCGCCGTCCCACCGTGTGCATTTGTCTTCCCTCGTTGTCGCGCATTATGGATCACCAGAGCGCGGTCCACTCGGCCGTGGCATGCGCGGTACGTTCCAGTACAAGATTCGTCGCGTGCCGACCTCCAAGACTACCAACGCTTACATCACCCGGAACGTTGCGGTCACACTCAGGAACAAGTCGCACGCAAGGACGTCCTATGCGTGATTTCGGATAAACGTGCTCCGCGCCTGCGTTCCCGTCGTCCCGCGCGGTGGTCTCGAATTGCACGTACCGTCTGACGATTCGCGCCGAGAGGCGAATGCCAAGCTTGAGGAGAAGCTCGCCGCAATCCGCTCCTCGCCCCACGTGCGATTCACTGTCGCCATGGTCGCGATCAATTGGCGTAGGTCTGCGGCAATCGGCGGCCCGCCCTGCCGCGCTTGATTTCCAGCGCCAAAACAAACCCCCTTCGATGCCAACGAATGAGCGTGTCCGGCTTCACGATTGTCAGTAGCCGTCGCCATTCGATGAGCCGCGCCAACGACATCCGCATGGCGTGGCTTCACCCACCGTTCCAGGTATAGCGCCAACTGCTTTCGCAGAAAGAGGTTCTCCGCGGCGAGTTGGGCACGTGACCGGAACACAAGCGACAGGAACGAAACGAGATCGTGGGCGACGCGGAGGATCGTTCGAAACAGGATCCGAGGAGATTCGGTCATGACCTGACGGATCATACATGGAACGGCGCAGGCGCCGAAGATCCGCGCGCTCGATCAATCACTCACAAGACCAGGGAATCAGCCGCCTGAAATATTTGCGGGCCACAGGTTTATAGCGCGACGCAGCGGCATGAAGTTCCTCCGCAGCGAGCTTCTTTCCGGCTATTGCTTCACTCCACGGCAGCTCCAAGACGTAGCAGTCGAATTACTTGTCGAATGACAGAGGAATGGTGTACGGCATACTAAACGTTTGTGACTCAGCATAGGACACTGTGCGCGTGCTGGCAAGAGCATGTGCCCGCGTTCACCATCCGAAATCCGACAGCATGTCTGCTGTTCCCTAGGCGTATAGGTCGCTGGTGATTTCGTCCATATTCATGAACCAGAGCAGCTCCTTCTCGATGTGGAGCATACCAGCTCTGAGCGCTTCAACGCTGACATCCACTGTGTCTCGAATCTGAGGTGTGGTCATCCCAGTTTCCGTGTCGCGCTTACTGCGTGCATATCGAAAGGCTTCGCCGCCCGGGTCGAGCCGGTCCGCTTCACGGATAAAGCTCTGGGCCTCCGCTGAGACGAAGTCCAATGTCCCCATCTCATTCAGGTAGCCCTTTGCTCGGTCGTATAGCGTTTGGGCTTTATCCAAGAGAGGTCCCAACTTGTTCGGGTATGAAGTCGGTGAAATCAGGCTCACGATGCTTGATTTGATGGATCAGCTGAACGATGCAGTATTTCAGAGCAAGTTCAGTCGCGTGCCGGTAGACAAATAGAAGAGGAAGAATGCGCCGGTCAAGATCCTGCTCGTGTTGGGTGATCGGCATCGGATGATTGTGGGCGAATTCAAAATAATCGGCGATCATCCCGGCTGACGTTATAAGCGACGGATAGATCGTTGCATTCTGCCCGTGTGTGGAGGTCCACATCAGAAGGTTGGGAAATGGTGAAGGATTCTCGTTAACTGTGGGTCGGGTTCACTCCTGACTACGATGAATTCGACAATTCGTAACTGGTTAGCGGGTTCGGTGTCGCACACACGCGCGTCTGACGGCTGAATCCAA
>JBKPCD010000234.1:0-4807 GCA_046727175.1 Acidobacteriota bacterium | reverse complement strand
GTGCCGGGGTCAATGCGGGGGCGATGTGGAGCAGCGCCGACAGTCCGACCGCAATCGCTCCGGTAATCGGAACATTCCAGAGTCTCATGTGAGATCCTGCCGGTTACGCAGGCCGCGCGCGCTACGGAATGTGTCCCCGTGTATACGTCGGACACGTGTCGCACAGGCGTAGTGTAGCCGGACAGCGCGGCTACGGATTCAAACGCAGAGATTCGGCCGTCCCTCGCCCCTTCAACGCCCTCCCAGGCATCGTGCGGGCGCATCCCGGGTGATGCAGTCGCCGACCGGGCTGGGTGCTCGGTGCTGCGTGCCGGGTGCAGGGTGCGGTAGGATCGGGATTCCCCACGGGAGGTCCACGATGTCCATCTCCGCCACGCTCGAACAGCTCTCATCAAACTTCACCGGTCGGCTGCTCCAACCGACCGACGCCGGCTATGACGACGCGCGGCGTGTCCATAACGGGCTCGTGGACAAGCGGCCGGCGCTCATCGCGCGCTGCCAGGGGACGGCGGACGTCGCCGATGCCGTCAAGCTCGCGCGCACGCTCAACCTCGAGGTCGCCGTACGCGGCGGCGGCCACAACGTCGGCGGCCGCGGGACGATCGACGGCGGGTTGATGATCGACCTTGCCCCGATGAAGGGGATGCACGTCGATCCGTCGGCGAAACGCGCCCGCGCGCAGGGCGGCGTGCTGTGGAAGGAGCTCAATCGCGAGACGCAGCTCCACGGCCTCGCGACGACCGGCGGCGTGGTCGGCACGACCGGCATCGCCGGCCTGACGCTCGGCGGCGGGCTCGGCTGGCTGATGACAAAGTACGGATTGGCGCTCGACAACCTGCGATCGGCGGAGATGGTCATGGCGGACGGGACGGTTTGCCGCGCCAGCGCGGACGAAAACCCGGACCTGTTCTGGGCCATTCGCGGCGGCGGCGGCAACTTCGGCATCGCCGCGTCGCTCGAATACGAGCTGCATCCGGTCGGGCCCATCGTCACCGGCGGCCTCGTCGCGCACCCGCTGCAGAACGGTCAAAGCGTCCTGAAGTTCTTCCGCGACAGCTGCGCCTCGCTGCCTGACGAGATGATGCTCGTCGCCGGGCTGCTCACGGCGCCCGATGGCTCCGGCGCCAAGCTGGCGGGCATCGTCGCGAGCCACTGCGGAACGCTCGCTGACGGCGAGGCGGCGGTTCGGCCGCTCAAGGCCTTCGGTCCGCCGGTGATGGACGCAATGGGACCGATCCCGTACTGCGCGCTGAACGCGCTGTTCGATCCTGGGCTGCCGAGAGGCGCGCTGAACTACTGGAAGGCGCACTTCCTCACCGACCTGAGCGACGCCTGCATCGCGACGCTCCTCGAGCGATTCGCGGCAACGCCCTCGCCGATGACGCAGATCGTCATCGAGCACTTCCACGGCGCCGCGAGCCGCGTCCCGGTCGCCGACACCGCGTGCGCGATGAGAATCACCGGCTTCGACGTTGTCCTGGTCAGTCAGTGGTCGGACCCGCACGACACCGAGAAGAACATCAGCTGGTGCCGTGCGACGTATGCGGCGCTCACGCCGTATCTCGGCACGTTCCGGTACGTGAACTACCTCGACACTGATGAGTCGGGCGACCCGGCCGCCACCGCATACGGCCCGAACTACGCGCGGTTGCGGGAGCTAAAGGCGAAATACGACCCAGACAACTTCTTCCATGTGAACGTGAACATCCGTCCGCGCTGAAGCCTGCCCCCAAGCGGCGTCGAAGGGCTTAGACGATGTTAGCCCCTCTCCCCCTGCGACAGCGTCGAGCCCTGGATCGAACCATTTCGCTCCGACGCTCGCTATGCCGGGCTCTTCCGCGAAGTAGGGCTCGCGCCCGATTATTTCGCTGCGATAAACTCTCGACGCATTCGTCAGCACGGTTTCCACAAGGCCAGGCGCCACGATGAACTTCATTCGGCTGCTCCAAGGAACCCGCCAACCCGACGTCGACCTCACGAGGACCTACGATGCCATCGTGATCGGCTCGGGCGCCGCCGGCGGAATGGCGGCCCACGTCCTGACGTCACAAGGCATGAAAGTGCTGATGCTCGAGGCCGGCAAGAAGCTCGTGGTCGACAACGAGCTGAAATCGATGGAGTGGCCGTACGACCACCCACGAAGGGGCGCGATGCCGCCAGGCCATCACGCGCTCTCGCTCAACGAGTACACGATCCGTCAGCCGCCATACGCCGAGGGCCTGAAATATACGAACGTCTACTCCTACGTCCAGGGCTGGAACGGCGCCGACTACTCGAAGAACATCGTGGTCAACGAAAAGGAGCACCCGTACACCGGAACCAACTACGCGTGGGTGCGCGCGCGCGGCCTTGGGGGCAAGACCAACATCTGGGGACGGCTTGCGCTCCGATTGTCCGACTACGACTTCAAGGCGAAGAGCCACGACGGCTATGGCGAGGACTGGCCCATCTCGTACGCGGACATCGCGCCGTACTACGATCGCGTCGACCAGTACCTTGGCATTTCCGGCGTCAAGGAGAATCTGCCGTTCCTGCCCGACAGCATCTTTCAGCGGCCGACCAGACTCGCCGCCGCCGAGGTTACGCTGCGAAATTCGCTGAAGAGAATGAATCGGGTGCTCACGCCGTACCGGGCCGGCGTCACGACGGACGGCCTGAAGCACAACAAGTATCGAAGCCGCTGCTTCGGACGGGGCGCCTGCAACCGCCGCGTCGGCGGATGCGACATCCACGCCGCCTTCGATTCTCCAACCGGGTTGATCTACCCCGCGCAGGACACCGGCAACCTCACGCTACGGACCAACTCGATCGCGCGCGCGATCCTGGTCGACGTCAACACCGGCAAGGCGCGCGGCGTCGCTTTCATCGATGCCGAGAACGGCCGCAGCTACGAGGCACGAGGCAAGGTGATCGTGCTCGCGGCGTCGACGCTCGAATCAGCGCGGTTGATGCTGTTGTCGAAATCCAGCGCGCATCCGAACGGCGTCGGCAACTCCAGTAATCACGTCGGCCACAACTTCTGCGAGCACGTCATGGGACCCGGTATCACGGGTCTCGTGAAGGAACGGGTGGGAAAAGAGAAGACCATTGACGATGGACGCCCGGGCGGGTTTTACATTCCGCGCTTTCGCAACATCTCGGACAAGAACCCGACCTTCATACGCGCGTATGGCTTCGAAGGGAGCTCGGGCAGCCATATGTTTCCCAACCATGTGCACAGCACTCCGGGGTTTGGCGCCGCCTACAAGAAAACCGTCCGGGACAACCAGGGTGCGTACATCAGCATGGGTGGCTTCGGCGAAGGGCTGCCGCGGTACGAGAACTACGTCGACCTCGATCCCGCGACGACCGACAGGTGGGGCGTGCCGGTCCTGCGGTTCCATTACAAGTTCGGCGACAACGAAAAGAAGATGTGCGAGGACATGGCTGCCGCTGCGCAGGAGATGTTCGAGCTGGCCGGGTTTGAAATCGTCAAGGTCGAACGCGAGATGCTCACCGAAGGCTGGTCGATCCACGAGCTTGGCACGGCACGCATGGGGACCGATCCGAAGACCTCGGTGTTGAATCAGTTTCAGCAGTCTCACGACGTCAAGAACCTGTTCGTCGTCGACGGCAGCAGTCACGTCAGCGCGTCGTGCCAGAACCCGACCTGGACGATCATGGCGCTCGCCTGGCGCTCGTGCGATTACCTGGTGTCCGAGTTCAAGAAGGGAAACCTCTGATGGAGGATCTGAGCCGCCGCGACGTCATGAAGCTGGGCGCGGCAGCAACCGTGGCGACTGCGCTCGGCGTCGGCGAATCGCTCGCGTCGCAGCCCGCGACGCCCGCGTTCTTCACGACCGAGCAGTTCGCGATGCTCGACGAGCTCAGCGAGATGATCGTTCCTGCCGACGATCACTCGCCAGGCGCAAGGGGCGCGAAGGTTGCGGCATACATCGACGCGCGGCTGGCAGAAGCTTTCGAAGAGAAAGACAAGGTCATCTGGCGCGAAGGCCTGGCGCACATCGAGCGACTCTCCCGCGATATGTCCGGGAAATCGTTCGCCCAATCGTCGGCTGCGGAGCGGCTCGCGACTCTGACTCGAATCGCTCGGAACGAACGCGCGCCGAAGGAGCCGGAGGAGCTTTTCTTCGTCGAGCTCAAGACACGCGTTGTCGATGCGTATTACTCGTCGGAGATTGGGATCAAGCAGGAGCTCGAATACAAAGGGAATACGTATCTGGCCGAGTTCGTCGGGGTTGACGTCAGCGCAGAGTGAAGTGGCTCAATTCCAACGCCCGAGCGAGTTGACAATGGGCGCGGGTCCTGTCGCCCGGCAGCCCCATCCGTCCTCGGCGCCCAAAAGCCCGCGTAACGGGGCAGGGCTCCTCCACCCCAACGCGCTGGAAAACGCGCGTCGGGGACCCCGGCGCCTGCGCGGCGGATGGGGCGCCCCGCCGTGCACCACCCGCGTGAATTGTCAACTCGTGATTGCGGCGCGGAGGTGAAAGTAATGCAGTCCCGTCGAGGGTTCCTGACCACCGTTGCAGCGGGTCTCGGGTCAACCGCCGTTGGACTGAGCGCATCGAGCGATCCGAGGCGAACCGATCCGCGCGAGGCGCAACAGGAGATCAAGACCGCGCTGAACGGCCCGCTCGGCCTGCAGCTCTGGAGCCTGCGCGAGTATCTGCCCAAAGACCTGTCTGGAACGCTCACGAAGATCCGCGCGATGGGCTTCACCGAGGTGGAAGGCGCCGGGTTGTGGAACCACACGGTGGCCGAACTGCGCGCAGCGCTCGACGCCGCGGGACTCCGCTGTCAGTCCGCG
>JBKPCD010000233.1:0-8061 GCA_046727175.1 Acidobacteriota bacterium | reverse complement strand
CGACACCGACGTGCCGCGACTTCTTGTAGATGATCTCGTTCCGCGACAGATCGATGGATGAATTGAACTGCGGAAAGCGACCGAGCGCACGCTCGACGATCTTCAACGCGATGGCAGTCACCGTGAGCTTGCCGCCCGCCTTCTCCGCCTGCGCACTGTAGTGCTTGCGCAGCGCCTCGACCGCCGTGATATCCGCCTTGTCGTGCTGCGTTACATGGGGAATCGTGTTCCACGCGTGACTAAGATGTTCGGCGGTCTTCCGACGGATGTTGCTCATCGGCTTCCGCTCGATCTCTCCCCAGCGTGCGAAATCGGGGAGGGGCGCGGCCGCGGGCGCAGCAGAAACGCCGCCGCTCAGTGCCGACCGCACGTACCCCTGCACATCCTCGGCACTGATGCGGCCTTCCGGCCCGCTGCCCGGAACCACTCGGATGTCGACGCCCAACTCTCGCGCGAGCCGGCGAACAGAAGGAGCAGCCGCAACGCTGATTGGCGCCTGGTCCCCTTCAGGCTGCGCCTGCGCGGCAGTCGCGCGGGTGCCGCGACTGATCTCGACGACTTCCCCGCGCTTCCTCCGGGTCGCGGGCGCTTCGGCCGGTTCGGCACGCTGCGCCTCTGGTTGATCGCGCACCTCACCTGCTCGGTCGCGGGCCGCATCCCCGGCTTCCACCGGCTCGGTCTCAGAGGCGTCCGACGACTGCGCTTTCGGCGCTTCCTGACTCACGCCGCCTTCGACGGGAGCCTGCGCGGGCTGCGGCTTCGGCTTATCCGCCTTCTTCTCGCGCTTTGCCTCGGCTTTGGGTGCCGCCGCGTCACCCCCTTCGACGGTGAGCACGACCTGGCCCACCTTTACCTTGTCGCCCTGCTTGACCCTGACTTCGCCAACGGTGCCGCTCACTGACGAGGGCACTTCGATCGTCGCCTTGTCGGTCTCGAGCTCGAGAATCGGCTGATCTTTCGCGATCGTGTCGCCGACGTTCACCAGCACACGCACGACGTCGCCAGCCGTGATGTTCTCGCCCAGTTCGGGTAATTTGAATTCGGTAGGCATCTTCTTATCGCTACGACTCGGTGTCGGAGGAGACGGAGGACACGTGCTCCGTCAACTTCGTTAACTCCTTGCAGGGTTCGGCTTCTCTGGGTTTATCCCGAACTCCTTGATCGCCTGCGCGACGACGTTCCGATCGATCTGCCCCTCCTGAGCCAGCTCCGCGAGCGTCGCCACGGTGACGAAGCGCGCATCGACTTCGAAGAAGTCGCGCAGGCCGGCGCGATCGTCGCTCCGGCCGAAGCCGTCGGTCCCGAGCTGACGGACCCGATGTGACAACCATCGGTCGAGCGAACCGGGAAGGACTTTCAGGTAGTCGCATGCCGCCACAATCACGCCGGGCGCATTCTGGAGGCACTGCGCGACGTACGGCACGCGCGGCGCATCCGTCGGATGCAGCATATTCCATCGTTCGCACGCGTGCGCGTCTCGGTACAGCTCCTGGTAGCTCGTGACGCTCCACACGTCGGTGGCGACGTCGTACTTCTCGAGCAACTTCTGCGCGGCCACGACCTCGTTCAGAATCGCTCCGCTGCCCAGGAGTTGCGCCCTGAGCTTCGCCTTCGGGTTGGCGGCAGACTGCAATCGATACATGCCTTTCAGGATCCCCTCGCGGGCTCCGTCCGGCATCGGCGGCATCTCGTATTGCTCGTTCATCACCGTCAGGTAGTAGAAGATGCTCTCCTGGTCCTTGTACATCCGACGGATGCCGTCCTGGATGATGACCGCGAGCTCGTACGCATAGGCGGGATCGAACGAGATGCAGTTCGGGTAGCAGAGCGAGTAGACGTGGCTGTTGCCGTCCTGATGCTGCAGTCCCTCGCCCGCGAGCGTCGTTCGTCCCGACGTTCCACCAAGGAGGAATCCCCGCGTACGGCTGTCAGCGGCGGCCCAGAGGAGGTCGCCGACCCGCTGGAAGCCGAACATGGAGTAATAGATGAAGAACGGGATCGTGTTCACGCCGTGCGTCGCGTATGCGGTTCCGGCGGCAATGAACGACGAGACCGAACCAGCCTCGGTGATGCCTTCCTCGAGAATCTGACCGTCCTGCGCCTCCTTGTAGTAGAGGAGCGTGTCCATGTCGACCGGCTCGTACTTCTGCCCGACGTGCGAGTAGATGCCGACGGCGCGGAAGAGGGCTTCCATTCCGAACGTCCGCGCCTCGTCGGGCACAATGGGCACGATGAGCTCGCCAATTTCCTTGTCGCGGAGCAGCTTCGAGAGCATCCGCACGAACACCATCGTCGTTGACGCCTTACGCCCTTCGGTGCCCTTGTAGAATTCCTCGAACAGTGCATCCCCGGCCGTGTGGAGCGGCTCGACCCTGACCTTTCGAGTCGGGACGTAGCCGCCGAGCGCCTTGCGGCGTTCGCGCAGGTACTGGAGCTCCGGGCTGTCGTCGGGTGGGCGATAGAAGGGCGCATCCGCAATCTCCTCGTCGGAAATCGGAATGCCGAACCGCGTACGGAACGAGCGGAGGTCCCCCTCGTTCATCTTCTTCTGCTGGTGTGTGATGTTCTTTCCTTCGCCCGCCTCGCCCAGGCCGTAGCCCTTGATCGTGCGCGCGAGAATGACGGTCGGTGCCCCCTTGAACTCGATCGCTGCTTTGTACGCGTTGTAGACCTTCACCGGATCGTGACCGCCGAGGCGCAGCCGCTTCAGCTGCTCGTCGGAGTAGTGCTTGACCATCTCGAGCAGCCGCGGATCGGCTCCGAAGAAATGCTCGCGGAAGTACGCGCCCGACTCGACGGCATACTTCTGCCATTGTCCGTCGACGATCTCGCCCATCCGTTTGGCCAGCAGGCCATCGTGATCCTGCGAACACAGCGGATCCCAGTCGCAGCCCCAGAGCACTTTGATCACGTTCCAGCCGGCGCCACGGAAGATCGCTTCGAGCTCCTGGATGATCTGTCCGTTGCCACGGACCGGGCCGTCGAGGCGCTGCAGGTTGCAGTTGATGACGAAGATCAAATTGTCGAGCTTCTCGCGCGCCGCAAGGCTGATCGCGCCAAGCGTCTCCGGCTCGTCGGTCTCGCCGTCGCCCACGAAAACCCAGACCTTCTTGTCCGACAGCTTCTTGAGGCCGCGATCGACGAGGTACTGATTGAAGCGGGCCTGGTAGATGGACATGATCGGCCCGAGACCCATCGAGACCGTCGGAAACTCCCAGAAATCCGGCATCAACCACGGGTGCGGATACGACGACAGGCCGCCCGCGGGCTCCAGCTCCTGACGGAAATTCTGCAGCTTCTCGAGCGAGAGGCGCCCTTCGAGAAACGCGCGGGCGTAGATTCCGGGCGACGCGTGGCCCTGAAAGTAAATGATGTCGCCGTCGCCGTCCTTGCTCTTGCCGCGGAAGAAGTGATTGAACCCGACCTCGTACAACGTGGCCGCCGAGGCATACGTGGAGATGTGGCCGCCAATGCCCTCCGACAGCCGGTTCGCGCGGACGACCATCGCCATCGCGTTCCAGCGCACGATGCTCTTGATCCGGCGCTCGATTTCGTGGCTGCCGGGCAAGGGGGTTTCGTCTTCCACGGGAATCGTGTTGACGTAGGGTGTCACCGCTGTGAACGGCAGGCTCACGCCAGCCATGCGCGCGCGATGCCGGAGCGCCGCCAGAAGACGCTGCACTCGCCCGCGATCGCCTTGCTGGATGACGTAGTCGAGCGATTCGACCCATTCACGTTGTTCGATCGCCTCGAGCTCGGAGGCGTCGCGGGGTGCGATGTTCCTCATCTGGTATGAATCCTTCTTTGCGTGTCCTACAATCCCCCATTGTAGTCCCGCGCGGGCGCGCCGTGCTACGGCTGCCCGCGCCTGAGGTACCGGAGGAGGCGGAGCACACGGACAAAGCTTTCACCGCGGAGACGCGAAGTGCAGGGAGCAATCACCCTTTCATGGGATGAATATCACTTCTTGGAATACATCCAGAAAGCCCCAAGAATTTCTCCGTGAACTCCGTGGCTCCGCGGTAAACGGTTTTGTCCGTGCTCTCCGTCTCCTCCGTCGGGCGCGGGGGACCTCTGCGCAAATCTGTGAGCATCATGACCATCCACCGCAACCTGGCGCCGCTCCTCCTCGCGGCGGCCCTCACCGGAGTCACCCCCGTGCAGGAAAAGACGTCAGCGCCCTCGACGACCGAGCTGCGGACGATGACGGCGCGATTCGCCCCGACCGAAATCACCGCCGACATTGCGAAGCTGCCGGACAACGAGCGGAAGACTCTCGCGACGCTGGTCGACGCGGCGCGGTTGATGGACAGCCTTTTCCTGCGACAGGTCTGGGCGGGAAACGATGCGCTCTTGCAGCAGCTCGCGCATGATGCTGCGGTGAGCAGCGGCGCGGTCCGTTCGGACGCCGACGCTCGGTTGCACTACTTCCTGATCAACCAGGGACCGTGGTCACGCCTCGATCACAATCGGCCCTTCATACCCGGTGTGCCTGAAAAGCCGGAAGCGGCGAACTTCTATCCCGCGGGTGCGACGAAGGCGGACATCCAGAAATGGCTGGATTCGTTGTCCGGAGATGCAAAGGCCGCGGCCACGGGATTCTTCACGACGATTCGCTTCGATGCTCGCGCGCGCGGATTCACGGCAGTGCCGTACTCCGTCGAGTACCATGGGGAGCTGGCGCGTTCCGCGCAGCTGCTGCGCGAGGCGACGGCCCTGACGACGAACGCCACCCTGAAGAAGTTCTTGACGGGGCGGGCGGACGCATTTCTGAACGACGACTACTACGCCAGCGATGTCGCCTGGATGGAGCTCGACGCGCCCATCGAGCCGACGATTGGCCCGTACGAAGTGTACGAAGACGAGTGGTTCAACTTCAAAGCCGCATTCGAAGCCTTCATCACGCTGCGTGACGACGCCGAGACGAAGAAGCTCGAATCGTTCGCGGGTCATCTGCAGGAGCTCGAGAACGCGCTGCCGATCGATCCGAAGTATCGCAACCCTAAGCTCGGCGCCCTCGCCCCCATTCGCGTCGTCAACCTCGTCTTCGCGGCAGGCGACGGCAATCGCGGAGTCCAGACTGCCGCGTTCAACCTGCCAAACGACGAACGAGTGGTGAAAGAGAAAGGCACCAAGCGCGTCATGCTGAAGAACGTGCAGGACGCGAAGTTCAAGATGGTCCTGCTGCCGATCGCCAAGGTGGCGCTCCCGCCCACCGCCCAGAAGTACGTGTCGTTCGACGCGTTCTTCACCCACATCCTGATGCACGAGCTGATGCACGGGCTGGGACCGCACAACATCAACGTCGGCGGACGCACGACGACGGTGCGGCAGGAGCTCAAGGAAATCTACAGCGTGATGGAAGAGGCGAAGGCCGACGTGTCGGGCCTCTGGGCCCTGCAGCAGCTCGCCGACCGGAAGCAGATCGACGCGAATATCGCGCGCACGATCTACGCGACGTTCCTGGCGTCGGCGTTTCGATCCATTCGCTTCGGGCTCAGCGAGGCGCACGGCCGCGGGATTGCCGTGCAGCTCAATTACTTGCTCGACTCGGGCGCGTTCAAGGTGCTGCCCGATGGCACCTTTGCCGTGGACGAGGGAAAGATCAGCGACGCGGTGGCCTCACTGACGCGCGACATCATGACGATGCAGGCCGAAGGGAGCTACGCGAAAGCCAAAGCGTTCGTCGACAAGCTTGGCGTCGTCCGGCCCGAGGTGAAGAAAGTGCTGGACCGCCTGACCACCGTTCCGGTCGATATCGAGCCGAAGTTCACGAGCGCAGCCGCGCTCAGATATTTCTAGCGCTTTGGACGACTTCAACCGCCAAATCCGGGCGATCCGTGATCAGCGCATCGACGCCCCAATCGATCAAGCGTCGCATGTCCGCTGGATCGTTCACGGTCCAGACCTTCACCGGAAGATCCGCGCGATGCGCGTGCGCGACGAACTGCGGTGTCACGATCGTCGTCGCGCCCGAACGCTCCGGCACCTGGAACTCGTCATACTTCGGCCGACCCAGGGGCCAACGTACCCAGGATCGGTAGAGCGCCCATCGCGTCTCTTCGCGTGCGGCTCCCGTCCGGATGCGCGGTTCGCACGCTCGCGCCGCGTGGAGCACGCGCCACCAGAAGGATCCGAAGACGGCCCGTTCGACCGCGCCGGCGGCGCGGACATCGTCAATCGCCCGCAGCGCGAGAGCGGGATCGTTGACCTTCAGCTCGATGATGAAATGGGCATGCAGGTATCGCGCGAGGACCTCACGCAGCGTCGGAATGCCAATTCCCTTCCCGCGGAACGGATATTCAGGAGCGGAGATGGGAGAGGGAGGATGGGCGAGGTTCGATTGCGTAACAGCGTCTGACCCCGGCACGAACCAGTAGCCGGCGTCGATCGCCGCAAGCTCGCCCGCCGTCCGATCGCCAAGACGTCCGCGCCCGCTCGTCGTCCGTTCGAGCGTCTCGTCGTGATGAACGACGACACTGCCGTCGCGCGAAAGATGGACGTCGAATTCGAGTCCGTCGGCGCCCAGCGCCAGGCCGTGATCGAACGCAGCAATCGTGTTCTCGGGCCGGAGGGCAGCGCCGCCGCGGTGAGCGTACACGAGCGGACGTTGCGGACGTCCCGCTCCGGCGCTCTGGGAATCGCAGGGGGGAGGCTTTGGCTGAGGTGCGGCGGGCAAGCAGCTAATCTTAGCCGGTTCGCTGTGATTTCTCAGCCCGCGTCACCAGCCGATGTAAGATGCGATATGGACTCTTCCTCTACGCCATATCTTTCGACGACACTCGGTCAGCTCCGCGCGGACGTCGCCGCGCGGCGTTACCGGCCACGCTCGGTCAGGGACGAAATTCGCGAGAACCTGATCGCGCGGCTCAAGGCGCGCGATACATTGTTCCCCGGCATCATCGGCTTCGATGAAACGGTCGTACCGCAGATCGTCAACGCGATACTCTCACGACACAACTTCATCCTGCTCGGCCTCCGCGGTCAGGCCAAGAGCCGCATCCTCCGCGCGCTGACAGGCTTGCTGGACGACGCGATTCCCATGATCCCCGGATGCGAGATTCACGACGATCCGCTGGCGCCAATCTGCGCGGCGTGTCGCGTCCGCGTCTGCGAGGAGGGAGACGACACGCCCGTCGCCTGGCTCGGGCGCGACGCGCGGTACGTCGAGAAGCTCGCGACTCCGGACGTGACGATTGCCGACATGATCGGCGATCTCGATCCGATCAAGGCGGCGCGCGCCGGCCTTCAACTGTCCAACGAGCTGACGATGCACTACGGGCTGCTGCCGCGAGCGAACCGCGGCATCTTCGCGATCAACGAACTGCCGGACCTCGCAGGGAAGATCCAGGTGGGTCTCTTCAACATCCTCCAGGAAGGGGATGTCCAAATCAAAGGCTATCCCGTCCGCCTGCCGCTCGACGTGCTGCTCGTCTTCAGCGCCAATCCCGAGGACTACACGGCGCGCGGCAAGATCATCACGCCCCTGAAGGATCGCATCGGCTCGGAAGTCCGGACGCATTACCCCGTCACCCGCCAGCACGCGATGGCCATCACCGCGCAGGAGGCCTGGGTGGACGGACGCGGTCCCGATCTCGCCGTGCCGGCGTTCGTGAGAGAGGTGGTCGAAGAGATTGCGTTTCAGGCACGACAGGATCAGAAGGTCGATAAGCGATCCGGAATCAGCCAGCGGCTTCCGATCTCGCTGCTCGAGAACGTGGTCTCGAATGCGGAACGGCGGGCGCTGCTTGCCGGCGAAGAGGTCATCGTGCCGCGGGTGACGGACATCTACGCGGCCCTTCCGGCGATCACGGGAAAGTTCGAGCTCGAGTACGAAGGTGAACTCAAAGGAGCGGACAACGTCGCGCGCGACATCATTCGCGGCTCTGTCGGCAGCGTCTTCGGCGGTTATTTCGCGAACGCGGATCTGCGGCAGGTGACCGACTGGTTCGATCTCGGCGGCACGCTGCAGATCGACGATACGCTGCCCGCCGTCGAACTGCTCGAGCGCACGCGTCAGGTCCAGGGCCTGCAGGAGCTCACGCATCATGCGGGTATTCC
>JBKPCD010000232.1:0-13285 GCA_046727175.1 Acidobacteriota bacterium | reverse complement strand
ATGTGTATAAGAGACAGGGGCCGGCGCGAGGTTCGGCATGTCTGGCGGACTCGTCGCGGCGGTTGTCGCGACCGCTCTCTACCATGTGGCGAATCCGCACCTGCTCGCGTTCCGATACGAACAGCTCGACGTTCTCCAGATTGCGATATTCGCCGCGGCCGGCATCCTGACTGCGAGGCTGACGAATGATGCGAAGCGTCTGCACCAGATGGCGATGACCGACGACCTCACCGGACTTCATAACCTGCGGTCGTTCGAGATCAAGCTGGCAGCGATCGTTCGCGCGTGCCGCGTATCGAATACGATGGTCGCGCTGCTCGTGGTGGATCTGGATCGACTGAAGTCGCTGAACGACGTGCACGGCCACCTCGTCGGCGCTGAAGCCGTGCGTACCGTCGGCCACATCATCGGCGCGCGCACGCCGCCCGACGCGGTGGCATGTCGCTACGGCGGCGACGAGTTCGCGATTGCCCTCCCACGCCACACGCCGTCGCTCGCGCGCGAGCTCGCTGACGATCTGAGGCGGCACGTCAATGATGCGGCGCCGGTTCTGTCAGGAATTCCATTTCGCAGAGGGACGCTGTCGATCAGCGTCGGCGTCGCATGTGAGACGCCGGCGACGGACGCCGACAGCACCGATGCCGAAGCCGGCGAAGCGCTGTTCAAGCGCGCCGATACGGCGCTGTACCGAGCCAAGCAAAGCGGCCGCAACGGAGTCTTCGTCGCCGAGTCCGCGCTGCTCTGAGGGCCAGCGAGGCACATCACGTGCACGAGGCGACCGCCTAGTTGCGCTAAGACTTTGTGGCCTTCGTGCGATTGCCGTCAGCACGTGACAGTGAAGGTTGGTCGTCTTCGAAAGGAATTCGACCGAGTCGAGAGGAGTACGCTGGCCTGTCTGATGGTGAGAGCCGCTGAACAAGCCGAGATCGATCATCTCGCAACGATTTGATACGAGAGCTGGCATGAATCTCACGCGGCGATCGTGCCTGCGGAGCTCACGCGCCTTCGCACGCTGGCGAGCTTCGGAGAACGGCTCCAGGCAGCGCTTCCGGACATCCGAGTCGCCGGTCCGACCGGCACGCCCGTTGGGTTCAGCGTCCTGAAGGGGGACGAGCTCTATCAACTCTTCGTCTCGGCACCGGCGCGGGGGTCTGGCGTCGCAGCGGCGTTGATCGCGGATGCAGAGGCGCGACTGGCGGAAGCCGGCGTCGAGACCGCGTGGCTCGCGTGCGCGATTGGCAACGAGCGAGCCGCGAGGTTCTACGAAAAGAGCGGATGGCGTCGTGTTGGAACGATGATCAATTACGCGGAGACCTCCGACGGGGTATTTCCACTCGAAGTCTGGCGCTACGAAAAGCGCCTGAGGCGCCGGACGCCAGATTGATCAGGCGAGATGTTCGACCCGTCACGCTGTCGCAGGCCGCCGTGCGAGAGCGGCAAACACGATTGAGGCCCTGCGCGTTGCCCCGTCCGACACGCGTAATTCAATGTGATGACATTGTGGGTTGAGGTCGTCTGCCGAAACACGAGGGAAGTTTTCGAGCCTTCGATCTCTTGGGTCAGGAACTGCGTACTTGCCGCCCCAGCTCGATTGGAGGTTCTGCGCCCTCTGATACTCGGAGCTCTCGAACGTCCTGCAAAACCGAGATGGCATCCGCCTCGCACGTGACGATGTAAAATGCGATGCAGGAAACGCGGTCCATGTCTGACGCAACCAGGCTCCTTACCGCCGACGAACTGGAAAAGTTTCCCGACGACGATTACAAGTACGAGCTCGTCGAGGGTCGGCTCGTTCGCATGAGTCCGACTGGATGGGAGCACGGCCGGATCGCCATGCGGTTCGGATTCCTGCTGGGCAGGCACGTCCAAGCCAGGAATCTCGGCGAGGTCGTAACCGAGGTCGGCTTCACACTTTGCTCCAACCCCGATACAGTCCGCGCGCCGGATGTCGCCTTCGTCCGCCAGGAGCGGCTTCCCACCGGGCGACTGAGAGGATTCTGGACCGGTCCGCCCGATCTCGCCGCCGAGGTGCTCTCCCCGGACGATCGTCCGGCCGATATTCGCGCGAAAATCGACGAGTATCTGACGTACGGCGTGCTCGGGGTCGTCGAGCTCGATCCCGATGAAGCGACCGCCACGATCCATCGTCGGCTTTCACCACCCGTGACGAGTCGAGGTGACGAGGACGTCGATCTGGATGACATCGTGATGGGTTTCTGTTGCAAGCCACGCGAAATCTTTGAGTGACCCGAAGCACATCACCAACGAGACGTCGCTGATGGGGGCCCCTCCGACCGCTCGGTGAATTCCGTCGCTCGACGTGGTCTTGTTCCGGAGAGCAGAGCAGGACATATATGCGTGTAGCGCTCGTGACCACCTTCGCGGCGAGCAGAAAGGAGCCACTGGCCGGCAACATCGACCGGATCCACCAGGCCTTCCTGGATTCAGGGCTGGGCGAACCCGAGATTCGATTCAACTTTGCTGATGGATTGGTGGGAGGTGCGGTCTCCAGTGTCGACCGCGTGCTGAAGCGATATCCGGCGCTGGATCGGTTTGTCACCTCCGCCGCGCCCATGCCCGCCATTCCGGGTGCGCGGCGTATCTCCAACGGACCGGTATCCCCTGCTTCCGGCGAGCGTCTGCCTTACGCCACACTACACGCGATTGCCGCGGGAGTTCCGAGGTCCTTCCCGTTCCACAGCGTCGTCATTCACTTGCATACGCCGGAATTCGGCGAGTTGGTCCCAACAGCGACGAACTCGGCAGAGATGATGGCTGGAGTACTGGTGACCGATCAGTGGTGGGTGAACGGCCGCGTGCGGTCGCTCTCGGCATGCTCGGTGGTGGAAGCCGATCCGGGGAACAAGAAGCTTCCACCGCCTCCGCCAGCGGTTGCGGTGGTCCTCGCGGCGTGTGGGAAGGCCAGGCGTACGATCCAGGCACCGTTGGCTGCGAAGGACACGGCTTCTGCTCCCGTACGACTGCCGACAGGGGCGGCGATTCCGAGTGTCAATCCCGAGGTGGTGCGCACGGTCACGGGCATTGTCGCGGAATATCGGGGGCGTCTGCGGGAAGTCGTCGAACGCGCCGCACTCCCACACGATCTGCCGCCGCCCGGCGAGGCGTGGAGCACGCCGCCAGGTGTCGCGACCGGGCCAAAGAAGCCCGTGCTGGAACGCGAGTTCAAGCTGATCGGGTATACGTGCCGTGGTGATTCGGGGACATTCACCTTGCACCGACGGACGCCATCCAATCTGACGCTGGAGCTCCATTTGGATGTCGGCACCTGGGGCAATAGCGTGCTCGCGATATTTCGCGTCTGGGGACTGGGCTTCAAAGCGACGTTGATACTGCCTGTGTCGGCGACCGCCGTGATAGGGGCCCAGTACCCGATTGGCGATGCCGCGCGCTGGACGAAGATCGTCGAGAACCTGGCAGCGCTTGTCCGGGAACTGGAGCGGAGTTTCGTGCCCCCGATCGAAGCGGCCGCCGGTCCCTCACCCGACTGGTATCAGCCGGAGAGCTGAGAGGAAACTTCAGCTCGGACCTTCGTTGCCACCAGCATCGGGACGCCCGCTGGATCGCCTGGACGCAGGTCGATCATCACGATTCCGGCCTCGTGATGATCGAAAACTCCCGCTGAGCGCATCGAGAATGCGCGAGCTGTGGAATCTGATTGATTGAACGAACCGGAAGGATTGTCCCGAACGAGATGCGCCTCAGGACGCGGTCGGTGGCGGCATCCTGAACGTCTTCTTCACGTACTCGATGTTCGCGCGCGTGTCCGCGACGATATCCTTCGTCGGCGAGCCGGTTTCGAGGACGTACCATCCTCGATAGCCGATGTCGTAGAACTCCTTCGACATGCGGGGCCAGTCCATCTTGCCGCCTGGCGTCGACAGCAGCTCGTTCGCGTTCTTCACATGGATCTGGCTGATCCGCTTGCCCAGCAGCTTCGGCTCGGCGTAGACGTCCGGCACGCGTGACACGATGTTGTGCGCGTCGTAGTAGACGGCGACGCAATCCGAACCGATCGCATCCAGGATCTTGATGTTGTCCTGCGCCGAGATCCAGTCCTCGAGGCCGACGACGACCTCGTACTTTTCGGCGTAGCGCGCCACTTCCTTCATCATCGCGACGAACCCGTCGACCTGCGCCTGATTTGCCATGTCGATGTGGCTGTCGCCGAGAATGGGGAGCAGGATGTTGTTCGTGCCGATGTTGTAGGCGATCTCGACGGCCTCGGCCAGCAGAATAGCGAACGCCGGGCTCGAGTGCATCGGCATTCGTGGCTTTCCAGGATTGCCGATGGCCAGCGAGCAGATCTGGATACCGTTCTCGAGGGCGGCGCGCTTGTACGCGGCCTGGGTCTTCGCATCGCGCAGCGTGGGTGACTTGCCATCTGTCGGATACTGCACGCTGACCTGGATGCCATCGAGACCGATCTGGCGCGCGAGCGCGACCTTCGAGATGTCTCCACGCTGGCCGAGATTCCAATCGGTCATCCCGACTCGAACGGGCTGCGGGTTCAGTGTCTCCTTCGTCTGCACCGGCGTCTGGGCGTGAACGATCGCAGGCACAGCGGCTGAAGCAACGCCCGCGCTCTTGACGAACTGTCGCCGGGTCATCAGCATCGATTCCCTCTCGCTTGATCCCCCGCTTTGCTTGGGTTGGTGTAGGGCCGTGGGTCAGGCGCCGCCGGCGCGGGCTCGAGCCCGCGCCTACACGGCAACTCACTGCCTACGTCGGCATCTTCAGGATGTCGTTCCACCCCTTGCGATATTCGGGCCTCTTGATGAATGGGGCCGCCTCGGGCGCGTTCTTCGCGCGCAGGTCCTTGTAGTCCCACTCGATCTTCTTGCCCGTGCGGTAGGCCACGTTGCCAAGGTGATTTGCTTCGGTCGTCCAGCCAGAGTATTGGAAATTCGAACCGGGCACCGGGCCGTTGCCTTTCGCGTAGTCGACCCATTCGACCCAGTGGCCGCGCGAGCGGGGCAGTGTCTCCGGCGGTTTCTGGATGTCCTTGAATTTCTCCTCCGGCAGCAGCTTGCCGTTGCCGAGCAGCATCCCGTTGTCGCCGATGAACAGCTGCGAGCGGTTGCCCCATTCCGGAACCCAGCCCGGCGGTTTGCTGTCGCCCTGGTGCCAGATCAACGTGACCGGCGGCGCGCCGGATGGCGATGCCGGAAACTCATACGTCACCATCATCGTCGCGGGCGCGAGCTCCTTGTGCGCGACCGGGACGTTCGGCGACGTCGCCTCGATCGTCAGCGGCTGCACGATGTCCAGCACCGTGTACGGCACGTCGTTGTCGTGGCTGCCGAGATCGCTCATCGTGCCGTTGCCGAAATCCCACCATCGGTACCAACGCGGCCCCGGGAAGTACGTTTCGTGGTACGGGCGAGCCGGCGCCGGGCCGAGCCAGAGATCGAAGTGGTTGGTCGGCGGGATCGGCATCTCCTCCTTGAAGCGATCCACGATCTGGATGCCCTTGTAGAATCCGTGTGGTTTGTCGAACTTCTCCGCCGAGGCCGCATCCTGGAGTCCCCAGGCCCTGTCCGCCCAGACGTGAACCTCGCGCACTGGTCCAATCACGCCGGTCATGAGAATTTCTTTGATCGTGCGCCGCGCGGGCGATGCGTGTCCCTGATTCCCCATCTGGGTCGAGAGCTTCGGATACCTGGCAGCGGTCTCGCGGATGAGCCGGGCTTCCCAGATGTTGTAAGTCAGCGGCTTCTCGCAGTAGACGTGTTTGCCGTGCGTGAGCGCGAGGTAGGTCGCGAACGCATGTGTGTGTTCGGTTGTCGAGACGACGACGGCGTCGAACGCTTTCGGATTGTCGAAGACCTTGCGAAGGTCGGTGAAGGTTTTGGCCTTCGGGAAGCGTTCGGCGGCTGCATCGATCGCGAGCTGATTGACATCGCAGAGCACGACGACGTTTTCATCGGGGTGAGGCGCCGACGGTCCGTTGTCGCGGCTTTCAGACGAATCAGTCTTCCCGGGCGTGATCGTGAGCTCTTTGATGCTCGCGAGGGCACGTCCCCCGCACGCGATGAAGGCGATATCCAGCTTGTCATTGAGGTTTCGAGCCCGGAGAATCGCCGGTGCGCCAGCCACCACGCCGGCGGCCAGAGCACTCCCAACGAACTCCCGCCGCGTAATGCCTCGCGCGAGTCCTTTGTTCTTCGTTTTGTTCGTCGTGTCCTTCATGATGTGCTCCTCCGGGCGCAGGTTCGCGCTCACGGTGGCCAGCTCTGCCCTGTGTCCCCGGCCAGCAGGCGCATTGTCATCCCTGTGTCTTCCCCGCGTCAACGTGAAGGGTCACCCTGGATCCATGTGGCTTCCGCCTCACAGTGGATCATGCATTCTGCACGAGTGGAACGGTGACGGTGCGCTCGCGGTTCTTGCCACGTGCCGTCGCGCCTGGTTCTGGAGGCTCGCCTCCTGATCATCGAGCACATCGTTGCGCCGCCCAATCGATCATCGCGAGGCAGATCTCTGACGATCGATCAGTACGATATCCGAATTGTCGCGCAGGCGATCGAACACGATCTGCTTTCCGTCCGGCGTCACGTCGAACGTGCGCATCGTGTCCCGCTGCTTCAACTGCGTGAGTGGACGCGCGGTCATCGTCGTCAGATCGAGACGCCAGAAGTTCTGCGCGCGGAGTTCGCCCTGCATGTAGATCAGGGCTTTGCCGTCCTGCGTGAACCGAATCCGTTCGCCGTCGCGCCGAAGCTGGATTGGCGGCAGTTGAACGGAGCTTCCATCTGGTCGGATGGCGAGCAGCGGTGCGTAGGCGGAGACGTTCCGTCCCGCATACGCGATGATGTTGCCTTCGGGTGACCATACGGGATTGAGCGCCGCACCCATCGTCAAGCGGATCGGTTTACCGCCGTCAGCCGGCACTTTGAACAGTCCCGGGTTGTCGTGCTCGTTCCCCCGCACGACGATCCATTTGCCGTCGGGCGACCATGACGCCGCGCCACGCACGTCGATCGAATCGGCCAACGCCCGAACCTCACCGTCTTCCGCCGAGAGCACATGCAGCTGGAGCCTTCCCTTGCGCCGGAGGACCATTGCCACGTTCCGGCCGTCGTGGGAAACGTCCGGCGGAGCGAGAACCGAGCCGTCGGCACCCTTCCAGATCTCCGTGGGCTGTCCATTATCGAATCGCCACACGCCGTCACCGGCGCCCAGCGACGACAGATAGAACAGTGAGTCACGGCCGAACCTCGGCGCACTGGCGTATGCCGTGGACAGCAAGAACGGTCTTACATCATTCTCCTCGGCCACGCGATCTGCCAGTATCGGCACGCTCCACAAGCTGGCGCTTGGATTGGCCACCGTCGCCACCACACGGCTGCCGTCGGATGTCGCCGAAATCGACATGTATTTTTCGAGGCCGAAGCTCACTTGGTGCGTCAGCTTGCGAGCCACATCGAGCGTCCACAGCCACGGTCCCGAGCCGTTCTCATCCTGCGCGACATAGAGCAGCGTGCCCGAGTCGATGGGCGTAGGGTACGCCACATAACTGTTGTGGCTGGTCAGCCGTTCCGGTGATCCGCCATCCGGAGAAATGCGCCAGATGTCCATTTCGTTCGTTTCCGGCGTGCCACTCGTGAAGTAAATCCACTGACCGTCGACCGACCAGATCGGAAAATGATTGTGCTCGTTTGCCTTGCGTCGAAAGATCAAACGCGCGTTTGCCCCCGTACGGTCGGCAACGAACATTGAATCACCGTCGTCCTGTAAGTGATAGGCGACCCGCGTGCCATCCAGAGACCACGCCACCGTCACGGTGCTGTCGGGGAGAAATGGACGTGGCGTGCCGCCAATCAAGGGCAAAAGCCGGAATCGCCGGCCGACCCCGCCGCTGAGCCAAATCCCGGATCCGTCTCCGTTGAAACCGCAGCTCGGTGTATCGGTGGAGAATTCGTCATCGATGCCATTTGTCAGATTGCGGAATTGGCCGGTGCCGATTTGAGTGAGCCAGACGTCGAATGGGCCCTGTTGATCCGACCGGAACGCCACGAACCTGCCGTCTCGTGAAATCGACGCGCTGCGCTCCGTTCCCTCGAAGTTCGTGACGCGACTGAACAGCGCGTTTTCGAGCGGGTTTGGAGGTGGCGGCTCTCGCGTCTGAAGTAGCCATGTTCCGGCCACGGCACTACCGCCGATGAAGGATGCGACGACGACGGCCAGAGTGCGCCACCTGACCGCCACGCGAGACTGTAAGCGGCCATCGGCCACGAATGAGCCGGAGGACGGCGTCGCCCGGGCGTCCTCCAGCTCCAATCGCGCGTCGCCGATGTCGCGCAGCCGCCGCGACAGATCCTTTTCGAGACATCGTTTGAGCAGCCTGCGAGCGGGATCCGGCGTCGCGGCAGGCAACAAGGACCACTCCGGGTCGTGCTCGAGGATGCGAGCGAAGGTGTCGGTCGCCGTGTTCCCCTCAAATGGCCGTCGGCCGGAGAGCATCTCGAAGAGAAGACATCCGAAGGCCCAGATGTCGGTGCGCTTGTCCACCCCCTGGCCGCGCGTCTGTTCCGGGCTCATATACGCCGGCGTGCCGACTATCCGCCCCTCGGCGGTCCCGTCGAACGACCCCGCGGGATGCACCGTCGGCGCGTCGGGACCGAGGAGCACGATCGGCTTCGCCAACCCGAAATCGAGCACCTTCGCACGAATGTCGCTTCCCGACGTCCCGGACCCTCCGGCCTTCTGGAGGACGATGTTCGCGGGTTTCAGATCGCGATGGATGATGCCTTTGTCGTGCGCGGCCTCGAGTGCTTCGGCAATCTGGCGCGCGATGGCCAGGGCCTCGGAGGTCCTCAGGGGTCCGCGCTGCAAGCGATCCGCGAGTGTCGGGCCTTCGACGAGCTCGAGGACCAGCGCAATGAGGCCGTCGGTTTCTTCCAAACCATAGATGGCGCCGATGGACGGATGATTGAGCGTCGCGAGCAGCCGTGCTTCGCGCGCGAATCGGGCGCGCCGTTCAGGATCCGCGATGAAATGCGGCGGCAGGAACTTGAGCGCAACCTCACGACCCAGCTTGCTGTCCCGCGCGCGATACACCTCGCCCATGCCGCCTTTGCCGAGAGGGGCGAGGATTCGATACGGGCCGAAATCGCGGCCCAGCATCTGCGTCATTCCGCCGAGGTCCGACGGAAGACCCGGCGCTGCAGGATTTTCAAGGAACTCCGGCGAGTCGGACTCGTACCGCAGCAGCGATTCGACCTCGCGTCGCAGTGCCTCGTCGTCCGCGCATGCTTCGTTCAAGAAGGCATTACGGTCCTCGGGCCGGCGGGACAACGCTGCGTGATACAGATGGGAGAGGCGAGCTGATCGTTCAGACGCCATGTGGGGTTAGCGGGGTCGACCGTTATCCGTGCCGTTTCGCCTCTCGGGAGAACTCCCGCAGGAGCCAGTTCTTCGCGAACTTCCAGTCGCGCTCACGGTCAGTCGTTCGGCGGACACCACCGTAACGTCTCCGGCTCTACTTCCAGTCTTCAGTTTTGTCCATGAGTCGGCTCATTCTACGACGGAACAACAGACCGCGCTCGGCGCCTCCTTGGCGTGGCGGTCAACGCGATGCGGCTCGCTGGCGATCGATCAGCACGATGTCCGAGTTGTCACGGAGCCGATCGAAGACGATCTGCTTCCCGTCAGGCGATACGTCGAACGTGCGCATCGTGTCGCGCTGCGTCAACCGCGTGAGCGGTCGGGTTTTCATTGTCGTCAGATCGAGGCTCCAAAAGTCCTGGCCGCGCAGGTCGCCCTGCATGTAAATCAGGGCTTTGCCGTCCGGCGTGAACCGAATGCGCTCCCCCTCACGCCGAAACTTGATCGGCGGGAGCTTCACGGGTGTGCCATCGGGGCGCACGCCGAGCAGCGGCGTGTAGATAGACACGTTCCGGCCCGCATACGCGATCAGATTTCCATCGGGCGACCAGATGGGATTCAGCGCGACACCGGTCGTCAGGCGGATCGGGTTGCCGCCATCAGCGGGTACTTTGAACAGTCCCGGGCTCTCGTGCTCGTTCCCGCGGACCACGATCCATTTGCCGTCGGGTGACCATGCCGCGGCGCCGCGCACGTCGATGGAGTCCGCGAGCGCGCGCAGCTCACCGCCTTCTGCCGACAAAACATGCAACTGGAGCTTTCCGTTCCGGCGAAGGACGATGACCACCTTCTGCCCGTCGCGGGACACGTCGGGCGGAGCGAGCACCGAGCCGTCGGCACCCTTCCATATCTCCGTGGACTGCGGGTCGTCGAATCGCCACACGCCGTCACCGGCACCGATCGACGACAGATAGAACAGCGAACCTGCCCCAAAGCGCGGCGCCTTCGACTGCGCCGTTGGCAGGTGCAATGGCTTGACATCGGCTTCCTCAGCCAGGCGATCGGTCAGTATGGGGATGCTCCACAAGGTAGCACTTGGATTGGACACCGTCGCGACCAGACGGCTACCGTCCGCCGTCGCGGAAATCGACATGTACTGTTCGACGCCGAAACTCAAGCGGCGCGTCAGCTTGCGGACGACGTCCAGCGCCCAGAGCGCTGGACCCGAGCGACGCTCGTCGTCGGCGACATAGACGAGCGTAGTCGAATCAATGGGGGTCGGGTACACGACATCGCTGTTGTGCCTGGTCAGACGTTCCGGCGATCCACCCTCAGGAGAAATCCGCCAGATATCCATTTCCTTGGTTTCCGGCGTCCCACTCGTGAAGTAAATCCACTGCCCATCGACCGACCAGATCGGAAAATGATTGTGCTCGTTTGCCTTGCGTCGATATACCAAACGCGCGTTGGCTCCCGTGCGGTCCGCAACGAACATTGAATCGCCGTCATCCTGCAGGTGATACACCACGCGGGTGCCGTCCGGAGACCACGCGACCGAGACCGTGTTGTCCGGGAGGAAAGGGTGTGGTGTACCGCCCATCAAGGGCAGAATCCGCAGCCGCCGGCCGATGCCCCCACTGAGCCAAATCCCGGATCCATCTCCCGAGAACCCGCCGCTGGGGATCTCGGTGGAGAACTCGTCATCGATGCCTTTCGTGACGTTGACGAACTGCCCGGTGCCGATTTGTGTAAGCCAGACGTCGAAAGGGCCGTCGCGATCCGATCGGAACGCCACGAATCTGCCGTCGCGTGAAACCGCCGCGCTGCGCTCCGTTCCCTCGAAGTTCGTGATGCGGCTGAACAGTGCGTTTTCGATCGGGTTCGAAAGCGCGGGCCCCCGGCGTTGAAGCAGCCATGCGCCCGCCACCACGCTGCCGCCGATGAGCGATGCGACGACGACGGCCAGAGTGCGCCACGTGAGCCGCGCGCGAGGGCGCGATCCGGCGTTGTTCGAGAGCGAGCCGGCGCCCCCGGGCGATGCGGCAGCGTGGGCGTCCTCCAGCTCCAGTCGCGCATCGCCGATGTCGCGCAGTCGCCGCGACAGATCTTTCTCGAGACATCGCTTGAGCAGCTTGCGAGCGGCGTCCGGCGTGGAGGCGGGCAAGACGGACCAGTCCGGTTCGTGCTCGAGAACGCGCGCGAACGTGTCGGTCGCGGTGTTCGACTCGAAGGGCCGGTGTCCGGAGAGCATCTCGAAGAGGACGCACCCGAACGACCAGATGTCGGTGCGCTTGTCCACACCCTGACCACGCGTCTGTTCGGGACTCATGTACGCCGGCGTCCCGACAATCCGCCCTTCGGCGGTGCGCTCGAACGAGCCCGCTGTGTGCACAGTTGGCGCATCAGGGCCGATGAGCACGGTCGGCTTGGCCAATCCGAAATCGAGCACCTTCGCTCGGATACCGCTACCGGACGTTCCGGAAGCGCCGGCCTTCCGGAGGACGACGTTGGCTGGCTTCAGATCGCGATGGACGATTCCCTTTTCGTGCGCAGCCTCGAGCGCTTCGGCGATCTGGCTCGCGATCGCCAATGTCTCGGAGATCTTCATGGCGCCGTGCTGCAAGCGGTCGGCGAGCGTCGAGCCTTCAACGAGCTCGAGGACCAACGCGCTCAGACCCTCAGCTTCGTGCAATCCGTAAATGCCGCCAATGTTCGGATGATTCAGCGTGGCGAGCAGCCGTGCCTCACGCGCGAAACGGGCACGGCGTTCCGGATCGGCAATGAGGTGTGCGGGCAGGAACTTGAGCGCGACCTCACGACCCAGCTTGCTATCGCGTGCGCGATACACCTCGCCCATTCCGCCTTTGCCGAGCGGCGCGAGGACTCGGTACGGGCCGAAGTCACGCCCGAGCATCTGCGACATTCCAGCGAAGTCCGGACCGAGTCCCGCGGCGGCTGGAGTCTCCAGGAACTCTGGCGAGTCGGACTCGTATCGCAGCAGCGATTCGACTTCGCGTCGCAGCCCCTCGTCGCCCGCACAGACCTCGTTCAGGAAGGCATCGCGGTCTTCTGGCCGGCGCGACAGCGCTCGGTGATACAGATCCGAAATGCGAGCCGCCCGTTCAGATGCCATATCCCATGGGCGCCGGCCAAATCCGTTACCCGTGCCGCTTCGACTGACGCGAGAGCTCGCGCAAGAGCCAGTTCTTCGCGAACTTCCAGTCCCGCATCACCGTCTCGGGGGAGACGTCGAGTACGCCGGCGGTTTCTTCGACGGACAACCCGCCGAAGTATCGCAGCTCCACGACCCGTGCCTTTCGCTCGTGATCCACGGCTAACGCCTTGAGCGCATCGTCGAGCGCCACCAGATCGTGTGACGCCGACGACGGCGCTGCTACGTTCTCGTCGAACGTCACGTGCGGGGCCCCGCCGCCACGCTTCTGAAACGCCCGCGCGCGGGCGTGCTCGACGAGAATACGCCGCATCAATCGTGCCGCCATCGCGAAGAAGTGCGTCCGGTTCCGCCACTGGACGTGGTGAATGTCGACGAGTCGGAGAAACGCCTCGTTCACCAGCGCGGTGGGCTGAAGCACGTGACCTTCACGCTCACCGGCCATTTGTCTTCGCGCCAGACGGCGCAGCTCCTCGTAGACGAGCGGCAGCAGTTCCTGCAGCGCCGCATCGTCTCCTTCCGTCCAGTTGACCAGCAACGTGGTGACGTGACGGCGTCGTTCGTCGGCCGGCTCGACTCCTGGGCGATCCGTGGGTTGGCTCATTCTAGAGACCGCGCTACCAAGAACCCTCCAAGAGATGAATGTCGCTGCCCCAGTTGTGGTACTGCACGTACAGAATCCACTCTCCGTTCCGTGACGCTGCGACGTGAGGAGACATGAGGGGCGCCGTCTGCCTCCTCCACACCGTAGATCGCGCCGATGTGTGG
>JBKPCD010000231.1:0-36291 GCA_046727175.1 Acidobacteriota bacterium | reverse complement strand
TCTCCGTTGACCGTAGAAGACTAGTCACATAGACTGGTCAGATGAAGGTCGCCGCTGCGGAGTTCAAGGCCAAGTGCCTCGCCTTGCTCGATCGCGTGCGCGAGCGAGGCGAGTCCATCACCATCACGAAACGCGGTCGAGTCGTCGCACGCCTGGTTCCGGCCGAGGACGTCGACGACAAGCCGTGGCTGCGTGTGCGACGAACGGTACGGTGGCGCGGTGATGCGCTGCGCCCTGTCATTGGCGAGAAGGAAATCGAAGCCCTCCGATGACGCGTCCGCTCCTCGACACCCACGCGTGGGTGTGGTGGGTCGATCAGGATCCGCAACTCGGCGCGAAAGTCATCGACGCACTCGATCGGCTACCGGCGACTGAGCGCCCCTATCTCTGCGACATCAGCCTGTGGGAAGTCGCGATGCTCGTCGAGCGTCGCCGTCTCACGCTCGACGTGCCCCTTCATGACTGGTTGGATGCTGCAGCTCACCCGCGCTCTGTGCAGCTGATTCCGATAACGCCTGAAGTGGCGGCCGAAGTCGACGCGCTTCCATCGTCGTTCCATCGTGATCCAGCCAACCGGGTGATCGTTGCGACTAGTCGCGCACTTCGCATTCCGGTTCTGACTCACGACGAACTCATTCGACGATCACGCCTAGTCCAACGCTGGCGGCTGACCTGACTGCGGTCTGCTGCGCTCGCGCTCATCGCTTACAAATGTGCAACGCGCGCGCGAGATCGTAACGGCGTCAGGTGACGGCACATGCAAGTTCCGCGAGATTCACGCCAGCTGAGCCGGTATCGATCTTGCGCTGCAGCGAACCGTGTTCCTACGTATCGTCGTTCGGCCAACGCTGATCCTTCTTCCCCTTCTCACCAGCGCGGCGCGCCTGAACGCGCACTCCGAGCACACACCGATTGGCGTGACCCAGGAAGTGAACCGTTGCTTGACTATCGTTCGCGTCGCGGCATCGCGTCGGAAGCGAGGCACGGTCCGATCGACTCCCGGGCTCCACGCGGCAGTGACGCTGCGCCGCTCGCAGCGGGCGAATCGGATTTAGCGGACAGCCAACCGGGACATCCAAAAGGGACATCCAACCTTGGGTGTCCCTTTTGGCTGTCCCTTTTGGCTGTCCCGGTTGGCTGTCCCCGTTACAATTGCGGGAATGAAACGACGCGCTGTTGTATCTCTGTTGAGTCTGATGACTCTTGGCGCAATCGCAGCGAGCACCACGACCGTGGCCGGCCAGAATCCCCAGTCGACCCGGTCCGACACGCGTATGGCGTGGTGGCGCGCCGCGCGATTCGGCATGTTCATTCACTGGGGACTCTACGCCGTACCGGCCGGCGAGTACCAGGGCAAGCGATCGAAAGAGATCGGCGAGTGGATCATGTCGTGGGCGAACATCCCGCGAGCCGAGTACGAGAAGTTCGCCACGCGCTTCGATCCGGTCAAGTTCAACGCCGCGGAGTGGGTCCGGATGGCGAAGGACGCCGGAATGAAGTACATCGTCATCACGTCGAAACACCACGATGGATTCTCGATGTACGACAGCGCCGTCAGCAACTACGACATTGTCGACGCCACGCCGTACAAACAGGATCCGATGCGCGCACTGGCCGACGAGTGCAAGCGCCAGGGGGTCAAGTTCGCGTTCTATTACTCGATCATGGACTGGCACCATCCCTCGCAGTACGTGGACGCACCGGACAAGGATCCAACCGCGGGTCATCGTCAAACGAAGATGCGCGAGGGCCGAAAGCCGGAGTACGTCGCCTACATGAAAGCGCAGCTCAAAGAGCTCGTTTCCAAATACGACCCGGCGGTGCTCTGGTTCGACGGCGAGTGGGTGGACTGGTGGACGGAGGAGGACGGCCAGGATCTCTACAAGTACGTCCGCGGCCTGAAACCTGACATCATCATCAACAATCGGGTCGGTAAGGGTCGCAAGGGCATGGAAGGGCTGAACAAGACCGACCGCAGCTACTCCGGCGACTTCGGCACACCCGAGCAGCAGATTCCGGCATCCGGCCTTCCCGGAGTCGACTGGGAGAGCTGCATGACGATGAACGACACATGGGGATTCAAATCGTACGACGAGAACTGGAAGTCACCACAGGTGCTCATACGCAACTTGATCGACATCGTGTCCAAGGGCGGCAACTATCTTCTCAATGTCGGTCCGACGGCCGATGGTCGAATCCCGGGTGCGAGCGTCGAGCGCCTCGCTGCGATGGGACGCTGGATGAACGTGAACAGCGAGGCGATCTACGACACCGGACCGAGCCCGTTCAAGACGCAGCTCTCGTGGGGCCGCGCGACGCGCAAGGATGGGACGCTGTATCTTCACGTCTTCGATTGGCCGGCCACAGGGGCGCTCACCGTTCCGGCCTTCGGCGGCACGATTAAGTCGGCAACGCTTCTGGCGTCGCGCGCCAGCCTCAAAACCTCGTCATCCGCGGACGGTTTCACGATCCACGTGCCCTCTCAGGCGCCGGATCCGATTGCAACCGTGGTCACTTTGGACATCGGTGGCCTGTCCCGCTGACATCGAAATTGGCTATCGTGGGTTGCTGATTGCTGATCTAGATTAGGGATTAGGGATTAGTGATTCAATCGATGGAAGTACGCGACAAAATCGGACGGTACAAGATCACCGGCCGTCTGGGCGAAGGCGGGATGGGGCTCGTCTACGAGGCGCTGGACGAACGCCTCGGCCGCACGGTCGCGATCAAGATGATTCGCGCCGCCCTTCAGGACTCGCAGGCGCGCGAACGCTTCTGGCGCGAAGCGCGGGCAGCCGGTTCTCTCAGCCATCCGAACATCTGTCACATCTACGAAATCGGCGAGGACGACGATGCGCTGTTCATCGCGATGGAGCGCCTCGAGGGAGAATCGCTGGGCGAGCGGCTGCAGCGCGGTCCGCTCTCAGCGCCCGACGCGGCGCAGGTCGCTCTCGGCTCGTTGTCAGCACTCGAAGCGGTGCACGCCCATGGCCTGCTGCACCGCGATTTGAAGCCCTCGAACGTCTACCTGACCCCGCACGGCGTCAAGCTGCTCGACTTCGGCCTTGCACGTCCTGTCGAGACGGATACGGATCGCACGCTGCCGATGCTCACGCTGCCCGGTGTCGTGCTCGGCACGCCAGGTTACATGTCACCCGAGCAGATTCTGGGTCAGACGGTGGATGCGCGCAGCGACCTGTACGCGGTCGGCGCGATGCTGTTCGAGATGTTATCCGGTAAGGCACCCTTCCATGCGCCAACGGCCGCGGAAATGCTGGCGCGCGTACTCTCGGAGCGCCCACCCGCACTGGGAGGATCGGCGGCCGTGGTGGCGATCGATCGCGTCATTCAAAAGGCGCTCGCGCGCCATCCCGACGAGCGTTATCCCGACGCGGCATCGATGGCGCAGGATCTTCGCGCGGCGCTGCGTTTCTCGGATTCCGGAGCCATTGTCGGCGCGGAGCCAATCCGCCGGCTCATCGTCCTGCCGTTCCGGCTGCTTCGCCCCGATCCGGAGATCGACTTCCTTCCGTTCGGCCTTGCCGATGCCGTGAGCGCGTCGCTGACCGGAAACGACACGCTGGTCGTTCGATCGAGCCTCACCGCAAACCGATACGTGGAGAACAAGCCGGACCTGTCGATGCTGGCCGCGGAGGCCGATGTCGATCTCGTCGTGACCGGAACGGCGCTTCGGTCAGGCGACCAGATCCGAATCACCGCGCAGTTGCTCGAGGTCCCCGGCGGCAGGCTTCTGTGGTCCCACACGCTCACGGCTACCCTCGAGAATCTCTTCCAGCTTCAGGACGATCTGGCGAGCCGGGTGGTCGAATCGGTGAGCGCGTCGCTCGGCCCGCGTCGCAAGACGCCGGAGCACGCGCCGGTCGGACGCGCGCACGAGCTGTTCCTCCGCGCCAACCAGTTTGCAATCGAGCCGCGCACATGGGACCGCGCGCGTGAGCTGTACGAGCAGGCGCTGGCAGAAGATCCGAAGTACGCGCCCGCCTGGGCGAAGCTCGGACGCCTTTATCGCGTGATGGCGAAGTATTCGATCAGTGCGGACCCGGTGAGCGACTCCGATCGCGCGGCCGAGGCGCTGCAGCGAGCCCTCGATCTCGCCCCGGACCTCTCGATCGCCGTTACCTACATGGCGCAGCTGGACATGGAGCTGGGCCGCTCGCGCGAGGCGCTCGTGCGGCTGCTCGAGCGCACGCGTCAGCATCCGTCCGATCCGCATCTGCTGCTCGGGCTCGTGCAGGCGTGCCGTTACTGCGGCATGCTCGAGGCATCCGTCGCCGCGCACGAACAGATACGTCGTCTGGACCGCCGCATGCGGACTGGCGTCGTCCATACGCTCTGGTTGAAGGGGGACTACACCCGCGCGCTCGAAGAGGCGAATCCGAGCGAGCTGCTCGATGGAATCATCCTCGCGTCGATGGGTCGAGAAGACGAGGCAGTCGCGTCGTTCGAGCGCGACGAGGCGCGGCTGGCGGGGACGATCGAAGCAAAGTTCTGCCGGGTCGTCAGGTGCGCCCTCCAACGCCAGCGCGACGAGGCCCGGGAGGTTGTGAAGGACTTGTTCGCGTCAACGGCAGTGTTCGATCCGGAAGCGATGTTCTACTGCGGCCGCGTGCTGGCGAGGATCGGCGACGACGATCGCGCGCTGGAGTTCTTGTCGCGTTCGGTCGAACGAGGCTACTGCGGCCAGCCCGCGCTCGCGAGAGACCCGTGGTTCGATTCGCTGCGCGGTCGCGCCGACTTCCGCAGACTGCTCGAGCGCGCCGACGCGTTTCAACGCGCGGCGGCGAGCGCCTTCATCGCCGCGGGCGGGGAACGAATCCTCGGCGCACCCGCGCGGTAGCTCGAGAAAGAAGCTAGCTTCTGTCTTTGCTCGCGTCATCCAGGTGTTCCACTTCTACCGGATGCGGCAACGCGGTTCCGGTCCAGGGCGCGAGCACGCCCGCCTTCACGTACGTGAACAGCTTGTCTCGCGTGTCCACGATGTCGAGGTTGCGCATCGTCAGCTGCCCGATGCGATCCTGCGGTGAGAACATCGACTCTCCCTTTTCCATCGTGAGACGCTCGGGCTTGTACGTGAGGTTGGGCGATGCCGTGTCGAGGATCGAGTAGTCGTTCCCGCGACGGAGCTCGAGCGTCACTTCACCCGTGATCGCGCGGGCGACCCAGCGCTGCGCCGTCTCGCGCAGCATCATCGCTTGCGGGTCGAACCAGCGTCCCTGATAGAGCAGTCGCCCCAGACGCCGGCCGCTGTCGCGGTACTGCTCGATCGTGTCCTCGTTGTGGATCCCGGTGATCAGCCGCTCGTACGCGATGAAGAGCAGCGCCATGCCAGGCGCTTCGTAGATGCCGCGGCTCTTCGCCTCGATGATCCGGTTCTCGATCTGATCGCTCATGCCGAGGCCGTGGCGACCGCCGATACGATTCGCGTCGACCACCAACTGCACGGGATCCTTGAATGTGATGCCGTTCAACGCCACCGGCTGCCCCTCTTCGAAACGGACCGTGACTTCTTCGCGCTTGATCGCCACGTCCTCCCGCCAGAACGCGACGCCCATGATCGGCTCGACGATTCTGACACTCGCGCTCAACAGCTCGAGATCCTTGGCCTCGTGCGTGGCTCCGAGGATGTTCGAGTCGGTTGAGTAGGCTTTCTCAGCGCTCATGCGATACGCGAGCCCCGCCTGGCGCATGTATTCGGACATCTCGGCACGTCCACCCAGCTCGTCGATGAACGCCTGATCCAGCCATGGCTTGTAGATTCGAAGATTCGGGTTCGCGAGCAGGCCGTACCGGTAGAACCGCTCGATGTCGTTCCCCTTGAACGTGCTCCCGTCACCCCAGATGTTGACGTCGTCCTCTTTCATCGCAGCCACGAGCATCGTGCCGGTCACCGCACGGCCAATCGGCGTCGTGTTGAAGTAGGGAACGCCCGCTGTGGAAATGTGAAAGGCCCCGCATTGAAGGACGGCGAGCCCTTCGGAGACGAGCTGCGCGCGGCAATCGACGAGCCGGGCACGCTCGGCGCCGTACTGCAGCGCGCGGCGAGGGATCTCGTGGTAATCAGGCTCGTCGGGCTGACCCAGGTTCGCGGTGTAGGCGTACGGGATCGCGCCTTTGCGTCGCATCCAGTGGAGAGCGGCGCTCGTATCGAGGCCGCCCGAAAACGCGATGCCGACCCGTTCGTTGACCGGAAGACTTTGAAGGATGTTTGCCATATCAGAATTCTGACACCCTGGAGCGCCTCAATTCATCGGAAAGGGTATCTCGCGCCCTGCGCCGCCGTTCCAAGATGAGCGGGCGCAGGAGGAACTCGAGCGCGGGCACGAGCCGCTCTCCCCAGTGAGCTTCCTGATGCCGCGCGCCATGTTCCTCGACGTAGAGGAGCGTCTCACCGTCACGATACCCTTTGCGCGCCAGTAAGTGTGCCAGGTTCGTCGCGTCACGGACCGTTCCGGCGCCTTCCTCGGTGCCGATATCGATATAGATGCGCCCTGTCGGCGTCCCGCTCTTTTCGATGTAAGTGAGGAGGCCGCGATTTGCGAACCAGATCGAGGGGCTCATCGCACCTGCGAACCCGAACGTCTCGGGTGCGCGAAAGAACGCATACAGGCTGATCAACCCGCCCAAGGACGACCCGAACATTCCGGTGGTCTCACGTTCCGGTCTCGTGCGAAATCGTCGGTCGACGAGCGGCTTAACCGTTCGCTCGACGAACGCCAGGTACGCGTCGCCATCGCCTCCACCGTGTCGCGGATCGAAGAACGGGCTGTACTCGCGAATTCGCTTTTCCCCCATATTCGGAATGCCGACCATGATTGCCTCAATCCCTCGCGACGCCAGTTCGTGAATCGCTCCCCGGAGGTTCCACGTGCCCGCAAAGGCGCGATGGGGATCCGTGAGGTTCTGCCCGTCCTGCATGTAGACGACGGGATAGCGGCGGCGCTTGCGCGAGTACGAGGGAGGCAGGAAGATATCGATATCGCGCGTGTTGTCGAGTTGCGGCGACCAAACGTCTTTGAGGACCCGCCTCGAACGATCTCCCGGCGCCGCCATCATTCGACCGCCCGCTCGGGCGGCGGCGCTGACGCATGGAAGTCGACCTGGAATCGGCGGGTGTATTCTTCGAGCAGCGCGGCGACGCGTTCGGGCCGCTCGGACGCGACGATGAGACCGGCGTGATGGGACTTCCGGATGCGAGTAACGATCTCCGGGTCCGCGTAGCCGTTCGTATCGGGGGCTTCCTGCCGCGCCAGCGTCAGTACGATGCCCGCGTGACCCTCGCGCAGCGGCGGGAGCTCATAGGCTCCCCGCTGTCCTGCAATTTCCACTTTTGCCCACTCGTGCCACAGGTTGAGGCCTGTTGCCGCTTCGACGACGTCAACGATGTATGCGCCGCCGACGCGCGCCGATGTCTCGAGGAAGTAATAACAACCGTCGTCGCCCCGAATGAATTCCGTATGCGACGCGCCATGCGGAAGGCCGAACGCGGTGAGGAGTTGCGCGTTCATCCTCAGCAGCGCTGCCGCTGCGGGATCCGAGTACGGCACGGTCGACGTCACGAAAATCCCGCCTTCGTGCGCCACCGCCATCGGCGGCGTTCGATAGCGACTCACGCGCGCGAACACCACGGTCGAATTGAAGACGATGGAGTCGACGTGATAGACCTCGCCCGGGACGAACCGCTCGATCACGAAATCGGCATGGGCATCGCCGACCTTGTCGAAGGCACGCCACAGATCGTCGACCGTGTACAGTTTCGAAATGCCGATGGCCGCAGCCTGCGAGCGCGGCTTGAGCACCCAGGGTGGCGGAATTCGGCCGGTCCATTCCGTAATTGCCCGGTGATTGAGGGCGTGAACGAACTCGGGGCAGGGAATTCCTTCGTCCCGCGCGGTCTCGCGCATCGCGAGCTTGTCCCGAAACCGGCGCGCGGTCGTCACGCCCATGCCGGGCACGCGCAGGTACTCGCGCAGCATGGCTGCGAGCTCGACGTCGAAGTCATCGAGCGCGACGATCCGATCGATCTGCTCGGTGCGCGCAACGAACGCGGCGCCCTTGCGGATGTCCTCCTCGCGCATCTCGCGACGGACGAAGTAGAAATCGTCGATCGCCTCGCGGGGCCAGTCCGAATGCTGCAGCTTTTCTTCGGTCAGCAACAGTACACGACAGCGCCGGCGGCGGCACTCGCGGAGGAACTCGTCGCCCTTCCGGTACGTCGCGATGCAGAGCAGCGTCAGCGGCATTGTCTGCTCACAGCATATCGTCGATTGACATCGTTTGAAGGGCGCCGCCGACAGCCGTCGGACGGCGGGCTTAAGAGCCCCGCCCTACAACATCAATCGAACGTCGCACGCGGTGTCGGACGTAGGGCGGGTCTTCAGACCCCGCCACAGTGTAGGATCGCTGAACAGGAGGAAACCGGTTGAGACTTGCGCTCGCGCCCGCATTCATTACCATCTTCATTTCGTCGATCGGTGCGCAGTCGGCCGACGACACTGTTCGGCGGATTCGCGACGGCGCCGCTTTCAAACAGGCCACGGCGTTCATCCAGACGGATTACGAGCGGTTCGTGCGGGAGCTGATTACGCTGACCGAAATTCCGTCGCCTCCGTTCAAGGAACAGCAGCGCGGCCGCGCGTATCTCGAGTTGCTGCGGAACGAGGGACTCGCCGACGTCGAGATGGATCCCGAGGGAAACGTCATGGGGATTCGGAAGGGCACCGGAAACGGCTCGCTGCTCGCGGTGGTGGCGCACCTCGACACGGTGTTTCCTGAAGGAACGAACGTGAAGGTCAAGCGAGACGGCACGCGTCTCGCGGCTCCGGGAATAGGCGACGACACGCGCGGCCTTGCGGTGATGCTGGCCGTCATTCGAGCGATGAACGCGTCGAAGTTTCAGACATCGAGCGACGTTCTCTTCGTCGGCGGCGTTGGCGAGGAAGGCGAAGGGGACCTGCGGGGCGTCAAGTACCTGCTTCACCAAGGCAAGTACAAGGATCGCATCAGGCAGTTCATCGCAATCGATGGCGGCGACCAGTCGAACATCACACGCGCGGGCGTTGGAAGCCGGAGGTATCGCGTGACCTTCAAGGGGCCGGGTGGTCACAGCTACGGCGCCTTCGGCCTCGTCAATCCGGCGTTTGCGATGGGCAACGCGATTGCGAGCTTCTCACGCACGCAGGTGCCATCGAAACCGAAGACGACCTTCAACGTCGGTGTCGTTGGCGGGGGAACGTCTGTAAACGCGATTCCCGCGGCCGTTCGCATGGACGTCGACATGCGGTCGGAATCGTGTGCCGAGCTGGGTAAACTGAACGAGTCGTTCCTCGCGATTGTGCGCAATGCAGTCGACGAAGAGAATCGCGTTCGCTCGACACGGGAAGGCCAGGTCGAAGCCGATCCCCGGCCCATCGGCGAACGTCCGTGTGGCGAAACGTCCCTGGACGATCCAATCGTCAAGACAACCGCGGCCGTCGTCTCCGCATTTGGGCTGAAGCCGTCGTTCGGCATCAGCAGCACGGACTCGAACATTCCGATGAGCCGCGGCATTCCGGCCGTTACCATCGGTCACGGCGGACCTGGCGGCCGCGCACACTCGCCTGACGAGTGGACCGACGTCAACCAGAAGGCGGCGGTGCAGGGTGTGCAGGTCGCGATGACGATCGTCCTGGCGGTTGCCGGCCTGCAATAACGTCGTTGCTCTGCACCTGTGATAACTGGCCAAGAGGCTTGCAGGCGGCTGAAACGTCCCGATGGGAAATGGCACCTGCGAGCTGGCAAAATGCCCAGGCTTTCCCATTTACCATCTGCCATTCAGGATGCGTTTTTCAGCATCCGCTGGAGCCCTGGGCCCAAGACATGAGGCGTGGTGATGCCGGAGTACATCGGAGCACTTGATCAGGGGACGACGAGCACGAGGTTCATGGTGTTCGACGGCGATGGCGCCGAAGTGGCAAGGCACCAGCTCGAACACGAGCAGATCATGCCGCAACCGGGCTGGGTCGAGCACGATCCCCTCGAGATCGCCGAGCGCACGAACACCGTGGTTGCCGGCGCGATGCGGCACGCGCGCCTCGCCGCGACCGATCTGGCCGCGATTGGCGTGACGAACCAGCGCGAGACCACGGTCGTGTGGAACCCGAAGACAGGACGTCCGTGGTACAACGCGATCGTCTGGCAGGACACGCGGACCGATCGGATCGTGAGCGCGCTGGACCGGACGCCGAAAGGGCGGCTGATTCGAGACCGCACGGGTCTTCCCCCGGCGACGTATTTCTCGGGCGCCAAGCTCCAGTGGATTCTCGAGAACGTGGATGGCGTCCGCGATGCGGCGGAGCGGGGCGAAGCAGTTTTCGGCACAGTCGACACCTGGGTGATCTGGAACCTCACGGGCGGCGCTGACGGCGGCGTGCACGTGACCGACGTCACGAATGCGAGCCGCACGATGTTGATGGACCTGCGGACGCTCGATTGGGACGACGAGCTGCTCGGACTGTTCGGCATTCCCCGGAGGGCTCTGCCCGAAATCCGCTCGTCGTCTGAACGCGCATACGGCGTGACGAGACGCCATGGGCCCTTTGGCGGTGAGGTCCCTGTGAGCGGCGATCTCGGCGATCAGCAGGCGGCCACGCTTGGTCAGGTGTGTACGGCGCCCGGCGAAGCCAAGAATACGTACGGGACGGGAAACTTCATGCTGCTGAACACGGGCCGCCAGATCGTCCCGTCGAAGGCAGGACTCCTGACGACAGTGTGCTATCGGCTTGGAGAGGCCGAGGCGATCTACGCACTCGAAGGATCGATTGCGGTCACCGGCTCGGCCGTGCAGTGGCTGCGCGATCAGCTCGGCATCATCAAGTCGGCGCCAGAGGTCGAGACACTCGCGACCACGGTCGAGGACGCGGGTGGGATGTACTTCGTGCCCGCGTTCTCCGGGCTTTTTGCGCCGTATTGGCGGTCGGACGCGCGGGGGGCGATCGTCGGGCTCTCGCGCTATCACACGCGCGCGCACCTGGCGCGCGCGACGCTCGAGGCGATCTGTTTCCAGACGCGCGCCGTGCTGGACGCGATGACCGACGACTCGGGCGTCCGGCTCGAGATGCTCAAGGTCGACGGCGGCGCTACAGTCAACGATACGTTGATGCAGCTGCAGGCCGACGTCCTCGGGGTCCCCGTCGTGCGCCCCGTCGTTGCCGAGACCACCGCGCTCGGCGCGGCGTACGCCGCCGGTCTTGCCGTCGGCTTCTGGAAGGACATCGACGATCTCCGGCTGAACTGGCGGGTCGATCGTCATTGGGAGCCGCGCTGGAGCGACGATCGCCGGGAAGCAATGTACCGTGGGTGGCAGAAGGCGGTCGAGCGAACGCTGAATTGGGTCGACATTGGATAAACAGCCGTAGGGGTGGTTCGCCAACCGCCCCTACATCCTCTTTTCTCACACCGTCAGATCCACATAACCGTCTGCGATTGTGTCATCCGGATTCGCTTTAAACAGCGCAAGCAACTCGGTGATGACCACCGCTTTGTCCCGCGCGTCGAGGCGCGACCACGTGCGCGACTTCACTTCGATGAAATACCCTTCATGCGGCGGGTTCAGCAGCCGATCGAGGTGGACGTAGAACTCGACGCCGCGGTACGCGACGAGCCAGCGGCGACGCTCCTTCTCGACAACGTGCTCCGCCGTCGGTCGAAAGTACTCCCGATAGAAACGCGGTGAGTGTGCCGCCGGCGCAAGATATCGCGATCGAAAGAGGAGAACCGGACCGAACCGATCCTCACGCGTACGGCCGGTCAGGGTCAGACGTGCGCGCGCGCCGGTCACCGATCCCGCCTCGTCGAGGAACTCGTCCTCGCGATACCGAAGCCGACCCTGCTCGGGGTCCTCGAATGACCAATACGTGTCGTGCTGGCGGTACCGGCTGGATCTGATGAGGGTCAGATCGCGACTGTTGATGACGGCGAGCAGCGGATCCGGCGACTCGACTCTGGCCTTCACCTGAACCTCGAAGCTCTCCTGCTCGATGGCACCGCCAACAGCTACCAGCTTCTGCAGGACGCTCAGCTCGCGGCTCCCGAGGAACGCGTCGATCCGGCGCGCCTGCTCGCGCGCGGCGGCACGCAACGCCTGCTCGTCGAGCGTCAGAAGCGCGCGATCCCGCATCAGCCAGCGCCCGTTGCACATCACGTCCGTCACGTCCGACGACTTGCACGCGTAGACGATCTGCGCGTACACGCCATTTGGGTCGCGCTCGAACGCGGGTGCGTTGTGGAGCGAGTCGAGCTCGACGAGGATAAGGTCCGCGCGTTTCCCGGGCTCGATCGAGCCGATGAGATGCTCCAGGTGCAGCGCTCGGGCGCCGAGGCGCGTGGCCATGGCGAGGGCATCGCGCGCGGGAACAGCCGTGGGATTGCCGGCAATACCCTTTGCCAGGAGCGCCGCAAGGCGCGTCTCCTCGAACATGTCGAAGTCGTTGTTCGACGCCGGACCGTCGGTGCCGATGCCAACGTTCACCCCGAGCTCCAGCATGCGCGCGACTGGCGCAATTCCGGCGCCGAGCTTCAGATTGCTCGTCGGGCAGTGCGCCACGCCCGCAACGGCATTCTTCAGCGCCCGCATCTCGCCGTCGTCCACGTGCACGCAGTGTGCAGCGAGCACCTTGGCGCCGAAGAGTCCCTGCTTCTTGACCCACGGCACCACCGGCATTCCGTGGACACGGCGCAAATCCTCGACTTCGAGCAGCGTCTCGGCAAGATGCGTGTGCAGCGGCACATCGAATTCGGCCGCCAGCTCCGCACAGTCGCGCAGGATTTCCGGCGTACACGTGTATGGCGCATGCGGTGCCGGCGCCGGAACGATGAGCGGATGCTTCTGCCAGCGCGCGATGAAATCCCTCGCACGTGCGAGGGAGTCCTCGAAGCTCGTCGCGTCGGGTGCCGCGAAACGCAGGACCGTCTGCCCGCACAGCGCGCGCATGCCGATATCGGCTGCCGTCTCGGCGACGGTCTCCTCGAAGTAATACATGTCGGCAAAACAGGTGACGCCGGATCGGATCATCTCGGCGCACCCGAGCCGCGTGCCGAGACGGACGAAGTCGGGACGCACGAACTCGCGCTCGACGGGCATCATGTAACCCATCAGCCAGACATCGAGTCGAAGATCGTCCGCAAGGCCGCGCAGCAGCGCCATCGGCACGTGCGTGTGCGCGTTGACAAGCCCTGGCAGCAGTACCCGGCCACGACAGTCGATGATTTCGGCTGCACGGTAGGCGAGCGCATCGGGTCCGACCGCCGCGATCGAATCAGCCGAGACTGCCACGGCACCGCCCCTGTATACGGCAAAGCCGTCGTCCATGGTCAGAACGACAGCGTTCGTGAGCAGGAGATCGCAGCTCGCGGATTGCATGACGCGGACTAGTGGCTCGTATCAGCTGAATCGGTAGCAGATTTCGGAACGCGGCGCCCGGATGGCAAGGCGCGACGACCGAGAATACCGGCAGTATTTGAGGGAGGAGCAACGCCGCCAGCTGGGATGCCCCGCCCGAAAGGTACTACCGATTCAGCTGGTACGAGCCACTAGTGTAGTGAATCCGCCGGAGTCTTGCAGCCGTCGTGTCGAGTCCTGCAGCCGTCGTGTTGATCTATCGCTCGGTCATCTGTTTCGAATCACGGCGCGTGACGACGCCGGAATCGATCGTTTTGCCCTCATCGCTGATCGTCTGGAAGAACAACTGATCCTTGTCGATCTCGATCAGCATGAACGTGTAGCCCTGATCGAACCCCTTGGCGGTCGTCGTCGACGGTCCGATGTTGCCCTTCCGCAGCTTCGCCGAGCTTCCCTGGATGAAGTACGTGATGCCCTTCTGGGGCTTGATCCGCTCGTAGAAATGCTCGTGTCCGGTGAACACCACGTCCACCCCGTACTTCAGGAACAACGGCTCGAGCTTCTCCCGGATCTCGACTTCGGGGCCATGCTTCTCGCCCGACGAATAGAGCGGATGATGGAAGAAGCAGATCTTCCAGTCGGACTGGCTGGCAGGCAGCTCTTTTTCGAGCCAGGCCATCTGATCCCTATCGACGTAGTTGCTGTCGAGCGCGAAGAAGCGGACGCTGCCTCGCGGCGCCTTGAACGAGTAGTAGCGCTCGCCGCTCATGTTGAACGGCTTGTAGAAACGTTCGTTGGGATCGTCGTGATTGCCGAGCGCCGCGTAGAACTTGACGCCGGCGTCGAGAAGCGGCTTGTACGGCCGCTCGAACTTCTTCTGATAGTCCGTGGGCCCATCACCGCCGTACAGGTTGTCTCCCATCATCAGCGCGAACTCGAACGGGTATTCCCGATGAGCGGCGATGAGTTTCTCGGCGACACGAAGCTGCGCGTCGCCGCCGGTTCCGCTGTCGCCAATAATCGCGAAGCGCACCGACTCTGGCTTCTTCGGGAGCGTCACCTGCTGGGCCTGAAGGGACGCGACGATCAGGAAGAACAGCGTTGATGCAAGCCTGCGGCGCATGATCGGCCTCCTTCACCGAATCGCTTTGGGGATGAAGTCCACAATGAGGTTCGCGTGAACATCGCGAAGAATCAGCGCGTCGCTGACCACGCGATATTCCAGATCTTCGGGGAGCTTCGGCAGCTGCGCGAGAAGGTTCGCGGGCACGGTCGGCAGCGGTTGACCCTCGGGGTACTCGGCGTTCACCTTCAGCGGAACCGCCTTTGGCGGCGGCGCGTCATCCTTGATGACGCGTTTCGTCTCCTTTGCCTCCGGACCCTTGACCTCGGGATACAGCAAGCGCCGGAACAACTGCGCAATCTCGGGCGTGAAGATGTCTCCCTGACGTGCGTCCCTTCGGGCAGCCCGGATCTTTTCTGCGAGCGCTTCCTGTGAGGCTTTTATCTTTGCCGGATCTTTCGTCTCTTTGAGGGGCGGCGACTCCTTTCCGAGGCGCTTGTGAAGCTCCATGTACTTGTCGACACGCGCCTTGAAATCCTGGAGCAGCTGCGCATCAGGATTCGTTTTCGGCTGCTGAATGCCAGCGGCGCCCGCGACTGCAACCGAACTGAAGAGCAGCACAGCCACTGGATAGCGGCTCAGGTTCATGAGTCCTCCTGAGCCGTACGTTTCACGATGCGTACCGTTCGGCAAATCGCGAACAGAGCTCGTGATTAGGTTGGAACGCCGAGGTTCAGGCAGCGGAATGCGGAACTGCGCTGCTCACTTGTCCGGACAGTAGGCTTCGCGCATCCGTACGGAGGAGACGTCCATCACGACGACGTTGTCGGCCGGATCTGGCATGGTGGTGGGTCCGGCCGTTCGCGATCCCCCGCCGACGACAATGCGGGTGCCCCCGATCTTCATGCCGGGTTCCGCAAGGGCAGACTTCTTGATCAGTCCGGTGACCTCGACAGTGTGACCGTCCTCGCGCTTCACGTCCTTCATCACATCTTTCTTACCCGACAACCGAAACGCGCGCGACCGAATGATCGGGCCGCTCTGCACGTCGGTCTGTCGCACGTCCGACGCGGCGAGGACCCGCCCCTTCAGACAGCCGATGACGGTGAGCTCGATCGAGTCCTTGGGTACTGGTGGTCGTTCCTGGCCTTCCTGACCTGAGACCAGGCCGAGCACCAGGGTCAGCACGAATGTCGTCATCACAATCTCCGTGGGCAGGCAGGGATCACAATAGCACGTGGAGAGACGCGCTGTGTGCGCGTTCGACACACGCGCACCCAGCTTGACTGGGAGTCTATTTCCCCGTAGACTTAACACTGTTAAGTATTTGGACAGCCGTAAGTGATGCGGGCCCGTCGGAGCGGAGTGGCGCAAAGGGGCGCCGCGAGCGACGGTTATAGCGGGCTGGGGGACAACGTCCCTGGAAGGTTGGAGGCGAAGTTTGGGGGTTCGAGAGCGACGCGCGCGGCAGAAGAGCCTGCTCCGACAGGAAATCCTCGACGCCGCCCGCGACATCCTGGTGCGTGAAGGGTACGAGGGGCTCTCGATGCGCAAGGTCGCCGAGAAGATCGACTACTCGCCGACCGCGATTTACCTCTACTTCAAGGACCGCGACGATCTGCTGTTTCACGTCAGCGAGCAGCTCATGGCGGGCCTCGTTCACGAGCTGCAGGCGCTCGCGAGCGAGGCGACAGAACCGCTCGCCGCACTGAGGAAGGGGCTGCGGGGGTACGTGGATTTCGCGCTAGCCCACCCTCAGCATTACATCGCTTCGTTCATGATTCCTCACGGCCACGATCCGGAAATCGCTGCCCGCTACAAGCAGCCGGACACGATGTCCATGCAGGCATTCGGCTTCCTCGTGCGGCTCGTCGCCGAGTGCGTCCGTCAGAAAAAGATCCGCAAGGTCGATGTGGAGACCGTCAGCCGGGCGCTCTGGGCGGCGGTGCATGGCATCACCTCGCTCTTCATCGCCATCCCGACGTTCGACTGGGGGAACCGCGATCGCGTCGTCGATCACCTGATCGCGATACTCATCGACGGCCTGAAAACAGGCGACCTCTCGGCCGCGCGGCCGCGGAAATCCCGTCGGGCGTCGGGTCGCACGAGTGACTTAACAGTGTTACGGGCAAGGACGGCGTAAACATGTTGGCCTGGCGCAGCCTCATTCACGACAAGGTCCGGCTGGCCGTCACCGTGACGGGCATCGTGTTCGCCGTTGTCCTGATCGTCGTGCAGCTCGGTCTGTTCTTCGGGTTCACCGCCGCCACTTCGAGCCTGATCGATCGATCTCGCGCGGATCTGTGGATCACCGCCCGCGGCGTCCCGTACATCGAGCAGGGGGTGCCGTTCACCGAACGCAAGCTCGCGACGGTCCTCGCGACGCCGGGTGTTGCGGCGGCCAGCAAGTACATCGCTCGCTTCACACAGTGGAAACGGCCGGACGGCCAGCAGGAGACCGTTCAGGTCGTCGGCGTCGATTTGCAGACGGGGCTCGGCGCTCCGTGGAACATCGTCGCCGGCACCCTCGACGATCTGCGCAAGCCAGACGCCGTGTTCATCGACGAGATCTACTGTGAGAAGCTCGGCGTCGATCATATCGGGCAGATCGTCGAGATCCGCGGACGCCGCGCGCGCATCGCGGGCTTCACACGCGGCATTCGGGCGTTCACGACCTCGCCGTACGTGTTCACCGCCTTCAAGAATGCGCTCGACTACGTCGACCTCCACGAGGATCAAACCTTGTATCTGCTCGTTAAGGCCCGTCCCGACGCGGACCTCGACTCGCTGCAACTGGCGCTTGGAGCGCGGCTCACGGACGTTGACATCGTCACGACCACCCGGTTCAGCCTGATGACCCGCGTCTACTGGATGTTCACGACAGGAGCCGGCATCGCCGTGCTTCTCGCCGCCTTGCTTGGTCTCGTCGTCGGTGTCGTTGTCGTCGCGCAGACGATCTATGCGACGACGGTCGACCACATCCGCGAGTACGGCACGCTGAAGGCGATGGGCGCATCGAACCGCTATCTGTACGGCGTCATCGTGAAGCAGGCGGTGATCAGCGCTGCCATCGGATACGCGATCGGGATGTTCGTCAGCGTGTTCGTCGTGCAAGGCAGCGAACAGGGCGGAGCAGCGATCATTCTTCCGCCGTGGATGATGGGAGCCATGCTGTTCCTGACTCTGGGCATGTGTATCGGCGCATCGATCGTTTCTATCAAGAAAATCACCCGGCTCGATCCGGCCATGGTCTTCAAGGGGTGAGGTCGTGAGCGACGTGGCAATTTCGGTCAGAGGTATTTCGAAGACGTACGCGCAGGGCGAGGCGGCCATGCGCGCGCTCCAGAGCGTCAATCTCGACGTGCGGCGCCGGGAGCTGATGCTGCTGATGGGACCCTCTGGCAGCGGCAAGACGACGCTGCTGTCGATCATGGGGTGCATCCTGCGCCCGAGCGGCGGCACGATACGGATTCTCGATCGCGATGCGACGAGCCTTGGCGAACGCGATCTGCCGCGGATAAGGCTGGACCACATCGGATTCGTTTTCCAGGGATTCAACCTGTTTCCGATGTTGACCGCAGCAGCCAACGTCGCGCTCGCGCTGGACCTGAAGGGCGTGCCGCGGCGCGAAGCGGCGGGACGCGCCGTTGCGCTGCTCGAGCAGGTCGGCATTGCGGACAAGCGCGATGTGTATCCAGCGGATCTCAGCGGCGGTCAGAAACAGCGCGTCGCAATCGCGCGAGCGATCGCGGGAGATCCTCCGATCGTTTTGGCGGACGAACCGACGGCGGCTCTCGATTCGCGAAGCGGCCATGCCGTGATGGAGCTCCTGCGACAGCTCGCGCACGAGCGGGACCGCGCCATCGTCATCGTCACGCACGATAGTCGGATGCTGACGTACGCGGATCGCGTGGTCCACATCGAGGACGGTCGCATCGTTCGGGAGCACAAGCGCGTCGTGGTGCACGACGACGTTCGGGTCCCACGTACGCGCGTGGTTGGCGAGAGCGTGCGCGCGTTCCCCCAGCCGGCATACGAGCTCGGGGCGTGAGGCGGCGTCTCGGTGTCTGGTGTCCGGAGAGTGAATTACCGGCGGCAGTACGGTCATAGCAGGAGCTTGTCATGAAACGGTCTGTCATCATTGGCGTGGGGCTCGCGACCATCATCGTTCTCAATCTTGTGATGTTCCGCGGGCGCTCGAGTACCAACGCCATTGCGGCTGCACCGCCGAACGCGGCGCGGCACGCCATCGCCGCCGGTCCAGGCCTCGTCGAGCCGGTGTCGGAGGAGATCAAGGTGAGCGCACAAATCGGCGGGAACCTCGCGCAGGTGCTCGTCGACGAAGGAGACCGCGTCACCGCCGGTCAGGTCGTCGCCATTCTGGACAACGTTGACTTCCAGGCGCGCGTCAAATCGGCGGAAGCTGAATTGTCGCTGCGGGCCGCGGAGCTGCGCCGCGTCCTGAACGGCGCACGCGCGCAGGAACGTCAAGAGGCGGCCGCGTCCCTCGCCGAAGCCGAGGCGGTGCTGCACAACGCCGAGACCGAACAAAAACGACGCTCGAACCTCCTCGCCGACGGCGTGGTTTCGCGCTCCGAGGCGGACGACGCCGATCGTGCCAAGCGGGTTGCGGGCGCACGCGCCGACGCGGCACGCCAGCGCTTCGATTTGATTACGGCGGACGCGCGCGAAGAGGATCGGTCGCGCGCGCGTTCGGAGGTCAGCCTCGCGAAGGCGCGGCTCGAAGAAGCGCGGGCGCAGCTCGAGAAGACGTTCATTCAAGCCCCGATCAACGGCATCATCCTCCGCCGGCATCGCAAGGCAGGCGAAGCAGTATCCACCCAGTTCGAGTCGCCGATCGTGACCATGGCTGACGACCACGTCCGCCGCGTCCGTGTCGATGTCGACGAGGCCGATGTCGCCGGCGTTGCGGTCGGCCAGCAGGCCTACGTGACCGCAGACGCATTCGGCGAGCGTCGCTTCCCTGGTCACGTTGTCCGCGTCGGTCAGCTCCTCGGCCGCAAGAACGTCCGGACCGATGCGCCTGCGGAGCGCGTCGATACGAAAGTGCTCGAGACGCTCGTGGAGCTCGAGGACGGCCGCGAGCTGCCGCTCGGCCTCCGCGTGCAGGCGTTCATCGTCCGCAAGTAGAGAAATCGAACTCACCGCGGAGTCACGATCCTGACTCCGCGGTGACTTGCTTTCCCGACACGCTTCCCACCAAATCCCAAACCGAATCCCGAACCAGCGAGCAACCGAACTACCGAACTACCGAGCGACCGGTCCCCGGCCCCGGCCCCGGAGGGCGTGACATATGATGTGTGCCACACGTCGGAGGTCGGATGTCACTCTTCTCGCTGGGCCGCCGCATGTTCTCGACGGCGTCAATTGCCATGATCGTCGTGGCGATTCTGCATACGATCGGTAACGTTGCACCGCAGGCCGAGGACGCTCCCATGCTGGCCGTCAGAGCTGGCATGGAGGGCTATCGCATCCCGCTCGGCATCGGAATGTCTCCGTCGATCTGGGACATCTTTCGAGGCCTCACGTTCACGATGAGCGTGTGCCTCCTGGCGATGGGGACCCTGGGCCTTGTGCTCGCAGCGGACTCGGAGGCGGCGCCGCGGGTGTTGTCCCGGATGGCGGTCGTGCTTGCCGCGACTTCGGCGCTGCTGACGCTCTTGTACGCGTACTACCGAATCCCTCCCCCCTTGATTTCGATGGCAATCGTCACCGTGCTGTATGTGGTGGCAGTCCGGTCGAGCAGGAGTCGATGACAATGTGCGCGAGGCTTGCGTGGGTTCCGATTCTGCTGCTCGCCGGAGCTGCGCTCTCGGCACAGTCACAGCCGCCGATCGTCGATCTTGGCCATCCGATTCAGCAGGGAGATCCGAGCTGGGACGCGCAGCCCGCGTACCATCGGACGACCGTGGCAACCATGGAGAAGGATGGATATGCGGCGGGGAAGATCGATGTCGAGGAGCATTTCGGCACGCACCTCGATGCTCCCGCGCATTTCGCTTCGTCGGGTTGGACTGTGGATCGAATCCCGGTCGATCGACTGTATCGGCCTGGCGTTCGGCTCGATGTCTCGAAAGCGGCCGCTGCGAATTCCGATTACCGCGTCACCGTCGAAGACATTGCCGGGTTCGAACGGCAGTCGGGGCAAATTCCCCGAGGGGCGATCGTGTTGATCGCGACGGGCTGGGATCGCTTCTGGCCCGATCGCGCCCGGTACATGAACGAGAGCAACGGCGTCAAGCATTTTCCCGGGCTGATGCCGCAAGCCGTGGCGCTGCTGGCGCGCGACCGCGCAGTGGCCGGGATCGGCATCGATACGCCGAGCATCGATTACGGCCCGTCGACGAAGTTCGAAGCGCACCACGTCAGTATGCCGCTGAACGTGTATCACATCGAGAACGCGGCGCATCTGACGACGCTGCCGGCGACCGGGTTCCACGTCATGGTTGCGCCGTCAACATCGCCGGTGGATCCGGTGGCCCTACGCGGATTTTCGCCTTCCTGAAATGAGCGTGGATCTTCGCGGATGTCCGCGGATTCACCTCAATTACTCAACTTCGGTGGAGAGCTTCGTCCGCCGGTGCTTCGTCTCCGCGCGCCGGCGCTTCGATGCGATACGGCGCTCGGTCGAGGCCGCGGTCGGCGTCGTCTTGCGCCGACGCTTCGGAGTGACCAACGCCTTCCGCAGCAACGCGGCAAGCCGGTCGCGCGCGTCCTCCCGATTCTTCGCCTGCGTCCTGAATCGACGCGCATCGATCATGACGACACCATCGGCCGTCATTCGATTCCCCGCGATCGCACGCAATCGGCGCCTGGATTCATCATCGAATGCGCTGGAGCACGCCGCATCGAATTTCAACTGAACCGCGGTCGCAACCTTATTGACGTTCTGCCCTCCCGGTCCGGACGCACGCACGAAACGTTCTTCGAGGTCCGCCTCATCGATCGCGACGTCATCTGTGACTCGGAGCATGTCCCGTTCAGTGTAGCAACACACTCATCCGTATTTGCGCTCGTTGCTCTTACGACTGGCGGCCGCTCGCGATTTGGACGCATTCAACGACGCGCAGATTTTGCGGAGCTGGAGCCCGGGCACCGACGCGAGCTACCGAGCCACCGAGCTACCGAGCCACCGGCGCGGTTTCTCAGCAGCTATTCCCGGAGCTTCATCCCGCTGTAGCCTAGTACGGAATGTCACCGCCCAACGGAAAAGCGTCCGATCACGAACGCCGTCCCTTCAACCGGCTGACCGTCGATCGCCAGCGCTGGTTCGATCGCGCAGTCGGGCCTCTGCTCTGCTGGCTTCTGACGTTCCTCTACCGTGTGACAGGCGCCGAGGATCCCCCGAGCGAGGTGCGACGCATCCTGGTCGTCCTGCTGTCGGAGATGGGCGCTCTGGTCCTCACGCGCCCGATGTTCGACCGCCTTCGTGAGAGCCACCCGTCGGCGACGCTCTTTGTGCTTTGCTCGGAACAGAACCGCGCTGCGCTCGACCTGCTCGGCATCGTCCCTGACGAGCAGGTCATCGTCGTGAGGACCGGTTCGCAGGGTGCATTCGTGCTCGACAGCGTCCGGGCGGTAAGACGAATGCGTGCGCTGCGGCTTGATGCTGTTCTCGACCTGGAGCTCTTCGCCCGCGTCAGCGCCATTTTCGCGGGTCTGAGCGGCGCGAGAATCCGTGTTGGGTTCCATCGATACACCCAGGAAGGCCTCTACAGAGGCGACTTCATGAACCGGCCAGTGCTGTACAACCCGTATCGGCACATCGCGCAGCAATTCGTGACGCTTGCCGACGCCATTGGTTCGACGACGATGCCGAGGGCGAAGGAGCTGCCGACCGCGACGCTGCGCCTTCCGCCGGTCCTCCTGCGACCCGGTGAGCTCGAGACCGCACGCGACCGGCTTCATCGGGCGCACCCGTCGATCGGCGGCCGGCCCCTCGTGTTCCTCTGTCCAGGAGCTGGTCTCCTCCCGATCCGCGCGTGGCCCGTTTCATCCTTCAGCCATGTGGCGCGCGATTTGATTGCACGGGGGTTTGCTGTGGCGATCATCGGGCTGGCAGAAGACCGTGAGCTGGCCGAGACGATCAAGCGCGGGTGTTCGAACACCCGCTGCGTCGACTTGACGGGCTACACCGCGTCGGTTCGCGAGGTTACGGTGCTCTTGCACCTTGGCGTCCTGCTGATCACCAACGACGGTGGTATCGGACACTTCGCGTCTCTCACGCCAATTCCGAGCATCGTGCTCTTTGGTCCTGAGACGCCTCTGCTCTACGGAAGTCTTTCGCCGCGGGCGGTCAACCTGCACAAGCCGCTGTCTTGCTCCCCGTGTCTGACGGCATATAACCATCGCCGGTCGCCATGCGATGGAGACAACGTCTGCCTGAAGTCGATCTCGCCGGAAGAAGTACTCGCGGCAGCGGACAACCTGCTCCAGGGACTGGCAGGATGCTGAAAAACGCATCCTGAAATGGGAAATGGGATATGGGCATGGGAACTCCTAGAAACTTGCCCATCTCCCATTGCCATTTCCCATTTCCCATTTCCCATCAGGCCGTCTTTTTCAGCGGCCTGTCAGAGGTCAGCTCGAAATCGGAGATAAGCGAGCGCGACTACGAGCACGAGGAAGTTCACCGTCGTCACTGACCACTGCATGAACATCGCATACGCGTGGCGGCCAATGAGATCGAATATTGCCAGCGCGATGACGCCGAAGTTGATCGCGAGGACGATTTGGCCGATGCGGGGAAAGACTTCGAACCCGTTCACCAGCAGCGCCACGGCCAGCAGTGACATGATGAACGTGTAGTCCCAGCCGAGTGGTGAGATCAATGGAATCAGCGTCAGGAGCAGTGCACATTCGAGCACTGAACGATCGCGTCTGTTGCCGCCGCGGCGGATCACCGCGAGCATCAGCAGTGCGACGATTGCAAGGACGCCCGCGGCTGCGATGAACGTGCGGGTCGTCGGGCCAAACCACTTCGTGAAGAACGCGATCACCGACACGTTGTCGTTGTTCGTCAGCAGTGTCGGTGTCGATTGCGAGAGCGTGACGGCCCAGTCCCCGAGCACGCGGATGTTGCCTCGCAGGCCATAGAACAGCGCGGGGACGATGAGCGCGATCGTCAACGCTCCCATGCCGGCTGCCACGCCGACCCAATTTCGCTTGATCAGAAGATAAGGGAAGAACACCGCGGCGTGGGGTTTCATCGCCGTCGCGACCCCCGCCAGTGCGCCCGCCGCGGCGTCGTGCCGCGCGCCGGCGTCTTGCGAGAGCGCTCGAGTCGCGAGCAGCATCATGAGAGTCACCAGAATGTTGATCTGACCAAGCGTCAGTTCGTGCAGGAAATACTTGGCCAGCACCAGACCGGAGAAAGCCAGCAGATAACGCCGATGCGGGAGCGGCACGAGCGCCCGTACCAATCCAAAACACCAGATGAGCGCCAGCACCGAAATCACGAACCACGTCGCCTTCGCGGCTTCGATTGGAAGACGGCCAAGGGGAAGGTAGATGAGCGCCGCGACCGGCAGGTACTTGAACATGTAGTGGCCGTCGTCGGTCTGATACAGCGTTTCGCCCGCCATGAGTCTCTGCCCGGCGTGATAGTTGACCGCGAAGTCGACCATCTCGCGACGGATGCGTGCGATGTAACTGACCACAATGAGAAGCGCGAGGCACAGGATGACGAGGGCGCGGCGGCTGGATTGTGTCATCGAGACTGTCACCCCGTGTTCCTCATCCCGGCGGCGATCCCGTTCACGGTGACCATGAACGCGTGCCACAGCTCCGGCGCCGCGTTGCCATCCTCTCGCAGCCGTCGCAGCAGCTCGATCTGGACGAGATTGATGGGATCGACGTACGGATTGCGCACTTCGATCGATCGCCGCAGGACGGGGTTGTGCTCGAGCAGGCGATCCGTCCCGGTCGCCTCGAGCAACGTGCCGATCGTCGTGCCGAGGCGTGCTCGAAGATCTACGCCGAGCGGCTTCAGATGGTCGGGCACCAGCTGACGATCGTATTCCGCGGCGATGTGCGAGTCCGCCTTGGCGAGCACCATTTCGATCAGGCCCAGGGTCGAGCGGAAAAACGGCCACTCCTTGTACATCCTCGCGAGCAGCTCGCGCTCCCCGCGCTCGATCGCTGACGCGAGCGCCTCGCCGACACCCAGCCACGACGGCAGCAGCAGACGGGTCTGAGTCCAGGCAAACACCCAGGGAATCGCGCGCAACGATTCCACGCCTTCGTTCTTGTCTCCTTTCGCACGTCGGGCGGGCCGGCTGCCGATCGGCATCGCCGCCAGCTCCACTTCGGGTGCGGCGGCGCGAAAGTAGGGAACGAACTCCGGCGTCTCGTACACCACCCGGCGATACGCAGTTCGGGCCGTATCGGCCAGCCGATCCATCGCGTCGCGCCACTCCGCGCACGCAGGCGGAGTGATGCCGAGGGTGGCGGCCAACGTTGCAGTCGTGTAGACCTCGAGGGTGCGGACGGCGATCTCGGGCAACCCGAACTGCGCCTGGATCATCTCACCCTGTTCAGTGACGCGGATCCGTCCGTTGACGGATCCGGGCGGCTGCGACTGGATCGCGAGATACGTCGGACCGCCCCCGCGGCCGACGCTCCCGCCGCGACCGTGAAAGAGCGTCAGCTCGATCCCCGCGTTGCGGCAGACGTCGACAATGGCTTCCTGCGCCCGATAGAGCTCCCAGTTCGCGGTCAGGCGCCCGCCGTCTTTCGCCGAGTCGGAGTATCCGATCATGACTTCCTGACGCCCGCCGATGCGCTCCCGATAATCGCGTTGTTCGAAGAGCGCGCGCATGGTCGTGGGCGCGCTGCGCAGGGTTTCCACTTCTTCGAACAGCGGAACGACACGGAGGTGGACGCCTGCCTGTTGCTGCAGGAGCTCGACGGCAAGCACGTCGGAGGGCGAGTGCGTCATCGACACGATGTACGCGCCGAGAGACTCGGGGTTGATCTTCGCGGCCGCCCTGAACGTCTCGTACACCTCGCGCACGTCGTCGGCGGCGGGCAGATCGTCCGGCACTGACAATCGATTGCGCAGCGCCTCTCCGAGGAACGCCTGACGCATGACCTCGTCCCATTCACTGAATCTTCCGACACCGAGGTGAGCGGTGATGGCATCAATGGCTGCAACGTGCCGCGATGCGTGCTGGCGAAGGTCGAGCCGCACCAGCGTCAGACCGAACGCGGCAACACGGCGCAGAATATCCGCCAGCCGTCCTTGTGCAATGATCTGCTGGCCCGTTTCCACCAGCGAGCGATAACAAAGCTGCAGTGGTTCCACGAAGTCCGCCACCTGTTCGTACGGGTCGGCGTCGGCCGTTGCCGGCACGGGTTCCTCTTCTTCGGATCCGTTCTCGAGCTCGCTGGAGCTGCGGCCTCCCAGCTCGCCGAGCAGGCGTTGTCTTGCCTTCCCGGTCGTGAGCGCGTGACCAAGCCGTTCGCGCGTCGCGCGCAGACGATCGCGGACGTCGCGGAGCACGGCCCGATACGGCTCGCGCGCGTTGCCCGCGCGCGCGCGCAGCTCCGGCGTCGCGTCGGTCATCGACAGCTCGAGACGCAGCGCGTCGATTTCCCGTTCGTACAAGTCCGCCGCCATCCACCGCGCGACGATGCAGGCGAGGCGTGTGACCTCCGGGGTGACGTGCGGATTACCGTCGCGATCGCCGCCGATCCAGGATCCGAAGCGGATCGGGGCCGCATCGAGCGACAGACCGCGTCCGGTCGTTCGCCGGAGGGCCGCATCCATCGTGCGGAGATAACGTGGCAGGGCGTCCCATAGCGTCTGCTCGAAGATCAGGAGACCGCTGATAACTTCGTCCACAGGCGTCGGGCGTTCCGGCCTGATCTCCTCGGTCTGCCACATCGCCGTGATCTCGCGGCCCAGCGATTCCATGAGCTCTTCTCGCTCGAGCGTCGTCAGATCCGCCCGATCGAGGCCCGCAAGCGCGTCGGCAACACGAAGTTGCTTGTAGACCAGCGTGCGGCGTGTGATCTCTGTCGGATGTGCGGTGAGCACGAGCTCGATACGCAGCGACGCGATTGTGGAATAGAGCGTGTCCGGTGTCACGCCGCTGTCGATTAAACGGGCGAACACTTCGTCGCACGATCCAGGTTGCGGACGTGCGGCGGGATTCCGCTGATAAGCGCGGCGGCGGCGGATCCGATGGTGCTGCTCGGCGATGTTCGCGAGGGTCAGGAAGTGCGAGAAGGCACGCGCAACCGGGACGGCGTCCCCGACGGGAAGACTCTGCAACACGCCGGCCAGCGAATCGAGCTCGCGCTGACCCCCAGCGCGCCCGCTCTTCGCCAGCGCCCGGACCCGCTCGACGGTCTCGAAGAACGCGTCACCGCGGCGCTGTCGTAATGTCTTTCCAAGCAATTCACCGAGCAGGCGTACATCGTCGCGCAGCGCTTTGTGCGGGTCGGACATGTCCAATCGTACAACCCACGGCCGGCACTCGACCGGCGTAAGAACTTACAGGAGACCAGAAGATCAGGAGAATGTCTTGAGGAAGAGACTCTTGATCTCCTGATCTCCTGTTCTGATGCCCGGCCGCGGTTTCGGATCGTAGCGACGAACCTCGAACCGGCAGCTGCCGCGAACGAGGATACTGATATCGATCATGTCCCGCGGCCGCAGGAAACCGCGCTACTCCGTCTATGTCATCGAGCTCGATCGTGCGTGCATTTCGGAGCCCTGTGCCTTCGCGCCGGTCTACGTCGGCCACACGGCCCACACGCCGGAGCATCGATTCGAGCAGCACAAGGCGGGGGCCAGGCTTGCGGCGGGGAAGCCGCATAAGTTCGGGATCAAGCTTCGCTACGATCTGATGAAAGGAATCGGACCGTTCCGCACACGTAAGGAAGCCGAGAAGGCGGAGGCAGCAGTCGCGGCCGCGCTCGAGCGGCGCGGCCACCGGGTCTTCTGGGGCTGAAGCCAGACACAGCGAAATCAGGGCGCAGCGGCGGCGCCACGTTCGATGACGATGTGACCCCGTAGTGGCTCGATTTACGGAGACAGGCCGTTCCTCTTCGTCTGCCGCCGGTAGTCGGAGTATGTCGTGACAGCATTCAGCTGAAACTTGCGGAAGAGCAGTGTCCGGCCGCTGCCTTCGAAGATCAGTTCGGCGGGGAGCCACGTGTCCTCTACCTTCCGTCGGCTGAACACGAACCTGCTGCCCTGGTGGATGCGTCCGACGATGCCCCACCCGATCGAGACGTCGTCGATCGCGTGCATGTCGATCCGTGCGATCTGGTAGTCGGCTTCGGCAATCCACGCGCGCCCTTCGAATTGCCTGAACCACCGGCCCTCCCGCGTGGTCACGCGCGCGTTTGGCCGCGCCGAGAGCCCCGCGACGATCACGGGCTGGCCTTCGTAAATCTCGCGTCCGATGAGCGTCGGCGCGAACACGGCCATCGCGTCGTCGATAATCGCCTCGCGTTCGCGCCGTTCGGCCTCCTCCTCGCGTGTGCGGGCGGCGCGTTCTGCTTCGGTCTCGAGTCTGGCGAGGTCGCGCTGCCGTTCCGCGTCGCGTTTCGCGAGCTCGGCGGGATCCAGCGGCTTTCCGTCGACCGCGATGAGCCGCTTGTACGTCTTTCCCGGTTCCGTCGACGGGAAGACCTCGAACGTGCGCAGCGGGCCTACAGTGACCTTGCCGAGCGTCGAGATTTTCACGTCGCGACGGTGTTCGCGATACGTGAATTCCTTCTGCAGCGCGTAGTCGAGGCGAATCGCTTCGCGAATCTGCCGCGTGAGAACGACGGGGTCGGGCAGCGGTCGTGAGTTCTGAGTGGCCTGCTCTGCGCTCGCGCCGATGCACACGGCGAGCAATAGGACGACCGGGGGAATCCGAAAGTGGACCAGCACCACGACTATCGTTTCGAGCGCCACAGGCAGGCGCGGGCACCGCCAACGATCTCAGGATATCGCATCGACCAAGCGGATCCCCCCGGTCGAGTTACCTGGATCGCGCAGCGGTGGCGGTCGACCTTTCGCCCAGAAGATGGTTTGTTGCGAGGAAGCTCCTGATCGCGTCGAAGAACGTTCGGCGGTCCACTTCACTCGCGTAGATATGCCCGCCGCGCAGCTCGACGAACGTCTTCGGCTCGGGTGCCGCGTCGTAAAGGCGGCGTCCTTCGAGGATCGGAATCACGGTGTCTTCCGGGCTGTGCAAGAACAACAGCGGCGCCTTTGCGATTGGCCGGTACGTGAGCCCGGGAGCGCATGAACTCGTACGCGGCCGTGGCATCAGCGATCAGGCTCGATTCGCTGGGAACGCCATCGAGTCCCGCGTAACCGCGGTACTCGGGAGCAATGACGTTCAAGCCGAACGCGCGCAGCTCCGTGTAGTGGAGGATGTTCATCCGGCTCGCGATCGTCGACGCGTTGCCGTGCAGGAAGAGCAACCAGGGACTGCTGTCTGGATCGCTCTGTTTCATCACCCACGCGAACTGCCGCGCGCGATCCGGTCGCGGCAGGTCGATCTGTTCGAACGGAAACGAGGGGCGACTTTCGGCGAGCGGCCGTCCGGCCTGGAACACGAGGCGGGTCTCCTGAGTTACGAGATACAGGATCGCGCCGAGGTACGAAAGCACACAGACGCCCACGAAGACGAAAATGGCGCGGCGAAGCGTCAACCAACGCATAGACGAATCCTAACCTCGGTAGGGGTCATCGTCTGCGGCACTTCTTCTCGCCAAAACGGATGCCTGTGTGTCACGGGCTGACCGGCTTGGGAAAGACGACGGCGCTGTATCTATCGCGAGTCCATAAGAATGCTGAGAAGGGCGCCAAGAAGGTGACCACGACGGAGCAGGTCGAGGCACTGACGGCGGGCGGGCGACTGGCGGTTCGGGGCTCGGGGTTCGGTCCCGGGTTCGGCACAGCCCGATTAGACCCGAAGTTCAGTTTAGCTGCCATGTGGAGCGCGGGCTTTAGCCCGCGCTAAGCGGGGCCTGAAGGCCCCGCTCTACAGCGACACAAATGAATACCGGGTATAGTGCACGATGAGACGAATCGCGAGTCCCGAATCCCGAAGCCAGGGGCGTTTCATTTCGTGAGGAGGAACGCGCGTTGCTGACCGTTCAGCAAACCTGTTCCGACAATGTCCCCACGGTTGTTGATATCGCGGGCTTCGGTCAGAACCCAACCCGTGTCGGCAGGTATCAGGTCGTTGAGGTCCGACATGACGCCGGAGCTGATAATTACCGCGCGAGCGGAAGCGCCCGGGCGTTCAGAGAACCCCACGATGTCGCTGTGCTCGTTGATGCCATACGCCGCGCTCTGGCGACCTCCGGCGAGCGTTCCCAAATCGCGCAACGCGCCTCCGCTGAACACGAACGCGTGGCGGCTGCCATCACCGATGTCCCCCTCACCGACCACTTCGTCCTTGTTGTTCAAGGCGCGCGCCGTTGTCAGCTTGCCTCCCAACGAGCCGAGCGGGACGAGTGTTTCCTCCTTCAAGAGTACCGCCTGATGTTGCGCGTAGTCGGCATGCGGTTCGGTGCTGAAGTATCCCGCGATGTGGCCGGCGTTGTTGATCGCCATCGCTACCCCGTCTTCGCCGCCGAACGCTCCAAGGTCCGTCACCAGGAAATCCTGAAAGACGAACACGCGATTGCGCGCTGACATGTGTTCGCCGGCCGTGGTGTAGTGGCCAGCCACCTTCCCGTTGCCGCTGATTCCGCTGGCGGTGCCAAAGTCGCCAGTCAGCCGCGGATCGAGGGCAGTGAGCTCGATCGTCCCACCGTTTGTCGTCGTCACGAACGCGTGGTAACGCCCTGACGAATCCTGAGCCCGACCGACGATGAGCCCGTTGTCGTTGATGCGATAGGCGAAGCTCTCGTCGCCTCCAAGCGTCCCGAGGTCGACCAGAGAGCCACCGGTATAGAGAAAGCCTCGTGTCAGTCCTTCGTCCGTGTCGGCGAAGCCCACAACGGCCCCGACGTTGTTGACTCCCATCGCACTGCTTCGTTCGCCGCCAAGCGTCCCCAGATCTGAGATCGAGTAGACGGGGGCACTGGGGCCGACGGCCCGAAGCACCGTCGCGAGGGAGGCGAGTGCAACGATGGCCACGAAGCGATTGAATGGATATCGGCACATGACGCCCTCACTGACGGCTGGTTAGCGATTTCGCACTCTCACCGTGTTCGAGTAACCGGAGTTCAGCGTGCCGCTGTAAGCGCGTACGCGATAGTAGACGAACCTCGACGATCCCGGGCTGGCGTCCGTGTAAGTCGTGACATTCTGGACAACCGTCGCGATCTGCGTGAAGTTGGTCCCATCGCTCGATCGCTCGATTTTGAAGCCGTCTTCGTTGTTCGACGCATCGGTCCACGCAAGCACCATCTGATTCCCCTGTTGTGACACGGTTAGACCCGTGGGCGAGGCGAGCGATGGCGATGCAGTACCAAGGCGCACGATCCGGGCGATCGACGGCACGCCGGCGCTGTTCAGCAGGAACAACATGTAGTGGCCGGGCGGCGCAATTTCCGCGGCGGCGGGAGCGGTGGCATTCAGGCCGCCGGATGCCGGTGAAAACGTCAAACGAACAAAGCGCTGGTTCATGTTGAACGCGTGGGTGACCGCCGACAGCCGAATCAGCGTGACGCCGCTGATCGAGCTCGGGGCCGACGTGCCCACGAAGAATGGTTGTCCGTATGCGATTGTCGCGGGCGCGGAGCTCACGTCGGGTCGGGATCCCTGGAACAAATACGGCGGCGAGAACACTTCGGCGTTTGCCTCGTTGTCGCCGCCCGACGAAAGGACGCGGCCGTCCGGCAAGAGCAGCGCGATCGAATGGTAGCCGCGATAGCGAGTCGCGCTGGCGAGCGTCGTGAACACCTTCGTGGCTGGATCCCATCGTTCGGCCGCATAAACCGCACCACTCGCGTTATTGAAACCCGCAGCGTAACTGCCGCCGGTGATGAGAACTTTTCCGTCCGGCAATACGGTCGCGTTGAGCTGACGCCGTCCATAGGCCATCGAACCGCCGGAACTCCAGTACGGCGATGGCTGATTGAGGTCGATCACCTCGGCAGATGCGACTGGGGGATCGTTGCCGCCGACCAGCAGGATCTTTCCCGGCTCGTACATCACTGCCGTGCCATAGTCGCGGAATCCGCCGGAGCTATACGCGACGAAGTCCGACCAGCTTCCGGTGCCGGTCGTGTCGAGGTACCTGGCGTCGACGTACGGCCCTGCGTTGAACACTTTGCCGTTCGGCGCGAGCAGCATGAATGGATAGAGCGGCATGCTCCGCTGCGCGCCGGTCAGATTCCGCCAGGTTCCGTTCGTCCAGACTTGCGGCAGCAGATTCACGCCGACGGAGGTGTCGACGTCACCCGAGATGACCAGCACGCTCCCGTCGCTGAGCGTCGTGGTGGTCGGGTACCAGCGACCGGCATTCATATCCGCTTGCCGTGCCCAGACATTCGCGGCGGAATCGTAGATGGTGGCATACTTCACGCCGACGTTGTTGGAGATGTGTCCACCCGCAACGAACAGCCGGCCGTCGGAAAGCAGGGTGAGGCCCGAGCAGAACAGATTGAAACCGGCGAGAGGCCCCGCGGTCAACGTCCCCGTCGAGGGGTCCCACGACCGGATGTCGTCTGCGTACGAATAGTAAGCGACGCGGCCGTTCGGCATGAGCGCAGCATGGACGGACACAACGGGCCACACCTGAAGGGCCGACCATTGGCCCACCACCGCGGGATCCGGTTGCGCGTGGACGATTGGACTCAACGCGTCGGGCGCCAACCGGCCCGCCAAACTCAAGCCGAGCACAACACAGAGGAACGACGTGGAACGGACGGCGCGTCGCATGGGCACCTCACCCCAGAACATCCGGGTAAGACTCTCGGGTCGAAACTTCCCCTCCAGACAGCGCGTCTTCGACACTTCGGTGTGCCGCACGGCTCTACACACTGCGTGCCGGAGGAAGTAGACTGCAAGATTTCTCGAAAGCGTGAAGTCTGTGGCGGTTTTCTCAGCAGAGTTGCCGACTGATTGTCTGGTGCTCTCGGCCCAAGTCAACCAATCGGCGGAACAAAGTCGTCGTCGCCTCAACTTCTCCCGGAATACGGCGACTGGTCTTCGTACGCTCGGAACGCGAACCGGCTTGTCATCGCCTGGCCGTCCTTCGAGTCCCATTACCGTGGGCTCGTTGACAAGTGGCTCCGTCCAGCGATAATCGCGGCGTGAATTCGCCCGTCAGATTCGCGAGTCGGATCGGTGACCAGTGATTCAATGAATCGCCGAACCTTCCTGGAAAGCGTCGGCAGTTCCGGAGCCGCTCTCGCCACTGGGTGGTGGTTGCGCCGCATCGGCTACGCGCAGGCGAGCCGCGGGCCGGTGCGCGCCGTCATCCGCCAGTCGCGCCGCGCGGAATTCGATCGCCGTCTCTTCGGCACCTTCCTCGAACATCTGGGCAGGGCCGTCTACACCGGCGTGTACGAACCGGACTCTGCGCTGGCCGACAAGAACGGATTTCGAACCGATGTCATGGCCGAAATCAAAGGGCTCGGCGTCCCCGTGATCCGGTATCCAGGCGGGAATTTCGTCTCGGGCTACAACTGGCTCGATGGTGTTGGTCCGAAGAACGCTCGGCCCACGGTGCTCGAGCGTGCGTGGAATTCCCTCGAACCGAACCAGTTCGGCACGAATGAGTTCATCGACTGGTGCAGGATGGTCGGCACCGAGCCGCTCCTCGGATTCAATCTCGGCACCGGGACACCCGAGATGGCGGTCGCCTACGTTGAATACTGCAACGTCGACAAGGGGACGAAGTGGAGCGACCTGCGCCGGTCGCACGGGCACGACCAGCCGCACAACATCCGGTATTGGTGCCTCGGCAACGAGATGGACGGCCCGTGGCAAATGGGCACGATGCCAGCCCGGGAGTACGGCCGGAAGGCGCGCGACACGGCGCGCCAGATCCGCGTCATCGATCGCACGCTGCAGCTGATTGCCTGCGGTTCGAGCAACACGATTCTCCCGACGTATCTGGTCTGGGACCGCGAGGTGCTCGAGGAGTGCTACGACCAGGTGGACGGCATCTCGCTGCACAACTACTACGGCAACACGAAGGAGCTGACCGGCGAGAACAGCGCCCGATTCCTCGCGATGAACCTGGACATGGAGCGTCAGATTCACGAGATTGCCGCCGTCTGCGACTCCGTGCAGGGTTTACGAAAGTCGCCCAAGCGGTTGTGGCTGTCGTTCGACGAATGGAACGTCTGGTACCGCGCGCGGGGCGGCACCTTCGCCGACGGGAAGCGGACCTTTGCCCCGAAACTGCTCGAGGAGGTGTACAACCTCGAGGACGCGCTGCTGGTCGGCGGATTCATCAACACGCTGCTCCGCGAGTCCGATCGAGTCCGCGTGGCGTGTCTCGCGCAAATCCTGAACGTCATCGCGCCGCTCGTCACCAACAAGACGTCCGTGCTGCGCCAGAGCATCTACTACCCGTACGCCTGGGCGCTGCAGTACGCTCGCGGCAAGGTCCTCGACCTCGTCGTGGAATCGGAAACCTATCCGATTTCCGCAGACGGTCTGCGCGCGGACGTCGCTCGCAACGACCAGGTACCCTTCATCGACGTCGTTGCAACCATCGACCCGCAGAACGGACAGGTCTGCGTGCTCATGCTGAACAGGGATCTGGATGGGGAGCGCGAGATCGTCCTCGAGTGGCGCGACTCCACTCCGACCCGCGTACTCGCCTGCGAGACGCTGACCGGTCCCGATTTGAAGGCGTTCAACACCTTCGAGCAGCCGAAGCATGTCGTCCCGACTCGCCTCGAGACGCCGCGCGTTGGCAGTCGAATGACGTTCAAGCTTCCGGCGCGGTCGTACAGCGTGGCCCACATCGCCACATCCTGAGCGTTCCCGAACCCCGAATCCCGAACCCCGAGTCCCGGCTCGAGCCACCGAGCTACCGATTCGGTGTAGGATGAAGCACCGTATCCCACAACGTCGGCCCCTTCCGCGCGTCAACACCTCCGTCCGTTTGACGAAAGGAGCGCACGCCATGCGGTTGCACCAGCGGCTTTCGTTCTGCTTCGCATTCGTTGTGGTCGCAGTAGTTGCGGCTGCTGACCCTCCTTACATCGGTAAGTGGAAGATGAACCCGGCGAAGAGCGATTTTGGCGAGACGACCATCACATACGAGCAGCTCCCATCTGATGAAATGCAGGTAACCGTTGATGGTCAGCCGTTCAAGTTCAAAATCGACGAGAAAGACTACCCGACTCCGTTCGGAAATACGGTGGCCTGGAAGTCGCTTACTCCGACGAGCTGGCAGCAGACCTCGAAATTGAAGGGCAAGGTCCTGACCACCGACACACTGACGCTGTCCGCAGATGGCAAGAATCTGACAGTGAACTCGAAGGGCACCAAACCAAATGGCGAGGCGATCGACGACACGATCGTCATGGAGCGTGTTTCCGGTGGTCCCGGATTGGCCGGCAAGTGGAAGACGAAGAACCTGAAATCCAGCTCGCCGAGCATGCTGGAGTTCGCGTCAATCGGCCCCGACGGCCTCACGCTCAAGATCGTCGACATGGGCCTGACGTGCGAGAGCAAGCTCGATGGCAAAGATTATCCGTGCACCGGCCCGACCCTCGCGGAAGGATGGACCGTTGCGTTCAGCAACACAGATCCTCGATCGCTTGCCATGACGGTCCAGAGGAACGGGAAGCCCCTGTACAAGGTACAATACGCGGTATCACCGGACGGCAAGACGCTGACCGAAACAGGGGCCGCTACAGCGACCAACGAGAAAGTCAAAGTGGTTTACGACCGGCAGTAGCGGGACGACTTGGGCGGGAGCGGCGTTCCTGCCGCCTCCCGCCGGCGTTTTGCGGATGGTTCCGTGTTACCGAGTTACTGATGACGGATTGGTCACCGGATCAGATTAAGGATTAGGGATTAGCGATTAGGGATTAGCGATTAGGGATTAGCGATTAAGGGATTAGCGATTAGGGATCAGGGATTCAATCTCTCAGATTCCCCAGCCGCCACTCAGATGGAGGTTCGCGCCGTTCACGTACCGCGCGTCCTCCGACAGCAGAAAACTCACAGCCTTGACGGCGTCGTCCACCGTTCCGATATGCCCCGCCGGGATGTTCTTCAGCATCTTCTGCAGTTCTTCTGCCGGCGCACTGCCGGAGTTCACGAACCCTGGCGAGACAACGTTGACCGTGATGTTGTACGGTGCGAGGAGCTTTGCCAGGGTGCGGCTGAGGATCAGAATTCCCGATTTTGCGATGTAGTGTGCGGTGATCTGAGGCTGCGCGACCATCTGGTCCGCATTCGCCATGCTGAAGCTGACGATGCGTCCCCAACGTTGCTCGATCATGTGAGGTGCTACCAGCTTGGATAGATAGAAGACCGGGTGGAGGTTGTTGTCGAACATCTCCTGCCATCCGGTCACGGTTTCCTCGAGAAGCGGCACGCGGCGGTACGGGCCGGCGCAGTTGACCAGCGCGTCGATTCGACCGAACTCTCGCATCGTGGCCGTCACGAGCTGCTCGCAGTCGCTCGACCGCGAGACATCCGAACGAATCGGCAGAGCGGCCGCGCCCGCCGACTGGATCGCGTGACCCGTCTCGGCAGCACTCTCCGCGCTCGTCCGATAGCAGAACGCGATGGACCAGCCTCTCGCTGCCAGCGCGAGCGCTATCCCCCGTCCGATGCCCTTTGCGCCTCCGGTGATCAGCGCGACTCGTGAGGGTTCTGTCATGGTGTGTTCAGTGAGCCGGCCGCGATTATATTGGTAATTCGCAACAA
>JBKPCD010000230.1:0-8638 GCA_046727175.1 Acidobacteriota bacterium | reverse complement strand
TCGAGAACGCGACGTCCCACACCGCTCCATCGCCGAGGGTCGTCTTCGAGACGAATCCTTCTTTGAGGAACGTCCCGTCTTTCTTGAACACCTGAATGCGATCGTTCTTGCGATCGCAAACGTAGACTAGGCCGTCCTTCGCGAGACGGACGGCGCTCACGATGCCGAACTGTTTGGACGGGGGAGCATTGGGATCGTACGGAGCAGTGGGCGCGTCGGTCGGCTTCTCGCCGTACGCGCCCCAGTGCCGTTTGTATGCGCCCGTTTCGGAGTCGAGTACGACGACGCGGTGGTTGCCGAGACCGTCAGCGACATACACCTCGTTCGCCGCCGAATCGACTTCGACGGCAGCAGGCCTGTTCAGCGCGGTCGTGCTGTCGCTCCCCTCGACGCTGCCGGCCTTGCCGATCTGCAACAGGAACGCACCCGTCCGGGAGAACTTCAGCACGTGCGCGTCTTGCGGGCGTGGCGGAGTTGCGCCCCGGCCACGACCTGTCCCCTGCGCCTGACCGCCTGCGCCGCCTCCCGGTTCCTCCGAGGTCGATGTCGCTCGACCTCCGGCCAGATCCGGCGGACCTGCTGCCGCGATCCACACGTAGCCTTTCGCGTCGACTGCGAGGCCGCTAGGCGACTGCGGCCAGTCGTATCCCTGCCCCGGACCGCCCCAGTGACCGACGACGGCGCCGGTTTGGTCGAACTCGAGGACGAACGGCGCTGGCAAGCAGCAACTTTCGGCTGACGGTGGATCCGACGCGAGACCGATTTCTGTCCGCGCGTTCAGCGAGTCAGCGCCGCGGTGCACGACCCAGATGTGATCCTGTGCGTCCACGGCGACGCCGGTGATGGAGCCGAAGATCCAGTGGTTCGGCAGCGGCTTCGGCCACAACGGATCGACCTGGAATCGCGGGATCTGCGCAGAGCCACGGGCCTGCGCAGCTATTCGCTCGAGCAGTGGAGGTCTTCCGGCGAACGCGGCGACCGAGCCGATGATCGTGAGGAAGAGAAACTGTCGCGACATCGCGCGCGCCAGTATACACCGCGTGGAAAGGGCAAACGGGAGAAGGGAAAAGGGAAAAGGGAAAGGGACAAGGGAAAGCCGTTCTTTCTTCTCCTTTCTCCCTTCTCCCTTTTGCCTTTCCCTTACCACCACGACCACGATTCGACGCGAACATACCGGGCGATCCGTCGCGTCAACAGGTGAAAGATCGGACGTTTGCCGCAGTAGATTTTGGCGTTTCCCGTCATCGCGGGGCGAAGAAGGTCATTCTTCCCATCCATCTCGACGATCACGCGGAAAACGCGTCGCTCGGGCCCGTCCGCCTCGGTCGCAGCCGGTGCAACGGCCTTGACCGTACCTGAAAACGTCATCTCTGGGTACGCGCGAACTCTGAGGATCACGTGGCTGCCAGGCGCCACATCTCCGATTTCTTTCTCAGACACGATGATTTCTGGCACGACTCGTTCGAGCTCGTGAACCTGGGTAATGAGATCGCCTTTCTCCACACGTGCGCCGCGCTTCTCCTTCAACCTGGGTGTCACAATCACCCCCGCTGCGGCGCTCGAAATCGTCGCAAGCTCGAGGTCGCTCGTGAGTTGGCGTCGGCGGACCTCGAGTCGAACGATTTCCGCTTCGACCGATTCAATCACCTCCGCTCGGCTTCCCTCGAGGAGCACGCGCAATTTGCTGTTCGTCTCCTCCACCGCCCTCTTTGCGACCGCCAGCTCGCCCGCGAGCTGCGACAGGTTATCCGACGCGAGGATTGCAACGTCAGCGCGCGAGCCTTCCAGCTCCCGTTCCCGTAACCTGACCTGTTCTTCGCTGCGATCGAGCTGCGTGCGTGAAATCAGGCCGACACGAAACAACTCCCTCGATCGCTCGAGATCCCGCCGGTCGTACTGGAGCCGCGTCTCGGCGGCTGTCATGCCCGACTCGGCTCTCGATCGACGGCTCTCCTGCATCCTAGAAGCTTCTTCGAATTGACGCTCGAGTTGTCGCTGACGCGTGAGCGCCGTCTGGAGCTCGTTGCGCGCGAGCTGGGTTTCGGCAGGAGTGGCGCCGGCGCGAAGCATCTTGAGACGCGCCTGCCGCTCGACGATCTCCGCCTCGACTTGTCCGAGAGCAGCCTGAAAGTCACGAGCGGCAAGCCGCGCGACACGGTCCCCGGCCTTCACGCTGTCGCCTTCGTCGACGTAGATCTCCTCGATCATTCCTGCCACTTGCGCGCGCACGTCCGTGTGCTGTCCCGGCAGGATTCTGAACTCACCGGAGACCTTCAGTTCCGCCGGAGCGATCAGCCCTGCAATCGCTGCAATCACGAAACCGGAGACGAGCAGCGGCCGCTTCGATGACGGTTCGCCGGGGGTGGACGCTGAGAACCGCGCCCTCATACCCGCCACCACGCCTCTGACCCGGTGCTGGAACATGAGACCCAGGAACGCGATGAAGAGAATGGCCCCGGGACCGCGATAGCGCTCGACGAGAAAGTTGCCGAAGTGCACCGCGATGAGGCCGAGCAGCCAGACGGAATACGCGATCGCCAACAGACCGTACACGACGTAGATGCGCCGATCTCTGAGGGACAGTTCCCGTGTCTGCGACATCGTTGTTCTCCAGCCTCGTGTAACGAGCATCTTCAGGTACGCGATGGACTTCTGCCGCAGATTGGGAATCTCCAGGTAGTCGCTCAACAGGTAGTACCCGTCCAGCTTGATCAGGGGGTTGAGATTGAAGAGCGTCTTGATCCCGGAGGTCGTCATGATCACGAGCGCCAGGAAGCTCGCGGTGGTGTCGACGTCAACGATGCTCCACGTCAGCGTCGCGAGAGCCCAGACGACGATCTCGAGATATGCGCCAGCAAAGGTCACCCACAGCCGGCTCGATTTCCGAGGGAACAACCACGCATCGCTGACGTTGCAGTAAAACGCTGGTTGAAAGTAAATGAGCAGGAACCCGATCTCGTGGACCTGGCCTCCAAAGCGCTTGCAGGTGAGTCCGTGCGCGAACTCGTGCGCGGTCGTCACGGAGAGCACTGTGAGCCATGCAATGAGGAAGGCGTCGAATCGATACAGACCTCGCACACCGCGCGATATTTCCGTCCAGTTGACGATCGTGACGCTGCTCGCGAGAAGGACGAGGGCGACGGTTGCCGCGAGAAACCCTGGCGCAAAGATGAAGCGAAATCTGGCAACCAGATACTCGAGGACCCGGTCGGGATCGAACGCCTTCAATCGCAGATAAAGAAGATTGCCGCGAACGCGGCCGGCGCGAGGTTTGCAGGCTTCCGGCGATTCGAGCAACCGGCATCGTCTGAACTGGTTGACGAGCGACTCGAGCGTCTCGGTCTGCAGCGGGGCATCGAATCGCTGCTCGACTCTGTGCCGGACGACGTCGAGGGGTGTGGACCCATCGAGCTGTCGCGCGACGAAGTGCTCGACTTCACCGAAACGGAAGAATCGCTCGGTGGCGGGATCCTTGACAACGAACGTCGTCTCGGAACCCGTGCCCTGAGGACTGATAACGAGATCCACACGAAGCTTCGGCGACGCGAGCATCGATGACTGCGCGATCAGGGTCCGCTAAGTCGACCAATCCGCGGAATCCGCGCGAATCCGCGCTATCGAGGAGGGCCGCGTGTGATGAGCGACCCCCCTCAGCTGGAGTCGACGAGAGCAGACAAGCCTTCAGACGACTACTAGTTGCCGGCAGGCTGCGGCGTTTCTCCCGCTGGTACCGGGTTGTTCCCGCCGCCGCCTTCATTTCCCGGGTTGTTCGTGTTGTTGCCGCCCGGATTATTGTTCCCAGGGTTTCCCACGACATCCGGAGCGATCCTCTGTTCCAGTTCTTCGATGTTCAGCTTCAATGCATCCTGTCTCATCTCTCGCCTCCGTTCTGTGGTTTGTGCGGTCCGCTCGTCGTCGTTGCCAGGTTTCCTTCAAACCAATTCGGACAGACCACACCTTTGACGGCGCGTTCGCGCACTTCGCGTGCGCACCGTTTCGTGGGGCCCGGACCGAATGGCTGGATGTTTTCTGTATAGGCGTCGGCGCTCCGAGCGAAACGAATGCCAACAGTCGAGTCGACAAGAAACACCACAGTTACCGAGAAATTTGAAGGATTGCTACCGATGGTGAGTATGAGGCTGACTTTTGTCAGACGTGTGCAGACAATGGATCCTTTTTTCTGCGGAATCGAACTTATTTTTCGCTGTGGGATCGGACTTATCTGTCTTGCGCGATGTATACATGCGGAGATTCAGCTCGCCATCACATTCGATTCCGCTGCACGCAATCATCAATGTAGACTGCCGACCGTGATCCACCGGCTCCTGACGTGCTCCGTCGTGGCACTTGTGACGACGATTGTTCTCTTCCTGCCGCTCCCGGTCTCAGCCCACGACATCCCAACCGACGTGACGGTTCAGATGTTCGTCAAGCCCGAAAGCCCCTCGAGTTCGCTCGGGACAGGCCCGCGGCTGCGATTGCTCGTCCGCGTCCCGATTCGCGCGATGCGCGACATCGATTTCCCGAAGCGAGGCCCCGGCAATCTCGATCTCGCGCGTGCCAATCGCGCGCTGCGCGACGCGGCCACGATGTGGATCAGCGACTGCGTGGCTGTCTACGAGGGCGGTGAGCGGCTGGCTGCACCTCGCATCGTCGAGGCCCGAGCCTCGCTTCCCTCCGACCGATCGTTCGTATCCTACGAACAGGCGCTCGCGCATGTGACGGGTGCGCCGATGCCAGCTGACACCGAGATCTATTGGGATCAGGGGATGCTGGACGTGCTGTTCGAGTACGTCCTCCGCTCCGAACGATCCGAGTTTGCCCTCGAGCCGCAACTGGCGCGCCTCGGGCTTCGCGTTGTCACGGCGGTCCGGTTCATTTCCCCGGACGGCGTGGTTCGTGCGTTCGAACTGAACGGCGATCCAGGTCTGGTGCGGCTCGATCCGCGATGGCATCAAGCCGCTTCGCGCTTCGTGCGGCTCGGCTTTCAGCACATTCTCGATGGCACCGATCACCTGCTGTTCCTGGTCTGCCTAGTCATTCCACTTCGACGGTTGCGGCCGCTCATCACCGTCGTCACCGCGTTCACGGTGGCGCACTCCATCACGCTCATCGCGTCCGCGTACGGCGCCGGAGTGGATGCGCTGTGGTTCCCGCCGCTCATCGAGACGCTCATCGCGACGTCGATCGTTTACATGGCGCTCGAAAATATCGTGGGAACGAATATCGGCCGGCGGTGGGCCATCACGTTCGCGTTCGGTCTCGTCCACGGCTTCGGGTACTCGTTTGCGCTGAGGCAGTCGCTGCAGTTCGCCGGATCGCACCTCCTCACGTCGCTTCTGTCCTTCAACATCGGAGTGGAGCTCGGCCAACTGCTCGTCCTCTCCGTCCTCGTTCCTGTTCTGCACCTGTTTTTCCGGTTCGTCGTTGCCGAGCGCATGGGAACCATCATTCTCTCGGCGCTCGTTGCGCACACCGCGTGGCACTGGATGCTGGACCGCGGGGAACGTCTCGCGCAGTACGGCTGGCCGGCCTTCGATGCGGTGCTTCTGGCGAGCGTGCTGTGGTGGCTGATGTTGATCGTCGTTGCCGCGGCTGTTGCGTGGCTCGCGTTCGGGGTCGTCCGAGCAATCCCTCGCGGGGGCGACAACGCCGACGCACCAACCTCCGCTCGGCCCGGATCGTGACCGAGCTTCGGCTTGCAAACCGTCGTCAGCTTCACCGCGTAGGGCAAGACGAAGAGTGTGGCCTCGCTGCTGCACACGAAGCTGTCCGACAGGGCGGCGTCAGATACGGCCAAGAAATATTGGACCGCGCGGTTCGATATGCTCGGCTCGTTGCTGACCAGCAGTAGATGAGTGAGAAAGCACGGGGCGGCGGCATAGCGGCGTCCCGTGTCGTGCATCGGTAGTGCCGCGGCGCGCCGGTTCTCTTCGGAGGCATGACATGACCGACCTCTACTTCGCCGCTCGCACACTCCGCAAGCATCCGGGCTTTACGCTAGCGGCCATCATCACGCTCGCGCTAGGCGTTGGCGCGAACACGGCGATCTTCAGCGTCGTCAAGGCCGTACTGCTCGACCCGCTGCCGTACGCGGACCCCGACCGCTTAGTGAAAATCGCCGAGTCGGATCCCGATACGCCCAGGCCACTGACCGTGGACTTCACCACGACCTTCGACTTGCGAGCGCGGAGCCGGTCGTTCCAGACACTGTCGCTCTACCGCGATGCCGCCGGCGCCATGGTCGATCGCGGCGAGCCCGAGCTGGTACGGGGCATGCGCGTCAACGCCGACTACTTCGACACGCTGGGCGCGACAATTGCGCTCGGGCGTACGTTCCTTGCTGAGGAGGACCAGCCTGATCGCCGCTTCGCCGTGATCCTGACCGACGGCTTGTGGAAGCGTCGCTTCGGTGGTGACCCCCAGATCCTCGGCCGCGTCGTGCGTCTGAACGAGGCTTCGTTCACGGTGGTGGGCGTGCTGCCCGCATCCTTCCGACCGCTGGCGCGCACCGAGGGCTCGCTCCTTCCCGAGATGTACATGCCGCTCGGCTACGACTTGAAAGACCCCTCTGCGTGCCGCGGCTGCCAGCACCTGCAGCTCATCGGCCGGCTGAGGCCGGGCGTGTCGGTGGAACAGGCCAGTACCGAACTGAATGCGCTGATGCGCGAGATCGTCCGCGAGCACCCCGGCCAGTACGATCCCGATACCGTCGTCACCGTCACGCCGCTCCGCGAGTTCCTGGTCGGCCGCGTCGGCACGGCCGTCCTCGTGCTGCTCGGCGCGGTCGGGTTCGTCCTCCTCATCGCCTGCGCGAACGTCGCCAATCTGGTGCTCGCGCGCGCGACGGCACGGGAGAGGGAGATGGCCGTCCGCGCCGCACTCGGCGCGGGACGGGGACGTCTTGCCCGGCAGCTGCTCACCGAGAGCGCGCTGCTCGCGCTCTGCGGCGGGCTCGCGGGCGTGCTGATCGCGTGGTGGGGGACGGCGCTCGTCGCCCGGCTCGGTCCGAGCGAGCTGCCCCGCGTGAGCGCGATCGAGATCGACGCGGGCGTACTGCTGTTCGCGCTCGCGGCCAGCCTGGTGACGGGCCTGCTCGTCGGTGTGATGCCGGCTTTGCGCGGGTCGCGCGTAGACCTCACCGACGTGCTGCGAGACAGCGGCCGAGCGACCGAAGGCGGCTCGCGCCAGTTCATTCGAAAGGTGCTGGTGACCGGCGAGCTCGCGCTGGCGTTCGTGCTGGTCGTGGGCGCGGGGCTCCTGGGGCGGAGCTTCCTGCGGCTGACGAGCGTCGATCCCGGCTACGACCCGCACAACGTGCTGACGCTCGGCGTCTACGTGTACGGCTCACGCTATCAGGCGCCGGAAGCCGAGCTCAACTTCTACACGCAGGTGATGGATCGCCTTCGCGCCACGCCGGGCATCGAGGGCGTGGCCATGGTCAGCACGCTCCCGCTCGGCGGGTTCGATCGCCGGGGGTTTCACATCTTCGACCGGCCGCTGGCCAACAGCGCCGAAGCGCCGTCGGCCGACACCTACTCGGTCTCGTCGGACTACTTCCGGGTAATGAAGATCCCGCTGAAGCGCGGCCGGTTCTTCACCGACCGGGATCGGCGCGGCGCGCCGGGGGTGGCGGTCATCAGCGAGTCGTGCGCCCGCCTGCAGTTTCCCGACGGGAACGCGATCGGCAAGCGGATCCAGCTGGGCGGGCGCGACGACAAGAAAGAGTGGCTGGAGATCGTCGGCATCGCCGGCGACGTGCGCCAGTACGGACTCGATCGATCGCCGACCATGGAAGCCTACATCCATCAGCCCCAGGACCTCAGGTTCGGCTACAACCTGGTCGCGCGTACGGCGATCGATCCCACGCGCCTCGAGAACGCGGTGCGCGAGGCGTTCCTGGCGGTCGATCGCACGCAGCCGGTTTTCCGCGTGCAGCCGCTCGAGGCCTACGTGGCGGAATCCCTCGCAACGCGATCCTTCACGCTCGCGCTGCTTGCCGCGTTCGGCGGGCTGGCACTCGCGCTGGCCGGCGTTGGCATCTACGGCGTCATCTCCTACACGGTGTCGCTGCGCACGCGCGAGGTGGGCATCAGAATGGCCCTGGGCGCGTCGCGCCACGCCGTGCTCATGATGGTGCTCGGCCAGGGCATGCAGGTGATCGTCGCGGGGCTCGTCGCAGGGTTCTGCGCGTCGCTCGTGCTGACGCGCTTTCTTTCCTCGCTCCTCTACGAGATCGAGGCGACGGACGTTACGACGTTCACCGTGGTCGCGCTGGTGCTCGTACTGGTCGCCCTCGTCGCCAACTACCTGCCTGCCCGCCGCGCGTCGAACGTCGACCCCGTCGTGGCGCTGCGCTACGAGTAGCGGCTGGGCAGGACGCTCCACTCAGGCACGCGTCTCGGGCGGTGTGAGATCGTGACTGGCCTCGGGCGGGCGCGCGCCTCCAAGGACGTCGTATTTCACTCTGCTCGAATGGCCGGGCCGGACGCCATTCTTCGAGGACCGGATAGGCGGTGGGCGGCATGCCCTCGCCCCTGCCATCTCTATCGGCGACATTCAGGACGACGACACGCTGCTCGAATTCCTCACCAGCGGCAGCCGCACCACGAATCGATTCCTTTCAGCGACCCAGACG
>JBKPCD010000229.1:0-55644 GCA_046727175.1 Acidobacteriota bacterium | reverse complement strand
GGTCAGTGACCACGGGACAATTCAAACTTTCGGATCGGCCCTCAACAAAAGCGCCTCTACTCGTCTCGGCCAGCACAGACGGAGGTGTCCAGTGAGAGAACCAAAGAAGGGTACGCCGACGCCACTCATTCTCGCGTGCCTGGCGATCATGATCATCGGTTACTCGGCGCGGACCGCGTCAGGGCAGGTGCTTTACGGTTCAGTCGTCGGAACGTTGACAGATGAAACAGGTGCGGCGGTCCCCAGGGCAGCTGTGACCGTGACGAACACGTCCACGGGCTTGTCCCGCCAGACTACTGCTGACGATGTCGGCTACTATTCGATCCCCAACCTGCTCGAGGGCACCTACGAGCTTTCGGTAAGCGCAAGCGGGTTCAGGCCCTACACTCAGAAGGACGTCAACGTTTCGATCAATGTCGTCACCCGTGTCAACGCTACCATCCAGGTCGGCGCGGTCAATGAGCAGGTCACGGTGGAGGCGACATCGGCGGTCCTCCAGACGACTAAGTCGGATGTCAGTGTCACGCTGACCCCGCAGGCGATCGAGAATCTGCCGCTCGGCGGCTATCGCAATTACCAGAGCCTCATCAACCTCGTTCCAGGCGCGACTCCCGGGCGGTTTCAGAACGCCGTCACCGATACGCCTGGGCGCTCCTTGACGACCAACGTCAACGGCCAAGAGCGCGGCGCCAACAATACCCGGGTCGACGGTTCGGCCGACATCCTGGTCACGATGCCTCACCACGCGGTGTACGTTCCGCCGGCGGAAAGCATCCAGGAAGTCAACATCGCCACCAACAACTTCGATGCCGAGCAAGGGATGACGGGCGGCGCTGCAGTCACCGTGGTGACGAAATCCGGGACGAACAATTTTCGTGGCAGCGCGTTCGCGATGAACACGAACAGTTCCTTACGCGCTTTTACGTGGGACGAGAATTTTGCCGGCGTCAAGGACAAGCCGGACGGCAGCCGGAACATCGACGGAGGGAACCTCGGTGGTCCGATCAAGAAGAACAAGTTTTTCTTTTTCGCGAACTGGGAAGGCACTTTCGATCGCGTGAACTTCCCTCTGCTCTCTTCCGTTCCGACGGCTGACTTCCGCAGTGGGGATTTCAGCCGCAAGCTGGGGGCGCCGATTCTGAGTGCCAGCGGCAACCCCATTATGGTTCCTACCACAGAGGGCGGCTCAGTACCACTTCGTCAAGGGATGATCTTCGATCCCTTCTCCGGCAATTTGAACGGCACGGGCCGTTCGGTATTCTCCAGCGGTGGACAGGTCAACGTCATTCCTCAGGCTCGCCTGAATGGGCCAATGATGAAGATGCTGGCCCTCGTTCCTCTCCCGAATCAGGCTGGTGACAGCAACAACTACTTCAATTCGGGTACGCAGAAACTGAACCGCAACAACATCGACGCCAAGGTCAACTGGAACCGGAACGATCGACACCAGCTCTGGTTCAAGTACAGCGTCATGGACGCGCTGGTCCACGGTGACTTCAGCCTCGGCGACGCAGGTGGCGGTTGTTTGTGCACTGGCGGCGGCCTGGGTGACGGCTCCACGCTCGTGCAGATCGCGGGCATCGGGCAGACGTACACCGTATCGCCGAACTTCCTGATTGACGGGACGTTCGGCTGGACGCGTTTTGGCCAGGACGTCGAGCCCCCTGACCTCGGCACCAACTTCGGCCTCGACGTGCTGGGCATTCCGGGGACCAACGGTCCCGACCCGCGCGAAAGCGGCATGCCGCCTCTAAACATCTCCGGCTATTCGACGTTGGGCAATCCGGAAGGATGGAATCCGCTCTATCGCAACGATCAGTCTTATACCTTCAACACCAATACAAGCTGGATGAAGGGGGCCCACGACATCAGGTTCGGCTTCGACTTCGTCCACCACCTGATGAACCACTGGCAGCCAGAGTTGGGTGCCGGTCCGCGCGGTGCGTTCGGTTTCACTCCTGGCGTGACGGCCTTGAATCCCAGCGCAATCAGCGCCGCTGGAGGATTCCAGGGAGGGACGCCGTCATTCGAGAACGACTGGAACGCCCTCGCCGGCTTTCTACTGGGCACTCCCAGTTCGTCGGGCAAGAGCAGCCAGTTCATCAAGATGGACAGCATGGAGAACCAGTACGCGCTCTACGTCCGCGACCGCTGGCGCGCGGCTCCAAATCTGACCCTCGACCTCGGACTGCGATGGGAGCTGTATCCCAACCGGACGCGCTCCCAGGGGCTGGGCATCGAATCGTATGACCCCACCACCAACGAGGCCTTGATCGGCGGGCGGGGCGGCATCCCCCAGGACAACAATGTTGGCTACAGCAAGAAGCTCTTCGCTCCCCGTGTCGGTTTCGCCTACCAGGTGACCGATTCAACGGTGATCCGAAGCGGCTACGGCATCACGTATCATTCGCATCCCTGGGGCGCTCAGGCGTTGCGCGGCTGGTTTCCTTTGACTGTTGTCGCGTCGTTCGCGGGCGTCAACGGCTTCCAGCCCGTCACCACCGATCCAGGTTATGTGTCGGCTGGTGTTCCGAACGCACCGCTCGGTCCCACCGTCGGTATTCCAGCGATCTGCTGCCCCGACATCAGCACCGGCAGGGTTCCGCTGCCGCTGGTGGCCGAGACCGGTTACCCCGTTGCCAATCAGGAGTTGCACCGGGGCTACATCCAGTCGTGGAATCTGATCTTCGAGCGCAAGTTTGCCGGCCAGCTGGTTGCGACGCTTGGATACGTCGGGTCGGCTTCGGTAAGGGGCTTCGCGTTCCTGGACGTCAACGCCTCGCAAATACCCGGCTCCGGCAATGCGGGGCGGCCGCTCTTCCCGCAATTCGGACGCACCACCACCACCAGGGAGTGGGACGGGCGGACGCACAGCAACTATCACTCGCTTCAGGCCACGCTCAATCGGCGCTTCACAAACGGCCTGCTGATCAAGGCTGCGTACACCTACTCGCACGCTATCGACGAAGCACCGTACTCCGACTGGACCGCGTTCCGCTACAACGCGCTCAGCGAGCTCTATCGCAACCGTGCGACGGCAGATCACGACGTCCCCCATAACTTCCAGTTTGCGTACGTGTACGAACTCCCGTTCGGCGAAGGGAAGCCATGGGCGACCAGCGGTGTCAGCAAGACTATCCTCGGCGGGTGGCAACTCAACGGGTTGTTCGGCGCCTACAAAGGCAGGCCCTTCACTCTCACCTCGTCCGGGGCCTCGTTGAACATGCCGGGCAATGCGCAGACCCCGGATCAGATCAAACCCGCGGTCGAATACTCGGGCGACGTCGGCAATGCCGGCACGTTCTTCGACACCACGGCGTTTGCGCGCGTCACAGAAGTCCGCTTCGGCAACGTCGGCCGCAACACCATGCGCGGGCCCGGCGTGGTGAATCTGGACTTGGGCCTCTTCCGCACCTTCGATCTCACGCAGCAGTTCAAGCTGCAATTCCGGGCGGAGGCGTTCAACGTGAGCAACACGCCGCACTTCAACAACCCGAACGGCAACGTCAACAGCTCGAACTTCGGGAAGGTTACCTCGACAAATGCTAATGAGGCCCTCGGTCGGTCGCGCGAGTTCCGGTTCGGGTTGCGATTCAGCTTCTAGATCAACGGCCCACGGGCTTATCACAAAGCTCACAGAGGCCACAAAGACCACCAAGGAGACCACGAAGAAGCCAAGAACAATTCTTCGTGATCTTCCTTTGTGATCTTTGTGGTCTTGGTGTTCTTGGTGCGATCGCCGTAAGCGCGTGACAGTGAACCCGTCAGCTACATGAGCTTGCCACGCGGCGCAGCGAACGCACTCGCATCTCGCGGTTCACGAGCGTACCCGTCGCGGCGATGCGCTGTCCGACGTAGTTCGCCAGCTTCAGTGCGCTGTTGGCGGCGACGAGATCAATCGACAGCGAGCGCTTCTTCAGGAACCCGGATCGCCAGCTCCGCGTCCTGGGCGCATCCGCGCCGGACGTGTCCTTCAGCCAGTACGACTGCGCATCGCCTCCCATGCAGCCGGTGATCGTTACTTCTGCCGCGTCCGGCACATCCGTCTTCGCCGTCGATTCCACGAACTGCGTGTTCGCCGGTTCGATTGCAGAAGCCTTTACCGATTCGACGGGCGACTTCTTTCGCTTCGCCGGATCAACAGGAGACGTTTTGGCTGCAACGGTCATCGAAGCCTTTGGGGCGCCGGTCTTCTTCATTTCGAGTCGAGGCTCGATTGCCGTGTCTTGCGACGGTGGATTGTCGTCAGTCGGCGCAGATAGACTCGCTGCGCTCGATCTGTGAGACGGCTGGCGCCCTGCAATCACCCCTGCGGTCGCGACGATACAGATCACGGCAAGAACAATCACCCACGGCGAGCTTGCCCACGACGAGGACGACCAGTTCGCCGTGTGCGGAGCGCTCCGGGATCGAGCCGTTCGCGTCGACTGTTTCGTTTTCTTCTCGCGCTTCGATATCTTCCGCAACGAAAGTCGTTGGAGCCGCCGGTCCCCGCTGAGCAAATACCGTATCGATCGCGAGGGCTTCGGCGTCTTCTTCAAGGGCACAGACATCCTCCTCGTGGCAAGCTTGGAGCGCCGGATGCCGTGACAGCAAATCGAATGCCTGCGAAAGACGGGCAAATCGGCCCTGCTAAGCCGCTGTGGAAGCGTGAGTTGGTGTCGTCATGCGCAACCCGCACACGGTGGCGCCCCAGCCGAACGCCCAGTTCCGTGATCGCGCGCGCAATGCTGACTGGGGGAACGAGGAGTGCCAACCAGACATCGAACGACCTTCCGCGGTCATCGTCTGTGCGCCACCAGACAAAACGACAGGTACGACAAAAACGAACCCGAGAACCATAAACCGGGAACAGGGAACGGTGAACACTCACTCTCGCAGCGCCGCCGTCGGATTCAGCGCCGCGGCACGGCGCGCTGGGAGCCATGAAGAAACGGCGGCGATGACGAAGAACACCAGACCCATGACGAGGAACGTCATCGGATCCGTCGGCCGCACGCCAATGAGCATCGTCCGCAACGCCGTGGTGAGAAGGAGCGCGGCGATCACACCGACCGCAATCCCCGCGGCGCTCAAGCGGAGCCCCTGGGCGATCACCTGACGAAGAATCCGCGACGGCGAGGCGCCGAGCGACATCCGTACGCCGATCTCCGCGGTGCGCTGGCGGACGACGGTCGCGAGCACGCCGTACAGACCGACGGCCACCAGCAGCGCCGCCACCAGCGCGAACACCGCGATGAGCGTCAGGGAGAACTGTGTGCCGGCCTGCGCGCGGCGAACGAGGTTCTCCGCCGGCACGAGATCGGTAACGAGGGCCTGCGGATCGACGGACGCCACTGCCGTCCGCACGGCGCTCGCGTAGCTCGCCGGGTCGCCGCTGACGCGAACGGCCCACTTGCGCGCGCCGAATCCGATGAATCCTTCCGCGAAGTAGATCTGTTCGCGGCCCGGATCCGCGAGCGATGAGACGCGCTGATGCGCCACGACGCCGATGATTTCGACGAGCTCCGGCTCGGGCGTGCGAATGCGAATCAGGATGCGCTTGCCCACGGCCGACTGGTTCGGGAACGCTTTCGCGGCGAGCATCGAATCGACAACGACGAGATCGCGTCTCGGATCGTTGTCAGCCTCGGTGAACGTGCGACCCTCGATCAATCGGGTTCGCATCACATCGAAGTAGCCCGGCCGTACTTGCTGCCAGTCGACGGCCTGGAACTTCGTGTTATCCGCCAGCGCCTCTTCCGTGCCCCAGCGAATGGTGCTGAAGTCGCCGGCTAGCGGGAGGGGGAACGACGCCGTGACGCTCTCGACACCAGCAATCGATCGGATGCGATCGGCAATCTGGTTCGCGCTCGCGTGACGGTGATCCGGCGGCCCGCCCCGGCCGCCGAGCAGCTGGAACGTGAGGAGGCTGCGCGGATCGAATCCCGGATCGATGCGCTGCAGCTCGAGGAAGCTGCGGAACATCAATCCGGACCCAATGAGCAGCACGAAGCAGAGCGCGACTTCGGCAATCACGATCGCGCTGCGGAACACGACCCGGCCACCCGTCAGCCCCGCGTTGCGGCCGCTGCCCTGGAGCGCCGTCGTCAGATCGAGCTTGAACGCGCCCCACGCCGGCACCATACCGAAGATGAACGCACAGCCCAGCGCTATGGCGGCCGTAAAAGCGATCACAATCGGATCGACCCTGACCGATTCCAGCCGCGGAAGATTCGCAGGCGCGACGGCGAGCAGCTCACGGACACCCCACCACGCGAGTCCAATCCCCACGGCGGCCCCGAGAGTAGTGAGCACCACGGCCTCGGCGAGCATCTGGCGGACAATGCGAGCGCGGCCCGCGCCGAGAGCGGTGCGCACGGCGAGCTCCGGCTCACGCAGCGATGCGCGCACGAGGAGCAGGTTCGCGACATTCGCGCACGCGATGAGCAGGAGAAAGATGACGGCGCCCATCAGCGCGAGGATTGCCGGCCGGACTTCGCTCACGAGCGTCGCGTGCATGGGTTCCAGCCGGGCGTAGAAGCCTGCAGTCCGCTGGATGGGAAAATCGTTCCGCAGGCGAACGGCGACCGATTCGACCTCCTCCTGCGCGCGCGCAAGCGTGACGCCGGGCCTCAGTCTGCCCACCGGACGAAGGCCGAATGTGTTGCGGTTCGCGTTGTTGTACGCGGCGCGATTCGCGATCCAGATGTCCGGCCGCTGCTCGACCTGCGCCGATGGCGGAAACATCAACTCGAACTGCGGCGCGAGAACGCCGACGATCTCCGGGCGCGGGCCGGACGGAATACGCTCGCCGACGATGTCTTTCCTTCCGCCGTAGCGACGCTGCCAGTACTCGTGGCTCAGTATCGCCACGACGGGAAGCGGCGGCGCCTGCGCGGTCGGCGGCGCCCCGGCCGGCGGCTGCGGCGGCGGCTGCGGGAGACCGTCCGCCTCGGTGAAGTCGCGTCCGAGCGCGATTCGCGCGCCCATGACCCCGAAAAAATTCGTCGTGGCAAACGCAAGCCGCACCTGCTCCGGGCGGCCGTCCTTGCCGGGGATCACCTGACGCTGGGTGCGCACGGCGGCCATGTCCTCGAACGAACTCATGGAGCCGTTGCGGATGTCGGTGTAGTTCTCGTTCGAGAGCGGCATCCCGTAGTTGTCGCGGACCCGCAGGTCCATGTACATGACGACGAGACGCTCGGGATTCTTGTAGGGCAGCGGCCTGAGGAGGACGGCATTCGCGACGCTGAAAATCGCGGCGCTCGCGCCGATACCGAGCGCGATGGTCAGCGTCGCGGTTGCCGCGAACACAGGGCTGCGACGAAGAGTACGCATGGCGAGCAGAAAATCACGCATCGGACTGCTCTTTCTCTCAGGATGTCAGTTCTCGTCTAGCCACACTCTGCCGTCCTGGCGGATGTGCACAACGGCGCCGCCGAAGCCACGGGCGTGGATCTCATATAGCGAATCCGTAACCTGCATGGTAGGCCGAAATTCCAATCCTTCCACGCGAATATCCGGTGCCGTGAGTTCTGACAGCTCCCTCGCGTATCGACCGTGGGCGGACCGATAATCGCGCTGGCGATAGTACAACCGACGCAGCGCCCACTTCACGCGCTCGTTCGGGTCATCGCCGAACGCGATGGCGGGCGAGCCGGCCGGCGTGCCGGTGAAGTGAACGATCCCCCACCGTTCCGGCATGTGCATGTCGATCGTGCCTTGCGGACTCCAGACCCAGTTGTCTTCCGCCAGCGCCCTCCCGGATTTCGGATCGATGCGTTTGGCATAGGCGCCGTCACGAGCATCGACCTGCCATTCGACCCGAGAAAAGTTGATCCACCAGTGATCACCCGCCCGTGGCTTCGTCCGGCGTGGCCGTCGCCGATGACGATTGGCCAGTAATCCGAATGTGCCGCGCGAGGATCTGTCTCCTTGGAAATATGTCGGTTAGAGTTCGCGCCGCCTCGCGTGGCATTCGCTGCGCGTGTCGTTCACGGCAAACGCCCTTATCAGGTAACATCAGGGCCCCATCCCATCCGTGAGAACGCGACAAACACGACCAGAGTTGGCCGGTCGCGCAGGACTCGCAGGGAGTACGGAACGATGACCGATGGCCGCTTCTCGCTGAAGCGCATCTTCCTGCGCCTGATGATCGCCTCGATCGCGCTCAGCGCTGCGCTTGGTATTCTTGGGATTCTCACGGCACGATACGGTTGGTTCGATCTCCGGATTCTCCTGACGACGGTGACGATTGGCGTGGCGAGCATCAGCGGTCTCGCGTGTGGTGCGTCGCTCGAGTCCGGCCGCCAAATCCTGCTTCCGCGGATCGGAATCGGACTGACGGCGCTGGCCGCAGCCCTGATGATTATCGGGATGTGGATGGACGTCAGCGAGGACGCGTTCTGGAAGATCGCGGTAACGGCATCGATCTTCGCGGTGAGCGTTGCACATATTTCGCTGCTCTCGATGGCCGTCCTCGCCCCGCGATTTCAATGGACGTGGCCCGTGGCAAACGTGATCGTGTTCGGCCTGGCCAGCCTGCTCTCGATCATGTTCATTCGCGAGTCCGGCTCCGACGATCTCTGGCAGATCATCGGCGTGCTCGCAATTCTCGACGCGGCGGTCAGCGTCGTGATCCCTATCCTGTATCGCTTGAGCGCCCACGACGCGGCGTCACGTGGTGTGGACGTTGCCGCGATCGACCGCGAGATTGCCACGCTTCGCGAGCGGATCCTCGAGCTCGAACAGCGGCGCGCCGGCATCCTTTCGACACGCCAGGACACCGGAGACCCGGGGGTGACATGAGCATTCCGACAGCCGTGCGTCACACATCGCCCGTGCATCGAGAGTGAGGTGATATGCCCATGAATCTCGGTTTTCTGATTCCGTTGTTTGGCGCGTTGATCGCCCAGGCGGGGACGCCCTCGGCAGGCGTTCAGGTGTGGAAGTCGTCAGATCTTCAAGAGCGCGGGCGGGCGCTTGCCAAGAAGATGGACGAGAACAAGGTTGCGAGCGAAACGATCGCAACGGCCGGCAACCGGACGTTCATGGTTGCGCACCGCGAGGGATCCGGCCTGGCCGAATGGCACGAGACGCAGGCGGACATCATCATGATCTCGGCAGGCCAGGTCACGATGATTTACGGCGGCAGCATCACGGACGGGAAGACAACGGCGCCCGGAGAGATTCGCGGTCCTTCGATTCAAGGCGGCACCGAAGTCCGACTCGGCCCTGGCGATGTGCTGCACATTCCGGCGAAGACGCCACACCAGATGCGGCTGGATCCCGGCGCGCAAGTGACGTACTTCGTGACGAAAGTCGTGGAGTAGGCGCGCCGAAGGCGCGCCCCGCCGGAGCGGAGCGGGGCGAAGGGGTCGCCTCCACCCCAGCGTGCACAACACGCACGCTGGGGACCCCGGACCTGCGAGCGACGGCGAGCCGGGGCCCCCACTGCGCGGACTTTGCGCAGTGGGGTGGAGGTGGGGGGGCCGGCGGGGCGCAGCCCCCCGGTAAAGAAGGATCACCGCGAGGCGCCGCCGGACGCCGGCCGGAACGTGACACCCGCGCGCTCGATGGCTTGCGCCATCCTGCGCTGAGCCTCCTCCTGCAGCGCCTGCTGCACTCGGTACGGCGGCTCCCCTTCCGCCGGCGTGACGCGCGTGTAACGACCGTCGGGCCCCAGCCGGCGCGCCTTGGTTGTATCCCGGAACATCGCGCGCAGGGCGTGCATGATGGTCGCCTTGTGCGCTGGATCCTCGACCGGGAACATGAGCTCGATGCGCTTGTCCATGTTCCTGGTCATCCAGTCGGCGCTCGCAAGAAACACCTGCTCGTCTCCGGCATTGAGAAAGCTGTACACGCGTGAGTGCTCGAGAAACCGATCCACGATCGAGATCACCTCGATCGTCTCGCTCACGCCGGGAATGCCGGGGAGCAGCGCGCAGATCCCGCGCACGTTCAAACGAATCTGCACGCCCTTCTGCGACGCGGCGTAGAGCGCGCGAATGATCTCTTCATCGATCAGCGAGTTCATCTTCGCGGTGATCTCGGCCGGCTGCCCCGCCTCGGCGCGCCGCTTCTCACGTTCGATCAGCTTGACGAAGCGACGACGCAGATCGGTGGGAGCCATCACCAGTTTCTTGAATCTGGGAGGATCCGAGTACCCGGTGAGCGTGTTGAAAAAAGCGGCTGCGTCCTCGGCAATGGCCGGCGACGCCGTCATCAGTCCGAAGTCGGTGTAGACGCGTGCAGTTCGTTCGTTGTAGTTGCCGGTGCCCAGATGCACGTATCGGCGAAAACCCTGGGGCGTCCGCTTGACGATCAGGCAGATCTTCGCATGGGTCTTGTAGCCGCGAATGCCGTAGATCACGTGCGCGCCGGCTTCCTCCAGCGCTCGCGCCCATCTGATGTTGCGCTCTTCGTCGAAACGCGCGGTCAGCTCCACGAGAACTGTGACCTGCTTGTTCTGCTCGGCGGCCCGCTGCAGGCTGGCGATGAGCGGCGAGCCGATGCTGGTGCGGTACAGCGTCTGCTTGATCGCCAGTACGTCCGGATCGCCAGCCGCCTGCTCGAGCAGAGCGATTACCGGATCGTACGAATCGTAGGGATGGTGCAGCAACACGTTGCGTCCGTCGAGGATCGAGAAGATGTCGTCCTGCTCAGCGGCAACCAGGACATCAGCGGGCTGCAGCGGCGGATCGCGCAGGTCGTCGAATCCAGGCAGCTCCAGCACCTGCGACAGCACTCGCAGATCGAGCGGCCCTGTCACCGGATAGACGCTCGAGGGCGTGAGATCGAGCCGATCCTGCAGCAGCGCAATCAGCTGCTCGGAAGCCTTCGTCTCGATCTCGAGTCGAACGACGTCGCTCCGCCGCCTGCGCCGAACCTCCCGCTCGACTGCTTCGAGGCGCGTCCGGCCGCCTTCGTCATCCAGATCGAGATCCGCGTCGCGCGTGAGGCGGATTACCCGCGCTTCACGGATCTGCTGTCCGGCGAACAGCTCCGGCAGGTGTGCCCGAATGATGTCCTCGAGCAGCACGAACGTGAACCCTTCCGCATCCGGGATGCGGACCAGCCGGTTCAACCCGGCGGGGACCTGCACGACGGCCAGTCGGGATTCGGATTCGCCCGCCGCCGGCTCGAGAATCACCATGAGATTGAGGCTCAGCGAGGCGAGCAGGGGAAACGGGCGCGACGGGTCGACTGCCAGCGGCGTCAGGACCGGCAGCACGCATTCGCGAAAGAACGCACGCAACGCCGCCGGATCACCGAGACTTTCGAAGGAGACAATGCGGATCTTCTGCTGGGCCAGAGCCGGCAGGAGATCAGCGGTGGTCAGATCGTACAGCGCCGCTACGAACTCATGGCTCCGGCCCGCAGCGGCCTCCAGCTGCTGCAACGGCGTGAGGCCGGACAGGTCGACGGCCGTGTCGCCATCGGCCAGCGCCTGCTCGAGGCCGGCGACGCGAATCATGAAGAACTCGTCGAGATTGGATGATGCAATCGCCACGAATTTCACGCGCTCGAGGAGCGGCGTGCGACGATCGGCGGCCTCCTCGAGCACGCGTCCGTTGAAGGCGAGCCAGGACAGCTCGCGATTGATGAACAACGAGGTGTCAACGGCTTCGGTCGTCATGCGGTCGTCCCGGCCGGCTGCACGACGAGCGGCCGGCCAAACGTCTCGACGAACATGTCGGATCGCGCCGTCGCCGCGACCCGCTCCATCGTCAGGTCTCCCGTACCCTCGACCTCGAGGAGCCACGACTTGTCGCGGCGAATGATGCGAAGGTCGCGGACCTTCTGCCCGTGCTCGGCATCGAGCGCGTTCGCAACCCGAAGGATGGACGCGAGCTTTTTGACGAGGATTCGGTCTTCCCGATCGAGCGCGACGTACGGGACATGGCTCTGCTGCGGCGTGCCCCGCCGATGATATCGAGCGATGTTGGAAACGATGGCCGTTTCGTCGTCGGACAATCCGAAGATCTGCGACGCGGCCAGGATGTACTGTGAGTGCTTGTGGTGAGCGCGGAGGCTGACGTAGATGCCGACGTCGTGGAGCATCGCGGCAACTTTCAGCAGCAGTCGTGCCCGATCGCCGAGGCCGTGCTCATCGCGAAGCTCGTCGAACATCCGGGTGGCGAGCATCGCCACGTGATGCCCGTGATCGCGGTCCCATCGATAGCGCTGTCCCAGGCCTTCCGCACTCGCGAGCACCTGCCGCTCGAAATCCTCGATGCTCACGCGACTACCGGCGTCGGTGAAGTCCAGCACCACGCCCGCCCGCAACGACGCGTCGGACACGACAACCTTGCGAACGGTCGATTCCGACAACAACGCGCGATACACGAGCAGCGCGGGCCCGAGCGTCTCGGCCTCGACGGCGGGAAGCCGGAACCGCTCGATGATGGCGTCCTCGTCCAGGCGTTCGACCTCGTCACAGAAAGCCAGGAATCGCTCGCGCGGAATCTCGTGGTCGCGCCCGCTCGTCTGATCCTCGTCCACCTGCGATGCGAGAAACCGCACGTCGCCACCGAGCGCGATCATGTGCGTGAGGCGATTCAGCGGAATCTCGAGGCGGATCTCGTCGATGACGTTCGCCACGTACCGCCGCAGCAACGCCATCTGAATGTCCTGGCTGTGCCGGCGAAGATCGAGCTGCTGGCGAAGGCGCACCGAACCAAGGGCGTAGACCCCCGAACGGTTCGGTTCGCCTCGCCGCAGCAGCGTCAGGCTCGTGCTGCCGCCGCCGACTTCCACCAACAGCGTTCGAGATCCACGGAATGCCGGATGGCGTCTGAGCCCGTCCCGCACCGCGAGGAACACGAGCCGGCTCTCCTCGGCTTCGTTGATGATGTCGAAGGCAACCCCCGTCCGGGCCTGAATGCGATCGAGGAACATGTCGCCGTTGCGTGCCTCGCGGACGGCGCTCGTGGCAATGGCGCGGACCTGGACGACGCCGTAACCGTCCATCAGCTGACGGAAGCCTTCCACGGCCGCAATTGCAGCGTCGAGCGTCTGCGATCGAATTGCGCCGAACGAGAAGGTGTCTCGCCCGATAAGCACACCCTTGGAGGCCTCTTCGATCGTCCGCGGCCGGGTGCCCGGCAGAACTTCTGCAATGGCGAGGCGGATGGCGCTCGCGCCCATATCGAGCGCGGCGACCAGCGCGGGAGCAGACGGCGCCTCGATCGTAGGGCTCGAGCGAGGCGCTCGTTCGGTCTTGTCCGCAGTGGGAGCGGTCATCAGCCGATGATAACGGACGCGCGCGGATTATCGATGAATCGATCTGTCACCGACGTGTAAACACAGACTCACGGACCAGATGGCTCTGTTTGTCATCGAGCGCACGATTCAGTTGTTGTGTTTGCATGTAGCGGCGGGCCCTTTCAGGCCCGCCCGGGGTCCTAAGACCCGCCCCATAGCAACACAGGTGAACTCCGGGGTTACCTAAACTAGATCGGTTCGACGTTCAGCGCGAAGGTCGGCGGGGCTCGGTGTACGCTTCGATCTGCGCTACTTCCGTCAATTAGTGGACGCAAGATTGGGTGACGATATCGATCTCGTACACTTCTCGTATTGGCGAGGCACGGCCGCCCTGGTAGGCAGGCGAGGGGTGGCGCAAGTCATGCATGGCTCGTGGCCATCGATGTACGCACGCGCTATAACTATCGCGTCAGTGATTCTGCTGAGGCCGACCGCGATTGCTATCGCCGATCGCCCCGCAGAGGAGAATCCCTTCCGCTTCCTCGAACCAACGATTCAGATCTCCGGCGATGACCAGAGCACCATGGATCAGGGCGGAGTCCTGGTGAGAGTTCTTCCGGCCAGCGGCCACGAGCTGGCCGTCCTGGCCGGCGGCTCGATCAACGTCACTCCCGACGACTTCATCGCCTCTGTCCGAGACATTGCGGCCCTGAAACGAAGTTCACTGGTCCCGCAGATTGGCCGTTTCTCGGTGGAACCGCGGCTGGAGGACTTGCGCGAGCTGACGCTGGACGACGTTGACATCGACGAGATCCGGCGATGTCGAACTGACCGATGTGGGTTGAAGTTGACGCCCGAGGAGATCGGACAGTTGCAGCGAGCGGCAGCTGGCGGTAAGTCCAGGGACGCTCTTCAGGACGGGTTTCGACGTGCGGTTCTCGAGCGCACGAAGACATATCTGCGCAACGGGGACGAACGGACGAACCAGCAATTCTCGACGCTGCTCGAGCACTCGCCGTACCTCCGGTCGCGAATGCCGACTCTGATACAGCACCTCGAACGCTACCCTGCGATGCGAATCAACAGCGTCGAGTCGTTCCTGTACTGGACGAAGGAAGTGTACGCGTGGAAACCCATGATCAGCGTCACGCACGTGACAATCCTGCGGGGCAGCGGCGAAGATTCACCCGAGGTCGTCGTGGCATCACGTGATGTGTTCGCGACGCGGTACACGAGCGCTTCGTTGACGGTCTCGATGATGTTTCGCGATTCGGATTCACCCAGACGATATCTCGTCTACATCAATCGGACGTGGGTCGATGCCGTCCGTGCGCTCTGGCGCCCGTTCGTGGAGCATCGCATCAAAGGTTCCGCAAAGAAGGTCTTCGTCGGCGTGCGCGAGCGGATCGAGCGTCAGGCGTCCGCGAGCGTTTCACGCCGCTGACGATCAGGCCTACAATCTGGGCGGCTCAAGTCATCGTTGTGTCCTGCGTGGCATCTTCATTGGCGCGATTGCCGTCGTTGCAGTATCCGCTTCGCACGCTCCAGCTCACGTCGCCGCGAGTGGGAGAGGCGTTTCGGGAACCCTCGACTCGCTTCTTGCATCGACGCGACGATCGGAGGTGCCGTCATGAGTCTCTCAACTGAACGGGTGACCCCTCGGCCTGTTCGCCTTGACATGGCTGACGTGTCACTCAGCGGCGATTTGAGCCTGCCAGCCGACGCGCGCGGACTGGTGGTGTTCGCGCATGGAAGCGGCAGCAGCCGGCACAGCCCGCGCAACCGTGCGGTTGCCGAAGCCTTGCAGCACGGACGGCTGGGAACGTTGCTGCTCGACCTTCTCACGGAGCGCGAAGAGCGGACGGACGCAGTCACCGCGGAGTTTCGATTCGATATTCCGCTGCTGGCGAACCGTGTCGTGGCTGCCGTCGACTGGGCGAAGGCGCATCCTCAAACGGCATCGCTGCCAATTGGTGCATTCGGCGCGAGCACAGGGGCAGCGGCCGCTCTCATTGCCGCTGCCCAGCGGCCGACGATCGTTCGCGCGGTCGTGTCACGCGGCGGCCGCCCCGATCTGGCCGGCGACCCGCTCGAAGCTGTCCTGGCCCCGACGCTCCTCATCGTGGGTGGTCGGGACGAGGTGGTTCTCGCATTGAATCGGCAGGCACTCGCGCGGTTGAAGGGGCCGAAGAAGCTGGACATCGTGCAAGGCGCCACGCACCTGTTCGAAGAGCCCGGCGCGCTCGACGAGGTGTCACGGCTGGCGCGCGACTGGTTCGTTCATTCTCTCGGAGGATGAGTCCCGAAGCGTGGCAGGGTCTGTACTCCCGATGCATTACGAGCCTGCCGCTGACGATTGAATTCTGACTCCGTCGTGAACTGTTTCAGCCGCTCGGCGGGCAGGCGATCGACTTTGTAACCGCGGTCACTGACCTGTGCGACGAGATCCTCGGTCCCTCCCGGCCCATCGGCCGGTCCGTTATCCCAGAGCGCGATCAACGTGAGGGACTTTCCGTTCAGCGCGAGCGCGTTGAACAGCATCCACAGATTGTTGCGTTGCCAGATGCTGTAATCGCTCTTGCCTCGCAACCACACGGGCAACTCCAGGCTGTTACCGAGTACGCGAGGCTTCAGCCGCGCACACAGCCGGTTGTGACGTTCCACCCAATCCTCTCCACCGTGCTGGACCGAGGTGGCGCTGAATTGCCCCTGGGGCAGAGCGAGGAACAACCGGGTCTCGATGCCGAACTCCTGACAGATCTCGTGGAACAAGATGTCTCCGCCGCACCCGCCTCCGGCGATCCCGACGAGCACTCCGGGCTCGAGCTTCCGCTCCGCTTCGATGCTCTCGCGAATCATGCGCGACGCTTCCGCTTCGGCCGCTCGAGTGGGCGGAAACCGCGGCGTCTTCCGGTCGGGCTGGTCGACCATGTGTCCCGTGAACAACAGCACCCGGTCATGCGGCGCGGCTTTCTGGACGGCCGACTTCGATGGCTCGTCGCTCGAGTACACCGTTTTCGCCGATTCGTCGATCGCGGCAAGGGCCTCGTTGACGAACTCCAGACGTACGCCGAGCCGCTGGAAGATTTGAGCCTGGGCGCGAGCGGATTCGCGCGCGAAACCCGGCGCGTTCGCGAGTGCGGCCCTGTACTTGGCCGCCACCGTTTTCGGGGTGAGGGCCGTCAGGAAAGCGTGGTCCGCCGTACTGATTTCGGCCCACATCAGTTGTTCTGCATTCTGTGGTTGCTGCCGCTTCAGATACGTCGCACGCGCGGAGATCGACATCTCCACCGCTCCGGCGACCCGCTGGAACCGCGCGTTGGCCGCTTTCAACTCACGCTGCGCATCGTCTTCGGTCTCGAACGGCTCGTTCCACACATCCGGCAAGGCGCTGGCCAGCTCGTTTCGCAGCTTGAGCAGGCTCAATGCGTTCAGACCGGAATAGAAATGATTGAGATCCTGCTCGAATCCTTCGCCGTACTTGTCAATCGCCTCTTTCAGGTCCGCGGAGCGCAGCGCGGCAGCGCGCAACTCGGGACCTGTAAGGTCCTTCAGGCGATCGAGCCATTGCGCCTTCGCATTCCGCCCCTGCAGCGCGAACGCCTCCGCGCGATCGTTTGGTGTCGCGTCGGTGGAATCAATCACGCGTTGAATCGCCTGACTCGAGCGCACGAGGTCGCCCAGCTTCTGGTAAATCGTTCCGAGCCGCTGGTTGGTCTCCACGTCATCGGACAGCTGTGTTCGAAGCGCCTCGAATGTTTCGAGGGCACCGCTCCAGGCGCCGAGTGCGAACTGCGCGCGACCGACCGTGCGCAGTCCTTCGCTCGCCCATTCGAAGCTGCCGGCCTCGTGGGCCAGCAGCCGCAGGTCGCCACGCAGGTCGTTCTGCTGCGCGTAATCGACCGCCTCGCGAAAGTCCTGCGGCACGACGCGCAGCACCGTCGGACTTGGCGCGCGAAGGCTCGGCAGCATCTTGTAGACGGGGCTGTCGGTGCCCGACGCGGCAAGAGTTGCCTTGATGGCATTGACGAGTTTCTGGACGCTCGCGTTGGGAACCTGGCGGTCGTAGAGCAGAAATCGATCCGTCTGCAGATCGAACGGATAACTGTCCACGTCGGCGCGAATCAGCAGCGTGCCGCGCGGACGCAAGCCGTGCCGGATCCCCAGCTCGTAAAAAACGTTCGCATTGTGGATGGAAAGATCGGCGACGACGAGGTCCGCCGTCACGAGGAGACGGAACATGTCCTCGCGAATATTCCCCGCCTCCGCAATGTTGGCCGTGGTCGATCCAGGCACGCCCGCGGCCTTCAGCGCAGGCTGGATCAGGGCCTGGTCGACTGCGTCGAAGTCGATACCTTCCTTCGTGCCGAACGGACGGACGATAAACGCACGTGGCACGACGGCTACCCCAGCAGCTTCTCTTCGAGCTGCGTGAGTTGACGGACGATCTCGTCACGGCCGTCTTTCGGGAATTCGGTTTCCATCATCTGGCGGAAGAACCGGAACTGCGTCCGCATCGAGTCGCGCACCTTCGAGGTGGCGCCGCGCGACATTGCGCTCGTGTATGCCTGCGCAATGAGATCGCGCGCGCCGGCGTCGAGGTCCCGGCGCAGCAATGCGCGGAGCAGGAGGCGATCCGCAGCGGCGGACAGGTTGAAAGTATCGGTGTGCGTGGCCGCCAGCGCGGTGGCGAGCTGCTCGAGCTCGGTGATCGACGCGGCGACGGCGTCCCCGTTGCCACCTGTGCCGAACGGGGCTGAGGGCCTGCCCTTGCCTCGCCAGCTCAAGACGACATCGCCGGCAATCTGATTGGCGAGCGGATACGCATCACCGGGGCCATTCTTCTTCGAGTGAACGTACGCAGCCGCGTAAGCGTCCCTCATCTCGCGCAGCGCTTTCCGTCGTGTGGCTGCATCGATGCCGGGCATCAGCGCGCGACGCTTCAGTACGCTCCCGAGCAGCGAGTACCGCTCCGACGTCTCGCCAATCGCGATCAGACTCCGGAGGTCCTTCTCGGCCTTGTCGAGAAGATCCTGCGCTTTGACGATGTCGGCTGAATCCTGGCGGATGAGCGCGCCTGCCCATCGGGCGCGGCAGTTGGCCAGCTGCTCGACGGCTTTCATCGGCGCGGTCGCTTTTTCGGCACCGAGCATCCGTTCGTAATACTCGACCGCCTTCTCGAACTGACCGACCTCGGCGAACGCATCACCCGCGACTGCGCAAAGACTGGCGGACTGCCACCAATCAGCCGGAGTGAGCGGAACGCGCGCGTCGAGCTGTGCCAGGAGCGAGGCGGCATCACTGGCCTCGCGTGCCGCGGCGGTTCGCTGCTCGAGCCACAAGCACAGCTCGCTTTCCGCGACGAACGTCTCTTCCCGTGTCGCCGACTCGCCCGCGGAGAGCGAAAACGACGGATCCCCGTAGCATTGGTATGCGCCCCACGTGTTCGTCTCGCCATGCGTCATGTACGTGTCGCGACGCGCCTGGAGAACGGCATCGCCGTACAATTCGCCGCTCAGCATTCGCCGGTAGAACGACGTCGCAAACGTTTTCGCGGCGGCATCGTTGACGGCCCACCCCGCCGCAACCACGGCGCGCGCGCCAATCTTGATGAACTGCGTTGCCAGATTGGCGGCGAGCTTGTGGAAGTCGGCGCGAGGCGCTGCATCCCCTCGCGTCTGACCGAGATGGCAGCAGTTGACGAAGACCAGCTCGGGTACGTGGCGCAGCTGATCGGCCTCGGCTGCCGTGAAGAACAGACCGTTGTCGAGCACGAGACCGCTCACGTGCTCCTTGCCTTCTTCGGGCTCGAACTCGAAGACGCCGTGCGCGGCAAGGTGGAGGACGCGCCACGGCCGATCGTGGACGGCGGACAGCACCGCCATGGGCGTTGCAGCCTCCTCGAGCAGCAGATGGACGTCATACTCGGCGTCGGTGAGCTGACTCGCGACGCTGGTCGCTTCGGCGGCGGCACCCGCCAGGGAGGGAAACCGATCGTCGGAAACGATCGGATTGCCAATGACGAGCGCCGTATTCGACGGCGCGCGGAGCACCTGCCCGCGCTCCTCGGGGAGCAGCAGCTGTCGGATCATCCCGCTCGACACCGAGAGCGGCTCGGGGCTGCGATCGAATCCGTCGCGGATCAGCTCCCACGGAATGCCGGCCGCTCCCGGATTCAGCATGAGCGCAAGCTTCCGGCGATCCGGCGCGTACGGCTTGAAGTCGTTCGGCACGAGCAGCTCGAACAGCGTCTGCCCCAGCTTCGGATCGTCGGCCGTTGTTTCGAGTGCCCGCTGCACGAAGCCGTCGACGAGTCCTCGCTGGGTCGGTCGCAGCCGCATCGGCGCGCGCGCAGTCTGCGTGACGGCCTCGAACTTCAGCGCATCATCCGGCTCGCTCACGATCCGGATGCGCTGCCACCACCCGGGCGCCTGGTCGAAGCGGACCCGCCGTTGCCCTTGCTGTCCTTGCACGAGCAGCTCGTCGACCACATACGCGTCGAACTCCGGCGCCTGCGTCAGCGCGCGCAATACGTGCAAGCCCTCGATCGCGCGATCCTCGTACAGCTCGAAGATCTCGACCTGAGTAATCTGCGCCGTCGGGGATCCTTGCGCACCATCGGTCCCGCTCGCTCCGCCCAGGCGCAGACGCTGGTTCGCCTGCAGCACGGCGCGCAAGAGCGCACGGATGCTGTCCGCGAGCGACAGACCACCCTCGCCCGACCCGACCAGGATCGCAGTAACGGGCGCCTGGATCGTCGTCCCTGGAACGAATCCTTCGCGCTGCTGGCGTCGCCGGGCGCGGCCAACGCAATCGGCGCCGTACAGCGTCAGCGCATGCGCCAGCGTCGATGTCAAGGATCCCGGTGTCAGCTCGCCCACGGTGCCGAGGCCGGCGACGATTGCCCCCGGGTGGATCGACAGATCGCCCGGCGGCGGGTCGTTGAGGACCACGACGCCCGTGTTGATCGGGCCGGGGTAGAGCTCCATGCGCAGAAGCTCCGAGAGGCGACCGCCGAGTCGTCTGTCCAGGTACGCTTCGGCCGCGACGATCACGTCGTACCGGTAGTGGCTGACGAGCACAGGGAACCTGGCATTCGTGAGATTGTCGTGGAGCATCCGGATGGCGATGCGCGTGTCCTCCGGTTTGACCTCGACTTTCTCGCGCCGCCCACCCAATGCCGCGGACACGAGCTCCGCTTCGTCAGGCACCATGGCGGGCAGCGGATCGCGCATCTCGAATGTCTCGGCCGCGTCACGAGCGGCGCGTGGAGCCGTCGGCAGCTTCGAGGTCGTGCCGGTGTTCAGCAGGTCGAGAATGGCCGCGAAATGGCGTTTGTCGTTCGCCATGTCCCCATGGACCGTGTCCATGTAGAACGTGCGGATGCCTTTCGGAATGCCGGTGTCCCAGAGCACACGCCCGTCGCCGCGGGGCGTCGCAATGACCGTCACTCTCCGGCCCGAAGGTGCGCTCTCGTCGATGGCGAAATCACACGCGGTTTCATCGGCGGCGCCCGCGACGAACACGACACGAGCCGGATCCAGCGGACTCTCGCGCACGACCGCCGCCAGCTTGCGCGCGCGATCCAGCGCGGCCTCGGCGGGCAGCGCCCACCGGAATCCTGCAGACTTCGCGGTTGCAATGGTCGATCCGAAGAGGCCGCGGGTTTGAGGAGCGTCGAGCTCGAGGAGGCGCTCCCACACTTTGCGATCAAAGAAGTCAAGGCTGCCGCCTGCATGCGGCAGCAGGTTCAGCACGCCGTCGAAGCCCGCGATTGTCTCGAGAAGGCCGGCATGATCGTTCCGAAGATCGACGAGCGCGAGCTTCTTCACGAGCGCGTCGCGGCCGATGAGCATCGCGGGAATCGCGTGCGAGCCGCCGTTCGGCGTGCCGAGCATGATCAAGCGTGCGCCGGAGTGCGCGCACATCCGCGCCCACGTCTGCTGACCCTTCTTGTCCGCCAGCATCGTTCGCACCACGAGCCCGCCCATGGAGTGGGCGAGCAGGCGAACCGGCTGCTTCGCGGCCTCGGCGAGCGGCAGCATCGCATCCAGCGCCACGCGTAAATTGTCTGCGGCATGTTCGAGCGACTGCCGCCAGTCGTATGGAAACGGGACGACCTCGTGCGTCGCTTTGAGGTGATCGCACAGCGCAGCATATCCGTCCGTCAGCAGTCCCGTCGCCTTGACGGCGTTCTTAGCCGCGAGGAGTGACATGCCGCCGCGCGCGAGCTCGAGGATGTTCATCCAAACGGGGCGATCGTCCACCGTGAGCTGCGAACCCATGATTCCAGGCAGCACGAACACGACCGGCTGCGACAGCGCCGCGCGCTTCCTGTAATCGTCTGACGTCACAGCCGATGGCCTTGCCTTCAGAGTCCGGTACTCGGTGCTCGATCCGGTAAGCGCTGAGGCGAGTCGTCGGGCTGTGTCCGGCCGCATGAAGTAATGAAAGTGCGTGACCTGATCGCCGGTGTCTATCCAATACCGAACCGGCGCCGCCCGCTCGATCCCCCCGAGCATCGCCGGCGTGTTGACGACGATGTCGTGGTCGTCGCGGTAGTAGAAGTCGGTGACGAGCGTCTTGAGGCGCCCGAAGACGCCGGCACCGGCCAGGTCGCCGCCGAGCACGTGAAGGTCGGCGGTCGTGCGTACGTCCGGGTTGTTCAGCATGCGCACGAGCGGCGAGATCGGCATCATCGCCTCGATGCCGGGGAGCTCCTCGGGATCCGTCCGCTTCTTGAGCACGCCCGCCAGCAGGTTGGTGAGCGCGTCGTAGATCGGGTTGGCTTTCAGCCCCGGGATCAGCGACACGAGGTTCACGAGTACGGAAAAGTAGCGATCGAGTCGTCGATCGGCGAGCGTCGTCCCGCGCGCCGGGCACGCCACGCGGACGAACCTCGTGAGCCGTATCCGTGTCGGCTCGAGTGCAGCGGAGAGCGCTTCGAGCGCTGCACGATCCCGCGCGCGCGCCTCGTCGTCGAACAACGCGAGCTCGTCCGGCGTGAATGGCGCGGCGCCCACGCGCATCCCGCGCGCCAGGAGCTCGCCCACGAGCCCGCCCCGTGAATGGGAGACGACGTGCACTTCGGTTTCCGGCGCGATCAGTTCCGCAAGCGACCTCGTGAGGGCAAGCGCGTTTTCGATCGGACTCTCGGTCAGCGTGCGGTGCTGATACGCGAGCACGCGACCGTCGTAGTAGTTGAACAGCGGTTTGATCAGGCTGCCGTCCTGCACGGTCCACAGCCCCGAGAAGCTGCCCGACGTCGAGGACGCGGTGCCGTGCAGAAAAACGAGGACGGGACCCTTGCCGTCGAGGGAGGAGACCGGCAAGAGGCGCATCGGATCGTCCACCGCACATCGATAAAGGCCCGGCCCGGGCTGGAGCTGCCCCTCCACATGAGCTGTCACGAAGTCGGTGATCTTCTCCTCCACGTCGACGCCGACGACCTTCAGCGCTTTGATCGCCCAGCCGCCCAGCGATCGACTCGCAGGACCGATGGTCAGCTCGGACGGGATCTGGATCGCCTCGTCGGTGATCCGACTTCGCTGCGATCGGCGCCCAAAATCGCGCGGCACGTCCTCGACGCGCGTCCAGATCCGCAATCCATCCTGCAGCTCGATCTCCACCACATCGTCGGGCTGCAGCCCCTCGAGCGACAGCTGGGGACCACCTGCGCGGGCCGTCTGAACGCGTGCAGCGTCCTTGACAACGACCTTGCCCTTCGGAAGTCCGCGTCCGAGCTCGGACGTCAGGTTTCGATCCCGTACTCCGTTGACCTTCAAAGTCGCCATCAGCTGCTCCAACGAATCCTTATTACGCCTTGTGGAACGCGTCGAGGAATCCGCGCCAACCGACCCTCTTCGCGAAATCCAATCTGCTGTACGCCTTGTTCACGGGCCCGCGCGGGAAGTAGATTGACGCGCCGCTCGCGTTGCTGACGCTCGCGCCGCGGTGTCGCTCGGCCAGCACGAACCCTCCGCGCGACTCGAGCGCATCCACGGTCGCTTTCGCGGCGCTCTTCACGCTCGCGGCCTTCGACCGCTTCGAGAGCTCCTGGCAGAAGTGCCCGAGATCGACGAAATCGGCCGTGTCGAACCGCTGCGTGGCGTTGAGCGCCTTCGAAACGGCAGTGAACTCCGCCGGGTCCTTGATCGCTTTGGTCAACGCCTTCGCCAGCGCATCAACGGCGTCGGCCGCTCCGTCGAGGTGTTCGAGATCGAACGCCGACTGCGTGACGCTGTCCTCGCGGTACGACTCGACGTACAAATCGACGATGCGCGATCCGAGCTCGGATGCGGTGATCTTGGGGTTGGCGGAAATGGTCTCGAGCACGCGATCGTAGGGCCACCCCTCGCCCGGCTCGAGCTCCTCCGATCCGACGACCACCTGCGAGGTGCCTTTGAGCTGATAGGCAACCTCGATCATGTTCATCAGACATGCGTCGAAGCCCAGCACGTCGAACGTGCGCTTCGTCTGCCGCTGGACCTCGGCGAGCACTCTCTTCAGCTCGACATTGTCGAGGAAATCCCGCGACGTGTCGTCGAACGCGATCGCGCGGTCTTGTGTCGCCTGCGCGATGGTGGTACCGAAAAGCGCTCGCCGGTGACGGCTCGACAACGCACGCCGCACGAGGCTGCGCTCGCCGTTCATCCCCGCCCTGACCACTCCACGCGAGCCCTCGACGCTCCGGGGTGCCGAGCGCGCGTAGATGTCCGTATCGTCGATGCCGGCGCCGTGGTTCCAAATGACACCGAGCAGCCGCTCAGCGGGGTACCGCTCGATCGCCCACCTGAAGAAATCGATTGCTACCAGCGGGTCGCCTGTATTCGTTTCGCCGAGCTCCTGCACGATGTCCGCCTCGACATCACTCCCCGACGTCACCTCGTACCGGCGCGTGTGGTCGTCCTTCATGCTGTCGAACTGCACGACGATGTTCACGTCGTCGTTCGAGCCGACGCGCTTCATCTCCGCGATGTCCTTCTCGCCGAAGGACTCGAGGTTGTTGTCGCCGGCCATCCAGACCATCACCGTCCACTTCTTCCGGCGGCTTGCCGCACGCACTGCCGCTGCGCGCGCCGGAATGGCGCCCGCCGCGCGGGCCGACCCATGGGCCTGTGCGGCAGCTGCGATGCCCACTGCGGCGCGAGCGAATCCGGGTATGCTCTCCTCGAAGTAATCGGTCACCGCTTGTGTGTCGGGACCGTCGAGCACGCGACGGATGACGCTCGTCATCGTCGCCACGTCGTTGTCGAATCCGCTGTGCGCAATCGACTGCGAACGCGCGCTGAGCGGCGCGCCGTCGGGCGTCCCCGAGACAACGATGTCGGCGACTTTCTCGGTCCCGGCAAGGCCGAAGAACCGAATCAGCTGCAGATCCTGCTTCAGGCTTTTCTGCAGACCGAGAATCGGTGTGGGCACCGCGTCCTCGAACGCGTTGCTCACGAGATACAGGAGCGACTTGCCGTACGGCTTGAGCGAGCTGTCAGACTGCTCGAGCTCGTCGGACATCGTATATGTCGTGAGCCGCGTGATCGGCTGGCCCTGACCAATCAGCTTCTTGAGACGGCCCTTGAAGAGATCCGTCGTGATTGCCGGCGCGAGGAAGTGGAGCGTGCGCACGTCAACGCGCGGAACACCCGCCGGTTTCTGCGCGACCAGCAGCGGCAGGAAATAGGCGTGGAGGATGGAGCCCGCGCTGTGACCCAGCGCGTGGAACTCGATCTCGCCGTTCGTCGCCGTCCAAAGTTTGCCCGCGAGGTCCGCGACGAGACGCCCGCCGCCATCCGGATCGGCAGCTTTCTCCGCGCTTTTCTTCATCTGACCCCAGACCTGCTTGCCGCGGTTCCTGGCGAGCTTCTCGATCGCGACATCCGTCAGGGCGCCGCCTATGTCTCTCGTCGGAGCGACGCTGCCGAGGATGTCCCTGATCGTTTCCTTCAGTCCCGTCTCCCAGACGACGTACACGGGATACACGCCGTTCAGTTCCCAGAACCGTCGGCGCGCGAGCACTGGGAGCAGCCCTTCGCGCTCTTCGACGAGGCCGCCATGCGCGAAGAACAGAATGCGCGCCGGCCGGCCGAGCGCCTTTTGGGCCTTCACGTACTCCGGGATGAACTCGGTGAAGATTCGTCCGACCTGTTCGGGCGACGAGCTGAAGCTGCCGCTCGTCGAGAGCCTGCCTTCGCGCAGGTTGACGACGTGATGAGCGAACAGGTCGCGCTCGTCCGCCGTCCAGTCGCGCTCAGCAGGCTCGGACGGCGCTGCAGCTGCTGCGGCGCGCATGCTCCGCGACATACGAGCCGGCGTCGCTGCCAGCACGTCGGCCTCTGCGTAGCTGGCGGCGAAGCGCGTCGAGATGATCACGCTTTCGAGTCGGCCCAGACGCGCCGCGGCGGCATCCATTGCGAGCACGTCCCACGGATCGTCGAAGCGCGCTTCGGTCTGCGCGACCACGCCAGCGAGCGCGTCCGATAGCTTCCAGCGCGCCTTCGCGAACGCCTTGTCGGTCGCGAGCGTCGCCGCGTTTCGCTGACCGAGGAACGTCCGCATCTCTACGAGCTCCTCCGCGGCGCGGCTCATCGCCTTCGCCCACCAGATGATCGTGAAGACGTCACCCCTCACCACGCCGAGGCGCAGCGCGTCGTTGCGGATGTGGCTGGGAAGGAGGGAAGCAAGGGCGCCGCCGGCCGTCCGCACGCGCTCCCACGTGGCATCCCCCTCGAGGGCAAGCCGGCGATACGAGCGGGCCGGATCGTTGCCAGGGATAAGCGTGAGTAGCGCCTGGCGAGCAATCGTCTCGTAGTGCTCCCTCGCGTGCGGCTTGCCGTCGCTGTCGAGGAACATCGCGTCGCACGCAGCGGAGCTGAAGTGGTTCTCGATGACGAACGTCGACCTGCCGAAGTCGGAGTCCATCCCGAGCCGGGCGTCACGCTCGAGCTCATTGCACAAACCGAGCGCGATCAGCGCGCGGTAGTGATCCTCGAGATCCTGCCGCTTCGTCTTGCCGCGCTGCTCGAGATACATCTGCTCGGCCGTCAGCGTCAGCGTCGCACCAAGCACGCGACTGGCCTGATACGCCGCAGTCACCATGAGCGATTCGAACAGGACCTTGCGCAGCTTCTCGCTGTCACTCTCGAGCGGCCTTTCCTTGACGCGAATCCGGCGCGAGATCACGTTGTCGGCCGCGGTAAGCGCCCCGCTCACGGGATCGAACGTGACGGTGCCATCGCGTACCAGATCGACGAAGCTCCCGACGTTCAGGATGCCCAGCAGGTTGATTCGCCACGACGTCTTGCGTTCACGCAGCTGCTTTGCCGCGCTCGCGACGAGTCGGATTGGTCCTGTTTCGGACGCGGCCGCTTCTCCGATCTTGGAGAGGTGTCCGTGCAACGCCTCTCCGATCGCCGCCTTCCCCTCGTCGTCCAGGCGTGCCAGGTCGACGTCGTAGGCGAAGAGCGCCTGGTCGTCGCCGAGCGCCGACACTTGCAGCTGCGCGGACAACGTCAGCGATCGATCGATGCTTGCGGCAATCGCGTGCTGTATCGCTTCAATCGAGCCGTCGTCGAGTCCTGCATTGACCAACGTGAGCAGATCCGCCTCAGGATCCGCGCTGATCGCCCGCATCAGGGCCGCCAGAAGTTCCTTCCCCTTGACCGTCGCCGACACGCCCGCCATCGCCTTCGCGGACACGCTCAGCGACCGTCCGCGGCGTCGATGGAATGAGAGATGCAGCTTCGACGGGTCCGGCTTCGCCAGCCGGAGCTCGAACTCGCCGCTGGCTGTCCACTCCGCGCCGACGTTGACCGTCGCCCTGGCGGTGACCGCGACGCTTCCTACGATGGGCAGCCCTGGTGTCGCCAGCAGGCTCGTCGTCGAGCTCAGCGCCGCCTGCCCGCTGAACGACAGCTCCCCTTCCCCGGCAAGCGAGACGAATGCGCCGACCGGCACCCGCTGCAGATCGTCGGCGTCTGCCGGAAACACGGCGGCCGACAGCATCGTCTTCACCGAATCGGCGACGCTGGGTGTGGTGCCGACGATGTTGAAGGGGTGGAAGTAGGCGTAGCGAAGCGCAGTGCCCGCCTGGAAGCCGAACCCGATGCTGCCCTGCGTGCCCGCGAGGCCTGCCTTGAGCAACGCTTCGAGTGTCAGCGAGCTGAAGGCGGTTCCGTTCGGGACCGCCACAGGCGCCTGCAGATCGGTACCCGCGAAGATCTCGCTGCCCGACTCGTGGAGCCCGATCTTGACGCTCGCGCCGACGGTGAGTGAAAGCTCGTTGTTCTTGCCGACGGGCACCTCCTTGTCGATCGCGAGCCCGAGTTCGCGCGCGCCGTTCGCATCCGACAACGGCTTTGAAAGAAGATGAGCAATCGAGACAACGGAACGAAGCGAGACAGCCGACTTGAGGTACTTACCGAGGCCCTCGCCCGTCAGATTCGTGTTCAGCAGTTCGTGTCCCTGTTCGTCCTTGAGTGTGATCGTAGGCACAGTTGCGGCCTTTCGTTCACGCGGACGCTGCCCCGCCTCGAGCTGAGTTGCGGGCGCGTCCGAGGGAATGGATCTGGAGCGATATCGCGGCCCGGAGATCCATGTCGTGACCGCTGAAATTGGAGGCGGTCACGGTATCGCTTCTCAGGAAAACGTGCAAGGGTCAAAGACTGAACAGCCGGTCGACGGCGTGCTTTGTCTCGTCCGACCCAGCCAACAGCTCAACCGTTCGAGGTTTGGGTGTTATACCCACCCAGGCGGGGTCCGAAAGAAGCCGCGCCACAGCAACACAACTCCGGGACTCCGCGCCCGACCGACTGTCCGCCCGACAGGGCTTGACAACCGTACGCGGCGCCCGGCTTGGTCCGTATGAAATTCTCGAGGCCATCGGCCGCGGAGGAATGGGCGAGGTGTATCGCGCAAAGGACACGCGGCTGAAGCGCGAGGTGGCGATCAAGATCCTGCCGGCCCACATCCTGAGCGACCGCGGCAGGCGCAGGCGTTTCGAGCGCGAAGCGCAGGCCGTTGCCGCCCTCAGCCATCCGCACATCTGCGCGCTGTTCGACATCGGTTTCCAGGACGAGACCGAGTTCCTCGTCATGGAGCATCTCGAAGGGGAGACGCTGGAGCGGCGGCTTGCTCGCGGTTCCCTGTCGCTCGAGCAGGTACTCCGCTATGCCATCGAGATCGCCGACGCGCTCGATCACGCTCATCGCCACGACATCGTGCATCGTGACTTGAAGCCCGCGAACATCATGCTGACGCGAATGGGCGCCAAACTGCTCGACTTCGGCCTCGCCAAGGCGAGCGCGCGTTTTCCTTCGGCGCCATCGTTTACGAGATGGCGACCGGACGCAAGGCGTTTACCGGTGGGAGCCATGCCAGCCTGATGGCAGCCATCCTGACCGCGGACCCCCCGCCGATGGCTACGCTCGCATCGACAACCCCACCACCATCCCAGAAGAGCGCGCGCGTGTCACGGACGATCTTCAGACGCGACTCAGTTCACTTGGCTACGTTGGGTCGACGACGACCCGCGCTACATCAGGCGGCACCCCACTTCCAGACCCGAAGGACTGTGTGGGCATGTTCACGCCTCGCTTGCGGTAGATCCCGAGGTCGTCCACACGCGAAACGTCGGCCTCATCGATCCGAAGCAGATCTCATCACCGTCGTCGAGAGGAGTGGTGGCAGTTACTGCACACCCGCGAACGTGTGTGCCGTTCTTGCTCCCCAGATCCTCGACCATGACGCGATCACCGATGGTGATGCGCGCGTGGTGGCGAGATACTGCCGGTGAATCGAGCCAGACCGCCGCCTGCGGGTCACGTCCGACCAGGTTTTCGCCAGGCGCGAGCGCGATCTGTCGCGAGGGTGAGACGAGCCAGTAGACGACGTCGGTACGACCGGCCGCGGACGGGGCGGCCGCGGCAAGCTGGGCAACGCTGGCCTGGAATGCGTAGCCGAAACGATGCAGGGTCCGTAAGAAACGCGGTTGCTGCGCGCTATCGCCGAGCGCACCCGGATCTCGGTCACGAGCATCCCCAGGCTCGCGTCGGTGACGAACGTTCCCGGCCAGAGATAATCGTGAAGCTCTGCCTTCGAGAGCGCGCGCGGTCGCGCCTCGATCAGCCGCGCGAGCAGATCGAACGGTTACTTGCGTCGAACTCGGCTGCGTGGTTGCGGCAGCATGTGGAATCCCATTTGACGAAAGTGATCATCGGTCGTGATGGCGTCGGTCAATCGGAGTTCCTGCATGGTAACGAAGCTCGTACAGTCAGTGAAGGAGAAGCGCTTGTCTCGATAGCGGAAGAACACCTGTCGCGCTCGCTCGAAACGGTCACTGTCAATGCGTTCCCATCGCAGACGTGGACTTCCGTCGACCTGATGCCACCATTTCTCGGCGGCATCGAGACCGAGTCGGATTCTGATGAGCGTAAGCGTCTCATCGGCGACGAAGTCAGTCGTGATCAGCGTCCGGCCCGATTCGAGCGCGGCATCCCGTGAGTGACGGGCACGCTCGTGCGCCTGGATCGGCGCTGTCCGCGCACGCCATCCAGCCGGCAGTGTCGACGAAGACCGGCTTCATCGGCCGTAGAGGAGCGCATCATGGTCGGCGGCCTTGCGCCCGTCAGAAGAACGTCCGACCGCGGGGGCCTGAAAGAGCGGATCGTCTGCGAGTGCGGCCGGCGTCTGCCCGAGATCGTTCACAGGGACGATCTGAAACGCCGGGCGACTTCGATAGATGACCGTAAAACGCGCGCCCTTTCGGACTCGCTCGACCACTTCTGGCAGTGAGGCGCGCAAACGCTTTGCGTTGATGGGGATATTCACGAGATCAGCCAAGGTTAACTCTAGTCAACCATGAGCACGTGGACGCGTCAAACCTAAGCCGGCCCCTTTGCCTGCGCGGCGACCTTCTCTGCGGCTCGTCGCGCAGCCTCGGGATCTCCAAGGTAGTAGCTGCGGATCGGGCGCAAGTCGTCATCGAGCTCGTACACGAGCGGAATTCCGGTCGGAATATTCAGCTCGACGATGTCGGTGTCGGAGACGTTGTCGAGAAACTTGACGAGCGCACGCAGGCTGTTTCCGTGGGCGGCAATGACGACGCGCTCCCGCCGCCGGATCGCCGGGACGATCCGCTCGTGCCAGAACGGCAGAAATCGCGTGACCGTATCCTTCAAACACTCGGTCGCGGGAAGGTCCTTCGGATCGACCGACGCGTAGCGGGGATCGTGCGACGGGTGGCGCGGGTCGTCAAAGGAGAGCGGTGGCGGAGGTATGTCGTAGCTGCGGCGCCAGAGCTTCGTCTGCGCCTGTCCGTGCTTCGCAGCCGTTTCGGCCTTGTTCAGTCCCTGGAGCGCGCCGTAGTGCCGCTCGTTCAAGCGCCAGCTTTTGTGGACCGTGATCCAGAGGCGATTGAGCTCGTCGAGTGCGATGAAAAGCGTGCGGATCGCGCGCGTCAGAACCGACGTATAGGCGACATCGAACTCGTAGCCTCCCTCCTTCAGCAGTCGGCCCGCAGCTGCCGCTTCCTCCCGGCCGGTATCGGTGAGATCGACATCGGTCCAGCCGGTGAACCGATTCTCTTTGTTCCACGTACTCTCGCCGTGACGAAGCAGGACAAGCTTGATCATTGATCTAGCATAGCCGACGATCGCGGGATCAAGGCGCGCGACCATCTCGATGTCCGACGTTGAACACCGTCGTCCCGACATGCACACCAAGAAACGCCGTTCGTGTGTCATTGAGCATCGCGTTCCTGCCTTTCAGCGTAGATAAGAGCTCCAGGCGCGTAGTGAAGCCGACTTCAACTCGACATCATCGGTCCCTTCACGGCAGGCAAATTGCTCGGCCCGAGTTCCTTCGTCGGTGAAAGGAGCTTGCCCTGGCGATCCTGTCTTTGGCGCTCGGGCTCGGCGCGAACACGGCGATCTTCAGCCTGCTGGATGCGCTGATGCTGCGGCAGCTGCCTGTCGAAAAGCCGGCCGGCTCGTCACGCTCGAGCAGGTGCTGCCGGACCGATCGCGACTTTACAACTTCAGCATTCAGGATGCCGAGCGATTAGAGCGGCTGACGGACATTTTCACCGAACACAGCGACGCCAACCGATTCAAGGATTCGCAGTTTTTCTGAGGAAAGTGGCGCATCCTGCAAAACTGAGACCGCGCCCAACGGCACGATCGATCGTTATCTCTGGCGCCGCTTGAGAATCTCCTGCACCTGTTCTCTTGCCACCGGAAGCTTGTCGATGTTGTCGCGCAACCAGCCGGTGAAATCCGCCTCGATGGCGGCAGTCCAGGCGGCGTCGATTTGACCGGCCGTGTACTTGCCCTCGCGCAGCCGTTGGTGGCCGAATAAATCGCGCAGGCGAGTCAGCTCGGCGTATTGCACGACCTGTTCGGCGAGCTGCGGCGGGATGAAAATCACGCCGCCGTCGCGGCCCAGCACCACATCGCCGGGCATCACCGTGGCCTGGCCGATGCGAATCGGCGTGTTGATGCCGATCATCGTGGAATTCAGCCGCGGACCGCTCGAGAGCGTGCTGAAGTGATGTGAGGGATCGTAGTGGCGGACGAACGCGACGAAGTTCTCCAGCTCGTTCAATCCACGGATGTCCCGCACGGCGCCATCGTAGACGATGCCGTTGTGGCTTCGGGCATAGATGGCGTTCGCGACGTTATCGCCGATTGAGGGTCCGTCCTGCTTCAGCCCGAAGTGGTCGCACACGTAGACATCGCCTGGCTGGAGCATGTCGACGGGCCACGCATTCTGGCCTCCCACGCGTCCATCTTTCTTGCCCTGCTCCTCAATCGCTTTATGGACGTCCGGACGACCGGGCAGCCACTGAGCGGTCAGCGCGCGGCCGACCAGCACGTTCCCCGGATGAATCGAAAGCCACCCGTCCTCGTACTGATGGTTGAATCCGGCAGTGCGCAGTTGAGCCCACGCCTCTTCGAGCGTCACCGATTTCATGCGCTCGAGGATCCCGTCGGGCACCTTCGGCCGGCCGTCTGGAAAACGCTCGCCTGTCCAGTCGGGCGTGTACTTGATCAGCAACTCGCGGGTTAGGACTCCCGGTTGCGCGAAGGCCTGTGCCGCACCCAGGGCGACCAGGGCAGCTGCAAGAGCGAATCGTGCATGAACGCGGCAAGAATCGAAGCGCATGGTTGCTTCCTCAACCTCGAGTCGCGGGCTCGAACCACGGGGTGCCCGGCACCTGCGCTTTGCGCGCGCCATCGTCATTCATCTCCACGCCGAGCCCTGGCCGGTCCGGCGGCGTGATGTAGCCCTTCTGAATGATTTCGCCTTCCTTCACCCAGTTGCGCCAGAGGTCGAGCGAATCGATCCAGTGCCACTCCTGCACCAGGAAATTCGGAATCGCGGCGCACACATGCGCGGTCGCCATCATGCCGATGGGCGACGTGACCGCGTGCGGCGCGACCGGCACATAGTACGTGTGCGCCATATCGGCAATCTTGCGGCCCTCGAGCAAGCCGCCGCATTTCTGCAAGTCAGGCATGATGATGTCGGCCGCGCGCTTCTCGAGAATCTCGCGAAAGCCCCAACGCAAATAGACGTTCTCGCCGCAGCAGATGGGCGTGCTGGTGGATTCCCGGACGTCGCGCATGGCGTCGATGTTTTCGGCTGGTACCGGTTCTTCGAGGAACATGAGCTTGAACGGCTCCAGTTCCTTGGCCACGCGCTTTCCGGTGCCCGCGTCGTAGCGCGCGTGCATGTCCACCGCCAGATCGAAATTCTTCGGATAGTGTTCGCGCGTAAACGCCACCTTCGCGACCATGTGATCGATTTCGCCGTTCGATGCGGTCCAGTTGAGGCGATCGAAGCGCGCGGGATCGAGCGCGTCGTCGATGTCGATCTTGGCGGCGGTGAAGCCCAACTCCTGGATCTGGCGAATGCGCGCCTTGGATTGCTCGTCGCCGGGGATCATTTCGCGCGAACCGGAATCGCAGTAGACGCGGGCGCGGTCGCGCACCTTGCCGCCGAGCAACTGGTACACTGGCACACCCAGCGCTTTGCCGGCCAGATCCCACAGCGCGATTTCGATCCCGGTCAGCGCCGTCACGTACTGGCCGGCCTGCGCGCCGGCGAAGACGCCCGAGGTGCGGATCCGTTCGAAGGCAGCCTCGACGTTGAGCGGGTCCTGGCCGACGAGTAGGCGCGCAAAGGATCGGATGAGCGGCACGTTGCCCATCGCGGCATCGGTGGTTTCGCCCTGACCGACGATTCCCTGATCCGTGTACACGCGAACGTGCACCTGATAGCCGTGCACTCGCACTTCGGCGGTGCGGATGTCAGTGATCTTCAGTTTTGGACGGTTGTAGGGAACGCTCACCCTCCTCACGGCCGCCGAAAAAGACGGCAATCCCGCGAGCCCCGCGATCGACAGCAGTCCACCCTTCAAGAACGTTCTGCGATCTGGTTGTCGCATAAGTGCTCCATCGTTCCGCCACGGCATCTTCCATTCACTTTCTGGAGCGATCCCGTCTACCAGTGAGTGAGCGATCCGTCGGCGCGGCGATATGTCGGTCCGGCGCCGCGGTGATGAATTCCTCGACGAATGTCAGCCGCTTCTCGTCGAGCGTCACACCGAGTCCCGGCCGATCGTTGGACCACACTTTCCCGTTCCTGCACTCGAGGAATTCCGGGAGGTAGTCCACGAGCCGTTCGCCGTAGTTGTATTCCATCAGCACCTGACCGGGAATGCCATCATCGTGTGCAAATGGCCAGGGCTTCCGATCGGACTCGTGAAGTGCGGCACGATGCCCACCTTGTGCGTACCATCGCTGATCTGCCGGGCCGCCTCGCCAATCAGGCGGATACTCGAGCGGGAATCGAAGACGGTTCCGCCACGTGCCTGAGCGCCGAGCAGTCCGCCTCCGCCCACCATGTTGCTCTGAGGAAAACGCCTGCGGTCCGTTGGGATTGTAGTTGGGCGGATAGAAGACGGCGAATCTTCGTGATGGTCGCCGGTGAGAGCCGGGCTTCCGCCCGCGCCAGAGCTGGCGGTGTGCGCGCTCGCGCGGCGGAGCGCGAGGTCGCCCAGGCGGCGGGGAGGGCGCCTCTGCGGCCCCCCGGTGACAGAGACTTCATGAAGGCTCTGCGATCAATCTTCATAGGGGCCTCCTCCAGTTCCTGACCGGAACGAGCCATTGCGCTAGCGGAACAAGAGCGGCGCAAACTCCTTGAAGCAGCGTCGCCACGTCAGCCACCCGTTTTGTTGTCCCCGGACTTTCGAGTATAGGCTGGCCAGAAGCAGTGGGAAGTATGGGAAGGAGTTCGGAGAAGTTATTTCGTCCTAGACCGCCCGAAGCGGCCGGGCGCTCGCCACTGGGCTTCTCGACCGTGGCGGCGGTCGTGTGGTTCGTGCCGTCCCTCGTTCAGTTGAGGATCCCGTCGAGTGCCGAACTCCTTTTCGTTCAGGTTGTTCGTGTTGGTGGACGCGACCATCTCGCATTTGAGCAGCTCGATGCAACGAGCGGAGGCGGCCCAACGTCGGATTGGGTTACGGCACGCACGCTGAGGTCCCGCTGTCGTGAAACGGCTCACCGGCGCCGGACACGAAATCCCACGTGTAATTCGTGGCGCCCAACGTCAACTTCAGGACTCCGTAAGACCGACTGCTGCGCGCCTCGCTGTTCGGTCGAATCTGCCTGAACTGGTAGATGCCTCCTCCACCCGTGCCGACGACGAATTCCCTGACGCCTCGCTGTGGATCGGCTTTGCCTTTCGGATCCTGTAGCGCGAACCGTTCGTAATCGTGATCGTGCCCATTAATCACCACATCGGCGCGAAACTCGTAGAGCACCCGCCAGGCCTCCAGCATATGCGCCGATGTCCGCAGGTCGCTACCATGAGGGCCTGAGCTGAAGACCGGAATGTGCCAGTAGGCAAGCGTACACGTCGCGCCGTTGTCCTTCAGATCCCGACGCAGCCACTCGATCTGTGGTGAACGGCGATCGGCGGCAATGAAGCTGTTCAGCGAGACGATATGCCAGGAACCGAGGTTGTAGCTGTAATAGCCGCGGCGGTCTGGGCCCGCGCTGTCGCCGAAATAATCGTAGTACCCCTTCGCGTTGGCGGTGATGTAATCATGGTTGCCTGGCGCGGGACGTGTCCGCGCCTTGTGACGACCCCAGCTCGTATCGTAGCAGTCCTGAAACTCCTTCGTCGTTCCTGACGGATACGCGTGATCGCCGACCGTGAACACCGTCCCCGGAATTCTATCGAGTAGTGCTGCGGTCGCAACGGCGCCCGAGCCGCCGTTGATGTCACAGTTGGCAATATCCCCGGCGCCGACCAGAACGACCGGCTCCTGATCCTGTACGCCGGACGCGGCTGCACCTGTCGCCGGTCGCCAAGTCACCACTGCCGCTGCGCCGCTGAAGACGTAGATCGCCACGGCGGAGTCGAGGACGGTGTGGGCGAGACGCCGCGTCATGCTCAATAACTCCTTCGCATTGAGAACTGTGACCGCAAGTTTACCAGGGCTGCCCCCGACGCGCACAGTACCAGTCCGAAGACCATTCGCCAGCTGATAAATCGAGAGGCTACCTATATGTCTGCATCATGCAACCAGCATCTTCACGAGCAGACGCGGACTCCAAGTCTTTAGCAGTGCGCAGCCAACGGAGCGGATCGGCAATCTGCTGATCTATCGTGGAACTTTTCACATCCCGGCGCTCGCAGAGCAGCGTCTTCTGCGGCGCGCCGATCGGCGGCTCCGTAACTCACGAACGCCCGACTTGGATCTGTACGAAGCCGACTTGCGACAGGTGCTGGACCTGAACGCGAAGAATTTCGGCGCGCTCCTCCGGCTCGGGAACTTTATGGTGCGCCGCGGCCGGCGACAAGATGCACTGGTTTTTTACGAACGCTGCCGCAATTCGACCGCTGACCTGGATAAGACTATGCAAGACGCGCTGACGCGGCAAATTGAGCGCCTGGCTTCGAATGAGCCGCTCGAGCGAATTCCGAATCTTCGAGGGTCGCGCGTGGAGTGAATCACCAAACTCTTTCTCGGCCTGGGCGCTTGTAAGAATGTCGGGACTCGAGATCAACGCCGCAGTAACGATCAGCGGTTCGATTCCTCCTTGGGTCACCACCGAACTGCTTCTAGCCATCGCCTTCTCGCAAGCGGGATCCGACGTCGCCCGAATCTCCCCAAATGTTGCACCCGTGGCGGGCCGTTCCAACAACTGAATCGCGCTTGCACGGCTGACCAACCTTCACGCTCGAACACGAGAAGCTCGTCGAGCAACCCGATCGCGAGCTGGAGTTCCAGGCGTCCCGTTCCGATAAAAGACAAATAAGCCTTTCCAACCTTCGGCGATCGGCTGTGAGGAGTGTCAGGCCGGAGTTCAGCCATGCGATCCGTTTGCACGATCCCGGTGCGTCAGGCCACGATACCGATGCTCGCCTTGGCTGGGCTGCTGGCCTGGACGGCGCCCGTCCGCGCTCAGGGGTTTGGAATCGGCGCGCGCATGGCCTGGGTCACACCTGACGTCGATGCCGACGTAGACTCCGTGCGCTTCGTCGGCGGTCAGATACGCCTCATCTCCCAGCGTTTTGGACTCGAGGTCGCCCTGGATCGGCATTCAGAATCGTTCGAGCTCCTCAATCAGAAAGTCACGGAGACTCCGATCCAGGCGTCGATCCTCATGCGCATGGCCAGCGGCAGCGTGGCTCCGTTCCTGCTGGGCGGACCAGGCTGGTATCGGCGCAAGGTCGAGGCACTCGACAGCCCCGGAGATCTGAGCGTCAGCACGACCGAATTCGGCTGGCATGCCGGTGTCGGCCTCGAGATCCTGGCCGGCAGACACTTCGGTTTCCACGGCGACTACCGTTATACGTTCCTCGACTTCCACGACGACAAGGACGGGGGATTCATCGGTAAGCTGCTTCCGGGACACCGGGGATCGATGTGGACGCTGGGAGCGACCGTCTATTTCTGAGATCGGGAATCTTCAGCCAAGGGGTGTCCACGGATTCCGGCCGATCGTCGTCGGCGGTCTGACGAGTTCATGTTGGGCCGAAGGGAACGGCGGGCGTTACGATGGCGCAGCCACTCGACCCGGAAGCCGCCTTTCACGGGCAACCACCTTCAACGACTTGCCGCCGATCTCAGCGGCGACCGCAAATAGAGATCGAACCCGTTGCTCTGGACCGCTCGTTGGCTGCGTTGACATAACCGAGCGTTAGGTTTTACGATATCCGCGTGACCTGGGCCGAGGTGATCCGCAAGCTGAAGGCTGCGGGATTCGTCGAAGTCCGGTCCGGGAAGGGCAGCAGTCACCTGCTGTTGAAACATCCACGTCCGGCAAGGAAGTCTGGGTGGCCGTTCACACCAAGAAAGACGCCGGCCGGCTGGGCAACCGCATCCTGCGCGAGGCCGGTGTCGAATGACGGTTCTTTATCCGATTGTCCTTGAAACCGAGTCGAGCGGTGCTGTGAGCGCGTACGTGCCGGGGCTGCCCGTGTATGCCGCGGCCGAGACCCCGGCGAAGGCCGAACGCGCCATTCGCGACGTGCTGACGGCCTACCTGGAGGCGCACCCGACAAGTCGGCCAGATGCACGCGTCCGCGTGGCGCGCTTCTCAGGTCGAGGGAAGACGAAGGTCGATATCGTTGGCGTCGCCGCTCTGGTGGGCGCGCACCGGAGCGCAACCAAGGCGCGCGCCTCGCGCAGGAACGGCCGGCTTGGCGGTCGTCCCCGCACTGCCAGGGCCGCTGCACGACGACGCGCCAAGGCGCCGCGCTGAGCCACCGCAAGGGTTGCGAGGCAAGGCATGCCGTACGACATATCCGGCGAGGTGATCCTGACTTATGACGAGCACGGGCTCCGTGCTGGGGATGTCGGTACGGTCGTAGAACTGCACGTCGTGCCGGGTGGCTCCGGGGAAGACTCGGTCGAGTTCTTCGACATGATCAGCGATACGGTCGCCGTGGTCACGCCGCCGGCCAGCGCCCTCCGAGTGCCCACACCAGCGGATCGTCCGGCGCTCCGCGCCCTCATCGCTTGAGCGTCAGGTTGCCTCAGGCGGCATGCCTGAGCGAGTCCACGGCTCGCAGCCAGCTCACCGTCCGGTTCCAACTCGTGAAAATGCGGCTCACCAGCCTTCGCTCGTGTGTCACGCGAAGGCTGCCCGCCGGAATCGTCGCGTAGCGACGCGTAGGCGGGCCCGTTCTGTCACAGCACGAGGCTCCGGCGGGCAAGCCAGCCTTCGCCCTCACAGAATCAATACGTTATAGGCGAGGGAAAGCCGCGACCGCGCACACGACATGTGCACCTTCCGCGCGTGAGGCGTTATTCCGCTCTGAGCGCCTCGATCGGATCGACCGCCGTAGCCCGCAGCGCCGGCACATAACTCGCGAGCACGGCCGCCGCCGCAAGAGTCAACGAGACTGTGGCGAACGTCAATGGATCAAACGGGCTGACATCGAACAACAGCGACGACATCAGCCGCGTAATCCCGAATGCAGCCGCAAGCCCAATCGCGACACCGATAACGGCCAGCGAGAGTCCGTGGACCACAAACATGCGCCGCACCGCCTGCGCCTGCGCGCCAAGCGCCATGCGGATGCCGATTTCCAGCGCCCGCTGCGAGACCGAGTATGAGATCACGCCGTAAATGCCCGCGACGGCAAGCAGCAGCGCCATGCCTCCGGCAATGGCCAGCATGACAAGCGTGAACGATGTCCGCGCCAGCGATGCATCGTAGATCTCCTGCAGCGTTTGGACGCGGGCCATCGGAAGGTTCGGATTGTTAGACCACACCACCTGTCCGAGCTCGTTGACAAAGCCGGTGGATCCGGTCCGGCTGACCGGATGTTCGGCGTGATGCGCCCCTCCTGGAACGTCTTGATGGTGGCGCCGCCGAAGGCCGGGAAGCGGGTCAGCGAGATCGGAACCAGCCTGGCCGCGTCGGCGTTTGCCTGATCGATCGTGGCGTCCGGTTTCAGCCGCGCGAATCCGCTGAAACCGAATTGCCCGAGAAACACCTTGTTGCGATCGAACCGATAGGGCAGCACGAGCGATACGTCGCGGTCGAGGAAGCGGAACGCATCGGAAAGTACGCCGACGATCTCGCGCGGGCGGCCGTCAACCATCAGCATGCGGCCGATCGCGGAACCATCACCACCGAATCGAACGCCAGTAGCCGGCCGTCAGGACGACCGTTTCAGGACTGCCGGGTGAATCGTCTGTCTTCGTGAAGACGCGCCCGAGCGTGACCAGCTCGACGAACGCGTCCCGGGTCATCGGCTGAAGTGCATAGTTGGATCGGCGCTGCTCGCCGATCGTCGAAATTGTCTCCTTGCCCAGCGCTTTGCCGCAGAGCGACCCGGCCCCGTGCGCGGGGTACACCACGCTGTCGTCGGGCAGCGTCAGCACCTTGCTCCACAACGAGTCGTAGAGCATCCTGCCCAACGACGCCGCTGACCAGCCAAGGGCGCCACGAAGATCGGGTCGTCCCACGTCGCCGACGAACAGCGTATCGCCCGTCAGCACCGCATGTGGGTACGTGTCGCTGCGCTCGAGATCGACCACGAGGAGAGAAATGGATTCTGGCGTGTGGCCGGGCGTTTCGAGTGTCTTGATGCGCACTCGGCCGAGATCGATCGCGTCGCCGTCGTGCATGGCCAGAAACGAGTACTCTGCCTTGGCCGCGGCGCCCAGGCAGATCGTCGCGCCCGCTCTATCGTGAAGCTCGAGGTGACCGGCGAGGAAGTCGGCGTGCAAGTGGGTCAGGAAGACGTGGGTGAGTCGGAGGTCGTGCTCACGCGCAAACGTCAGGTACTGTTCCACGTCGCGCTGCGGGTCGACGACGGCGGCCAGCCGGGACTGTTCGTCCGCGACGAGATACGACGCATGCGCCAGGCAATTGAGATAGAACTGCTTGAGAATCATTTGCTTGTCCTCTGCATCCGTCGCTCAATGCGGCAGGGTGTGGCGCAGCCTCCCGTAGGTCCAGGTGCCGACGAGCGCGCTCAGAATGGCGACGAGCATCACAGGCACGCCGGCGCCGACGAGCGCGACGAGCGGGCCCGGGCAGGCCCCGGTCAACGCCCAGCCGAGGCCGAACATCGCGCCGCCGACGACGTAGCGCGCACCGCTGCCGAGCATCTTTGGCGGAAAGCCGAGCGGTGCGCCGTCTGCGCCCTGAAGGCCGAGCCGCTTGATCGTCAGAATCGACATCGCCGCGGTGAGCACCGCCGCGCCCATGATTCCGTACATGTGGAAGGCATCGAATCGGAACATCTCCTGGACGCGGAACCACGACACGACTTCCGCTTCGACGATGACGATGCCGAACACGCTGCCGAGCAGAAAGTAAGGGAGGAGTGTCACGCGCTCACCTCAGGAGCAGTGGAAGCACGGCAAACGTTCCCGTCAGACCGCCGGCGAAAAAGCCGCACACCGCCAAAAGGGATGCCGGCTGCAGATCAGCCAGTCCTGAAATCGCGTGACCCGATGTGCAGCCGCCCGCGTACGCCGTCCCAAACCCGACGAGAAATCCGCCGACGACTACCGATGAGAAGCCTTTCAGCGTGAAGAGCGAGGACCAGGCGAACACTTCGCGTGGTGCGAGGCCGGTCAGGTCCTGCAGTCCGAGTTGACGCAGTGCCGTCGCCGTATGGGGTGACAGCGTCACGACGGTTGGTGGCGCGACGTACCAAGCGAGTGCGGCTCCGGCGAAGATCCCCACTAGAAACGCGAGGTTCCACCCGCCGAGCCGTTTCCAATCGTGGCCAAAGAATTCGATTCGGCCCGGCGCCACCGCGGCGCACAGATGCCTGAGGTTGCTCGAGATTCCGAACGGCTTGTTCCCCAGCAGAAGCAGCGCGGGTACCATGAGCCCGATGAGCGGTCCGGCCACATACCAGGGAAGCGGGTGTGGAAACAGGTTCGACATGCCCGCTTTATACACTCGAAGGTGCCCCTGACTCCATGTACGACGGCTGATTTGTCGATGAGTGTTCGATGAGCGTCGCTATAATGACCGCCGCCCCTGCCGCCTTCAACCGATCCCGCAGTGATGACGAAACCTCAGACACCGGTCCTTCACTTCGCGAGTTATCGAGCTCGATCCCAGGAGCGGAGAGCTCCGAAAGGAGGGCGATCGCGCCGAGTCGGCATCGCTGCCATATCGCTCGCCGAGCTCGGTCGTCGGCAAGAGGCCCTTGACGGGCTGAGCGCGCTTGCGCCGCGGGCGAGCCCGCGTATGAAGGAGTTCATGGCCGCCGCGCAGTTGTTCATCGAAGAGCGGCCCGCGGAGTGCCTGCAGGCCGTGCATCGAATCGTCTCGTCAGACTTTCGCGATTCAGAGGGCCTGTTCTATCTGACCCGGCATCTCGCCCGTCTGGGCGATGCAGCCGGCGCGCTGCGGCTCCTCGATCGGGTGGCCACCGGCGGTTTTGCGTGCTATTCCGCACTGGCCGGCGATCCCTGGCTGGCGCCATTGCGTGCACGGCCGGCGTTCAAGAACGTGCTGGCGGACACTCGCGCGCGCCACGAAGTCGCCCGGTCCGCGTTCAATGCAGCCAATGGACCACGCCTTCTCGGCATGGACGCCTCGCCTCGGGAAAACTTTTGACGAAACTTGACGATCTGTCAGTAAGGGGCCGTCTCCAAGCGGAGAGGCCCAGGGGATATGAGAGGCCAGGGGCAGACCGGAGGCCTTAACCGCGAATCCCCGGCCGCACCGCGAAACCTTGGGCGTGGACAGAACGGTAGTGAGGCCGCAGAAAACGTCGAGCAACGCGGCGTCGAGGCGGCAAAGCGGCCCGCGTATGCGGGATCCCAGGCGAACCGCCGCTTCACGACGCTCCTGCTGGGACTCTTCTCGATCGTTGCGCTCGCACTCGCCGCGATCGGCATCTACGAGGTGGTTGCCTATTCCACCGCGCAACGCACTCAGGAGATCGGCATCCGCATGGCGCTTGGCGCCCGCCGCGCCGACGTCCTGGCGATGGTGCTGAAGGAGGCTGGGATGATTGGAGCCATGGGCCTGGCGGTCGGCATAGCCGCGGCACTGGCCCTGACGCGCTTCATGTCGGGCGTGCTCTTCGGCGTGGGCGCGCGCGATCCGATCACGTTCGTCGCGCTGCCGATCGTGCTGCTGCTGGTGACGGCCGTGGCCACGCTCATTCCGGCCGCGCGCGCCGTTCGCGTCAATCCCGTTGTGGCGCTACGCGGTGACTAGAGTTCGACAGCTCTTCGAGAACCTGCGGCGCCGTGCCGAGCAGCTCGCGCGGCACGAGAGAGAAGCGACATACCGCCGACTGGATCTCAGCGCACGGCACGCCGAGCAGCAGGCGCGCCAAGCCGCGGGAGTACTTCCTTTGCAAGGGGCGATCAACGGGATGAGCAATCAGCGTTACCGACTACCAGTCCCACAGACAACCGATAGGCTGTCTGTGCGTCATTCGATCATCGCATCCGTACTGAGCTCCACTCCGACGGTCAGCGCGGCAGCGATCAGCTGATACAGAAAGAACACGCGAGGGGACGGGTCGTTCGGCGACCGGCCAAGCTCGAGGTCTCGGTCCAAACGACGGAACGCTATCTTGGCTGCAAACAGAAGCTGCGGTGCACTGTGAACGACCGACTGGGAATCGAACCGGATGCCGCTTGACCGAAATCGCCGCCAGAGCGGATTCTTCAATCCGCCCTGGGCGACTACCCGCGAGTTATCTGTGCCGAACACCTTCAGGACGGGCAAATGTTGTCGGGCCGGCGTGGACTCGTGGCGGCAAAGGTTACCGTGAAGGCCGCGGGCGCCAAACCGCGTCCGGCTTCCATGTGGGGCGGTCGGGTTGTTGGGCGACGCGGTAGCCGACTTCGAGCAGAATCTGGAGGTCTTCCACGGCGCCGAGCAGATCCCAATCGGGTTTGATCACGTCCGATGCGTTGTGATAGTCGTTGGCGATATAGCCAGCGCGCTTCATTTCTCCAAAGCTAGCAGGTTTCCCAACATGGTCGACGCCTGGACTGGTTTCTAGTGATGGGACGCCGACGCGGGCGAATTCGTAATGGTCGGAACGGAAGTAGAAGCCCATCTCAGGCGCCGTATCTCCGGTCAGGATGCGGCCCTGGCGTTGAACGGCTTCGGCCGTGAGATCGTCCAGAGTGGAATTACCAATACCGACTATGCTGAAATCTCTGGTGCGCCCCCATCCCCAATTGCTGAAATAGTCGAGATTGATATTCGCGACGGTAGAGGCGAGAGGATAGAGCGGATGGGTGACGTAGTAATGCGATCCCAATAGTCCTTTTTCCTCGGCCGTCGGCCAAAGGAAGACAATGGTGCGTTTCGGTCGCGGATTGAGCGAACGAAAGGCACGGGCAAGTTCAAGTACGCCGGCGGTTCCGGCGGCGTTGTCGCTCGCCCCGTGAAAGATCCGATTCCCTTCCCGACCGTGGTGGTCCCAGTGGCCGCTGTAAATCACGTACTCGTTCTTGAGAGCCGGATCACTGCCTTCAATCTTGGCCAGAATGTTCTGCGATTCGAAGCTGCGCACCTGGTTGGTCACTGTTATGGTGACGCGCGCAGAAAGTGCGGCGGCCCGGAAGCCGGGCGCGGCTGCCGCGGCGCGTGCTCTTTCGAAATCGTTGCCGGTGGCAGCGAATATCGTGGCGGCTTTATCGATGCTGACAAGAGCTTGCGCTTTTAACTGCTGGCGTTCGTTGCCGTCACGCAGGGTCATGTTCTCGCGCGCATTGTTTTCCCAAACGTAACGAAACGGCTGGGCGGGCGGAACAAGGAGGACTGCGGCTGCTCCGTGGTTGAACGCGGTCGCCAGCTTTGTTCCGGTTCGGCCGTAGACGGTCAGGGCGTTGCCCAAGAAGACACGTTCGTCGAGTTTGGTGGAGTCACCGGGGTCGGCGACGGGCGGATCGCCGGTGATGACGATGACAGTCTTGCCCTTTACATCAATACCGGCGTAGTCGTTCCATTTGTATTCGGGCGCCACGACTCCGTAGCCGGCAAAGACGACGTCGGAATCACGGACTTCGATCCGCTCGTCAGGTAAATTCGACCACAGGACAAAGTCCTCAGCCGGCGACATCGGAATACCCTTGCCGCTAGCGGTGATCGCGAGGGTGCCTCGCGAGCGAGTACCGTACAAAGGCACCTTCTGCACAAAGCCGCCTGTCGGTGTGCCAGGCTGGAGGCCGATGCCTTTGATCTGCGAGACGACATATGCGACGCTTTTTTCTTCGCCAGGAGTGCCGGGGAGGCGGCCGTCGTATGCGTCAGAGGAAAGTTCCCGGATATGGCGCAGCAGATTGCCGGGCGTCATCGACGCGGCCGCTGTTCGCAGTTCGGGTAGCGTCGATGTCTGGGCGGCTGCTAATCCTCCCAGAATGCAAATGAAAAGCATGCAAGCCGCGCGATTTCTCAATGATTCCTCAACCGGGTTGGGGCGTGAGTGGAAGCCGTTGGAAGAACAGAGGGCAATTGCACCTGAACGCCGATCCAGCGAGTTGAGGCCCCAGCGGAACGTGTGAGCACCAACGCCGCCGCAATTCGCTTCACAATTTGCTCCTGGAAGTGCTGGTTCAGTGGCGGCGTCGTCTCGCGCTGACGACCAACGCGTCCTTCTGCGCGCGAGTAAGTTGCTTCACGACGTACTCGCGTGCCAGAGCCTTCCCCACAGACCGGAACGCTTCCTGATACACGAGCCGCACCGGACGCCGACCCGCCGTGTACTTCGCGCCACGGCCGGTGTTGTGCGCCCGTTCACGCGCACGCGGGTCTCGCGCATAGCCGGTGTACAGCGTGCGTCCGCGCAACGGACGATGTAGACGTAGTGCACGCGCCGATTGTAGCGGGCTCCAGCACCCGCTGAAATCCATAATTCAGAACAGAACGTCTCCCGAGTCAGATAGGTCCTGACGGCGATCTGGCGACGGGCGCCAACCCGACGAGATGGGGACCAGTCTAAGATGATGAGCCGTGGCGGCGGGCGACGCGCATCGAATCTGGTTCCCGGAAATGGTGGAGCACCTGCGGCTGCGTTGGCGAGACGACCTGTCCATCGAGGCCCTGCTGGGGCTGCGCGACGAGCTCGACGACATGCTTGGGCGCATTCGCTCGACGCGGCACATCTCCAACCCGCTCTTCAAGTGTCCCGCCTGCGGGCGCGTAGTGCGTGGCGCTGATCCCCACGTCAGTGTTCGCGCCACGATATTGGCGATGGTTCGCTTCGGCCTGGCCGCGAGAGAACCGGCACGCGCTCTTGAGACGGCCTGGTCTGGCTACCAAAAGACGGCCGGACTTGATCCATATGGCCACGCCGCGGCGTCGGAACTCGCTCGACTCCCAGGGTGCGCGCACGCCGATGAACGGTGAAGCGAGAACAGACCTGATTCTTAAGACACACGAACGGGAGGATCAGATGCAGGGTTGGGTTTGTCGGACATCCGCACTGGCGGTAACGATGCTCTTCGCCTCGTGCATCTCTGCGGCTGCCCAGGATAACACCGCACGCGAGAAATTACGGGCGCAGTCGAACGAGTTCCGCAAGGAAGTGATCCGGGTCACCGACGGTGTGTACGTGGCCGTGGGTTACTCGGCCAGCAACGTGATCCTGATCCAGGGCGACACCGGATCCATCATCGTGGATACGGCCACGGACCCAGTGGCCGCAGGCGCCATCAGGACCGCGTTCGGTGATCTCCTCCGCGCGCCGGTGCGTGCGATCATCTACACTCACTCCCACCCGGACCACACTGGCGGGGCGCGCGTGTTTGCCGGAACGGATCATCCTGACATCTTTAGCCATCAGCGGCTCGTCGAGGCAGTGCCGGACATCGGCCGCTCCGGGCGCGATGGCGGCGACCAGTTCGGCATGGCGCTGCCGGAGTCGATGTACATCAACGCGGGCGTTCAAATGGAATATGGGCGGGTCACGCCTCCTACTCGGGAAGGGTACCTGCCTCCCACGCGCACGTTCAGCGGCGACCAACTGCTGCTGACGATTGCCGGCCTGCGACTGCAGCTTCTGTCCACACCCGGCGAGACGGCGGACGCAATGGTGTGGCTACCTGAGAAGCGCGTCTTGATGCCCGGAGACGACTTCCTGCGCGCCTTCCCGAACATCAGCCCGATCCGGGGCGCGCGGCCACGTACTCCCGAGGATTGGATCGCCAGTCTGGAGAAGATGATCGAGCGGGGACCAGAGGACGTGGTGCCGAGCCACACGCGGCCCGTTCTGGGTGGCGCCGCCGCGCGCGCCGCGCTCACCGCGTACCGCGATGGCATCAAGTCCATTCTCGATCAGACGATCCAGGGGATGAAGCAGGGCGAGCGCCCCGACGAGCTGGTGCAGCACGTCAAGCTTCCGCCCCCTCTGGCGGAGAACCCATACCTCCAGGAGTTCTACGGCGGCGTCGAGTGGACCGTGCGCGGCATCTACGCGGACCGTGTGGGCTGGTTCGACGGAAACGCCACCAACCTTTCTCCCTTTCCGGAGAAGGATCGCGCAGCAAAGCTGGTCGGCCTGATTGGTGGTCCCGACCAGGTGTTGGCACGCGGGCGCGAGGCGTTGGCTGCCCGCGAGTTCAAATGGGCGGCCGAACTTGCCGACTACGTCTTGGCGAACGACAGCGCAAACACCGGCGCGAAGAGGGTCAAGGCGCAGGCGCTCATTGAGCTCGGCGAGCGGCAGATCAACGCCATCGCCCGAAACTACTACTTGTCATCGGCCATGTACCTGTGGCGGGATCTTCCACCGCAGTGAGGCATTGTCAATTGACTAATAATCTACAGAAAGTACGAAAGGCTCTTTCACCTTCAGCCTTCACCTCGGAGCAGCCGAGCCCGATGCGAAGCACGCGGGCAATCGTCAGGTCGGTTCGTCGGTAGATGCGAGACCTCGATTCGATCCGTCGCCACTACGCCAGGCAGATCCGTGACGTGGTCTGGCGGAGGTACCGCCTTCGCGTGTCGGACGAGCTGTGTTCTGCGTTCGCACGAGTTCGGCGGGAGGATTTCCTCGGCGCCGCGCCTTGGCTAATCCGGGGCACGGCGCCGCAGAGCGTATGGCAACAGGTCGCGAGTCGTTTCTCGCGTCATCCGCGGCGGTACGATTACACCACGCACGATGCGAAACGGCTGTACCATCCGGACATCGTGGTGGCGATTGATGCAGGACGTGGTTTGAACAATGGGCAGCCGAGCGGGCTGGCCGCCTGGCTTCACGTGCTCGACCTGCGACGAGGGGACCGAGTGCTTCACATTGGTTGCGGCCTTGGGTACTACACGGCGATTATCGCGACCGTCGTAGCGCCGCACGGGGAGGTCATTGGGGTTGAAGTGGACGCCGCCCTTGCCTCACGTGCCAGTGTGAATCTCAGGTCGGTCAAACGCGTCCGTGTAGTCGCTGCCGACGGCTGCGAATTCGATCCAGGGCGGGTAGACGCCATCCTCCTCAACGCTGGCGTGACGCAGCCACGATCTCTGTGGCTCGAGAGGCTGCAGCGCGGAGGCCGGATGCTTCTTCCGCTGACCGACGACAATGGAACAGGCATCGTGCTGAAAGTGAGGCGTGAAGAGGCGGGGTATGCCGCTCAATTCGTAGCGACAGCCACGATCTTCCATTGTCTCGGCGGCCGGGACCCGGAGTTGAGCCGGCGGCTGCGAGCCCTTTTTGCGCGAGGCGGCTGGGCGTCTGTACAATCTCTCCGTCGAGACTCGCACGAACCGAGCACCGATTGCTGGTTTCATGCCGACGATTTCTGCCTGTCGACACGAGCGATCACGGGTTCCCTCTGCTGACGCCCTGCTTGTCTTCTATTGCCACTACCCTCTCTTGCGTTCAAGCTCGCGGCCTCAGAACACCATCTGCAGCAGCGTCTTGAGCGTGTCGAGCCGATACGATCCCTTGACCGGATTGTGATAGAGGCGGCGCTCTGCCGGCGTCAGATCATCGTACGATTTCATCGGCTCGAACGCGGTGCCTTCGTGCCATTCGTTGAAGGAGTTGATGGGGACGAGCAGGAAGCCGCGCCGCCAGTTGGCCGACCTCGGGTCGATTTGATGCGCGAGCGTGCGCTCCAGGGAGGCCGCGATGCGCGTCGCGCACGCCGCATGCGCGTGCTCGCGTGAGCTCTCCACGTCCCAGCGCACCTCCACGTCAGGTTCGAACGCAGCCGGCCGACAGCACGGATCGTCCGGCGGCGTCTTCGGCTCGACGGCATCGAAGCCGGCGTTGACCGCGAACGAGAACGGGATCCCGACGCGATCGAACGGATCGGTGAATCCAGGCCAGTCGTCGGGACGGATGTAGGGATTGCCCACCGCACCCGCGTCGAAGCCGACCGACAGCATGCGGTCCGCTTCGAGGGAATCGGCGACGAACGTGATGCGATCGAAATCGGTCGCGAAGTTGCGGCGCACGCGAGCGAGCCCCTGGCGCCAGGCGTCATCGGGCACGTAGACGTCGACCGGGTGGGTAACCCCCTTGCAATCCGTCGTGGTCGGCGACAACAGCGTGACGAACGATTTGAATACTGGGCCCGCACGGCCGTCGGCGTCCTCGAGAAGCAGCAGCGTATCCCACCGCCGCCGCTCGCCGTACTCGCGAAGCAGATACATAACGTCGTCGGCGAACTGGATGCCGCGATTGGGTGAGTAGGGCTCCAGGTGGAACATGACTTTGATCTCGAATGCACGCATGACGTCCATCACCACGTGCACCGAGTTGTCCTCGTAGCTGCCCCGCCCCCACCAGCTCAGATTGATCGCGCCGATGCCAGCCTCGACCATCCACCGGGCGTGCTGCTCGATCACCCGCGGCGAGCGCGAGTCGTAAGCGCCGAGCAGCGGGAGATCCGACGCGGCAAGCTCCGCAGGCGGCGTGCGCCCGGCTGCATCCCAATGCCCCGTAGCGCCGTACCAGGGGTAGTACTCGAAGATGAAATGACGGGGGAGGTCGCGGAATCTGCCGCGAAGACGATTACCGAGCCGCGTCAAGCGTCCCTGGATCGTGCGATCGTGCTCTTGGAGGTCGCCGCCGCGCTGCGGCGACCGCTGCGCGGCACTCGCCCCGCTCAGCGACAGGGCGCAGCCGGCGAGAAACGCGCGCCGGGACAGATGAGCCCCCCGCATGAATCGATTCTAGCTATTCACGCACACGAAGGCGAACGGGTCGCGGGCGCGTTGCACGCTCTGGAGCCATCACCTGGGCTCACTGCGACTCCACGTAATGGGCGTGAGGTCCGACTCTTTCTCGACGCACCAGGACGACAGGCGGCTCACATCGCCTGCTCCACGACCGCCATGGCGGAGCGCACACGTTGCAGGCGGTCCCGGCCACGATCACGGATCATGAGTTTCTGGCGCACAGATACTTCGAGAGGCCAGCGTAACGAGCATCAGCACCGCTTCCTCGCCCTCATGCTCGCGGCCATAAGGCGCTTCCTCTGGGTTCTCGAGTGTCAGAAGAATAAGGTCGGCGGGGCGGTGACTGAACACGTCTTGGCTTTCCACCCGCCCGGAACTGCGCTACGCTCTGCGAGATGACAAGAGAAGAACTTCGCCGCCTCGCCCGAATTGGAGCGGAGGCACGCCTTGAGGCGCTTCAGCGCGAGATTTCAACTATCTACGCCGTGTTTCCCGAGTTGCGGTCGGGAGGCTCGACACCAAATCCATTTTCCGAGGGTGTCCGTCAGGCGCTGCAAGGTGCCGTAACGCGACGTCGTCCCCGGCTGTCACTCCAGGCGCGAAAACGCATTGCGGAAGCGCAACGGAAACGCTGGGCAGAATTGAAGGCGAAGCAAGCGAAAGCCACTGCGGAGACTCAGAACGAACCTGCGCTCGCTAAACCAAAGAGCGGCACTCGTGCTCGCAAGAAGAGGTAGATTCGTTATTCCGCTCTGAACGATTGGGGCGCTCCCGCAAAGGAGAACATCTGGCAGAGGTGTACGACGCCGAAACCGCGCTGGATCAAGGCAATATGACAGCTGTCCGCGGTAGCTTCCACGATTTTGTCGATCAGTCTCGGCGGAGAGCGGCAACGGCATTGCGATATCAGCGGTAACCGTACTCGTCTCTGATGCCACGATGTCCTGGCGACGCCCGGAGTCGGTAGAACCGATGCCGATGCCAGTTCGCCCCGACTTATCGGCTTTTGAAACGGGCGAAGCTTCGATGGTGTCCTGCCGCACGTAGCCGCCCCAATTCGGTTTGACTCCATCTGGCCGCTGGGCTTACCATCCCGCTCGCTACCGGTTTCCGTTCCTCAGCCTGTCGGCATTCAGCGAAAGTACCTCCGATGTCCCTCGCCCCAGAGGTTCGGTTTCGTCGCCGTCACATAAAGAATCCTCCGTTCCCGGTTCAACGCGATGACTGGAGGTTTCAATGTCCGCAAGAGCACGCAGATCCATCTCGCTGCCGTGTCTGTTGTTGGCTGCCTCGGCTCTGGTGTTTGCCGTTCCCAAACGGAGCGCGGCGCAGGTTCTCTACGGATCCATCGTGGGTAACGTCGGAGATGGGCTGATTTCATGACGATTACCAGCGTTCAGGATCTCGGCCGCGAAGGGATCGATGAGAGGCAGTTCCGACTGGGTCTCCGCATCGTCTTCTAGTCTTGAGGACTTCGAGAAGACACCGCTACGGGCACCCGTAGTGCCCTGTGTCCCAGACTGCGTGTGTGCTTCCGCTGCACTTGATCGTGGCGGCGTTGTTGGGCTGGCTCGAACGAGAGCAGCGCGGACGTCATCGAATTCCTGCGGAAGAGAACCGTCTACTGAAGGTATAATCCGCCCTTCCAATATGGACCGATCACGGATCTCGTCACGGAACCGTGCATCGCGGAGCTCCGTGTGATCGTCTAAGGGCGTGACGAAATCCAGACGCGCGTTCGCAGGTAACAAGCAGGAGACCAAAGATGATCAATGCGAAGGCCTCTCCTCCGAGCGGACCCGTGTCCCGCCGCGTGTTCCTTCATGCGACCACCGTCATTCCCGCGGCGCTCGCGTCCTCCGAGCTGCTGGGGGCGTCGGCTGCCAGTAGCACGCCGGGAATCTTGCCAAACCTGGCGGCGGCCGAACCGTGCGATTCGCCTCTGCCGCTGGTTGAACACGTGCCGCTGCAACCGCTGGTCGCGCAGGTCACGCGTCTCATCACCGCGACAGAGTATCTCGGCACCCCGCTTGCGCCCGACCACATGCGCGCGCTCGAGACGGCGTTCAAGATGGCCGACGAGGACTCGGCTGCCGCCTCGATCCAGCGGCTGCTCGATTGTCATTGCCTCATCGGCGTCGACGTCAACCCGGAAATGCGCGTGAAGGTCGCACGAGGATCTGCAACGCCCGAGCTCGTCGAAAACGGCTGGCGTCATTTCCTCGTGAAAGTGCACAATCAGGCCGGTACGACTGCCGTCCTGCGTGGAAACAGCGCTCAGGCGCGACGGCTCGCCGGGGCACTGCCGGACGAGCTCCGGAATCTATGGCTCGATCTGCAGATGTTCGACAGCCAGCCGCTTACGAGGACGTTAAGCGGCCTCGTTCTCGAGTACCGCATCGTACAGCTCTACAGCCGGGATTCAGGCCAACGTGAGGCCACTCTGACGTTCGATGTCGGGCAGGGGACCCAGGACCTCGGCTACCGCAACGAGATCCCGATCCTTTTCACGATTCGGCCCGCGGAATCCGTGCAGTGGCGAGTGCGTGACGAAACGGGCGCACCGACCGTTGCGGCGTTCGTGATTCGCGACACGCAGAGCCGCGTGTATCCATCGCGGGCCAAGCGGCTCGCGCCCGATTTCGCCTTTCACCCGCAGGTGTACCGCGCCGATGGTGAGACGGTAAAGCTTCCGCCCGGACAGTACACTGTGGAGTTCTGGCGCGGTCCGGAATCGATTATCGAAACGCAGCCGCTCACGGTAGTCGAATCATCGACCAGCGCCTCCGGACAGAATGGTGGCTCTCAGAGTCAGAACGCGAGTTTCCAGATCAAACGCTGGATCGATCCGTCGAAGTTCGGCTGGTGGTCGGGCGATCATCACATCCACGCCGCCGGGTGCGCACACTACGTGAACCCGACCGAAGGCGTGCTCCCGGCCGACATGGTGCGCCACACCCTGGGTGAGGATCTGAAGGTCGGCGCGACGCTCACCTGGGGCCCGTCTTTCGATTACCAGAAACAATTCTTCACGGGTAAGGACGACCTCGTCTCCCGCCCGCCCTACCTCCTGCACTACGACATCGAAGTCTCCGGGTTCGGCTCGCATCGATCCGGCCATCTCGTGCTCCTGCGGCTCAAAGAGCAGATCTACCCGGGCGGCAGTTCGTACGAGCACTGGCCCACTCTCTGTCTCAACACGCTGCGCTGGGCGAAGCGGCAGGGCGCGGTCTGCGGGCCTGCCCACTCGGGATTCGGCCTGGAGGTGAACTCCTCGGAACTGCCCAACTACATCGTGCCCGCGTTCAACGGCATCGGCGCGAACGAGTACATCGTCGACGTCACGCACGAGGTACCCGGGCCGGACGGGAAGCCAGTGTCAGCCGTGGATTTCATCTCAACGGTCGACACGCCCCATGTGTGGGAGCTGAACATCTGGTATCACACACTCAACGTGGGCTTCCGTACGCGCATCAGCGGAGAAACCGATTTCCCGTGCGTCTACGGGGAGAGGGTGGGGATGGGCCGCTCGTACGTCAAGCTCGACGGGAAGCTCGATTACACCGACTGGTGTGAGGGAATCCGCCGCGGTCGAAACTACGTCGGCGACGGGCGAAGCCATCTGCTCGACTTCACGGTCAACGACATACGAATGGGCGAAAACGGAAGCGAGCTTCGGTTGCCCGGTGCCGGTCGGGTGAAGGTGCATGTCCGGGCGGCGGCCTTTCTCAACGAGAAGTCCAATCCGGAACGCAGGAATCGTCGCTATCAGGAACAACCCTACTGGGATATCGAGCGCGCCCGGATCGGCGACACCCGCGAAGTGCCCGTGGAGCTCGTTGTGAACGGATATCCCGTCGCGAAGCAGAATCTCGTGGCCGATGGTGTGCTGCGCGATTTGACATTCGACGCGATGATCGATCGCAGCAGCTGGCTCGCGGTGCGCATCCTGCCGTCGTCGCACACGAACCCCATTTGGGTGCTGGTCGCAGGGAAACCCGTGCGCGCGTCGCGACGAAGCGCCGACTGGTGTCTCAAGGGGGTGGACCAGTGCTGGTCGCAGAAGGAGCGGCTCATCGGGCGTGACGAGCTGGAGCAGGCCAGGGCGGATTACGAACACGCGCGACAGACGTACCAGAGGCTGTTGAGCGAGTCCGAGATCGATTAGCGCGAGTGCCGCACCACATGCCACTGAGCTCGTGATACCGTCGCGCACTGTCTGAGGTTCTCATACACATAGCCTCCCTCTTTCGCTACCCAGTCACGCTCCAGATAGTGCCGGCCGTTCAGCACATAGCCGTGGACGGGATTCGTGTAGCGCCTTCTTCATCGCTTTTCGTGCGCCGGCCACGTATCAGCTATTCCACACTCCGGGTGAGCGCGGGTTTGAAAGAAAGAGAGGGTAAGCGACAGAGGGCGGAAAACGCATGAGCGGAGGCGCCATGGACAGGCGAACTTTCCTGAAATCCGCGGCGGGGCTGGCCGCGGTGCGTCTGTTGCCGCTGCACAGCTATGCGCAACAGCACAAGGCCAAGGTCAAGATCGTCGACGTCAAGTGCATGATCGTGCGGGGGACGTGGGACTGGAATCTCATCAAGATCGAAACGGACTCCGGGCTGCACGGGATCGGCGAAGCCTACTGGGGCTGGGGAGTCAAGGATCTGGTCGTCAACAAGCTCCGGCCAATCGTGCAGGGTGAAAATCCCCTCAACGTCGACAAACTGTACACAAAGATGCTGATGGAGAGCGCGGGCGCGGGCGCGATTGCCGGCGTCACCGTTACCGCTATCAGCGGCGTCGAGATTGCGTTGTGGGACCTGGCGGGGCGGATCCTCCAGACGCCAGCATGCAACCTGCTGGGCGGACGATTTCGTGACCGCGTCCGTTTCTATCGCACGATGCCTGCCGTGGAGCATCCAGAGGATCCCCAGGCGTGGCGCGAACAGGTCCAAGCGGCGAAGGCGGAGAAATTTGGCTGGACGGCGTTCAAATTCCAAGGGGACGGCATTCCGCCAAAGGCCGATCCCGACTACAAAGAGCCCGGTCATGATCGCTATACCCGAGGGCTCACGCTGAAGGATTTGAGGCGCATCGGCAAGGCGATGGAAATTGTGCGCGACGAATTGGGCCCCGACGTCGATTTTGGGGTCGAAGCGCACTGGAAGTACGACGTGCGTGACGCGATTCAGATGGCGAGGGCGATCGAGCCGGTCAAGCCGATGTGGCTGGAGGACCCGGTCCCGCCGGGTAACTTCGAAGCCATGGCTCGGGTCACGCATGCGGTCGAGGTCCCTATCTGCACGGGCGAAAACCTGTACACCCGTGACGGGTTCCGGCGATTGATCGAGCTACAGGGCTGCGACATCGTCCACATCGACATTCCGAAATCGGGCGGGCTGATGGAGGCCAAGCGGATTCACGATCTGGCGGATAACTACTACATCGCGACCGCGGCCCACAATCCCGCGAGCCCGGTTGGCACCATCGCTTCGTGCCACGCCGCCGCCTCCATGCGTGATTTCCGCGTGCACGAACTGGCGCGCTACATCGACTGGTGGCAAGACCTGGTCATTCACGATGGGCCGCTGATCCGGGACGGGTACTTCACGATCCAGGACAAGCCGGGATATGGCATCGAGATCAACCCTGATGTCGCGAAGGCCCACCTCGCCCCGGGCGAGACGTGGTGGGGCTAGGGAGGCTTTCGGCTCACACAGGATGCTGAAAAAACGCATCCTGTGTGACGTTCCACGGTTCTCAGGTTCCAGGTTCCAGGAAGGTTCAAGTCGCTGAGCACCTGCGAACCAGCCCTGGAACTGGGAACCCGTGAACCAGGAACGCGGCGTCAGGCCGCCGTCTTCAGCGGCCTCCTAAAATTCGTACCGCAACCCGAGCTGCATCTGCCGTGGCGAATTCGCGAGCGTCGTGACGCGGCCGAAGTTGGCGCTGGTGATCGTGGAATCCGGCGCTCCCCAGACCTTCCGGTCCAGCAGGTTGAACACCTCGAACCTGAACTCGAGCCGCTGCGTCCCGGTGAGGCCGAACGTACGGGCGACTGAGATGTTCTCGTTGACGAACCATGGGCCGCGTTCCTTGGGGTTGCGGACGGTGGCGTTACCGAAGTCCGCACGCAGCACGCCTCCCTTGTAACCCGCCAGCTGATCGATCGAGTCCACGGGGTCGCGACGGAAGCGTGACGGATCCCACCACAGGTCCACGAGCGGATCGAACTGGTCACCCTGCGTCGGCGCACGCCAGCCTTCATAGTCGAGCACGGTGATCCGGTTGTCACCCCCATTGAGCGGGAGACCATAGC
>JBKPCD010000228.1:0-4684 GCA_046727175.1 Acidobacteriota bacterium | reverse complement strand
CCCGCGGGCGAGGACGAAGTCGAACAGCTTCATTGCGTGGCCGTACTCCTCCTGGCTCTGGAGGCGCAGCCACTTGGCACTGCCGAGGAGGTTCTGTGACGAGCACCACGCCGACATGGCGAGATATTCGTACGACGCCCCCAGCTCCGCGTTGATCTGCTGATTGAGGGCGTCCTGGACGGTTCGACTCATGCTCATTGGGGGATTGGCTCCTGGATCAGCGGTGTAGGCTATCACGCTGGAAGATGGGAGGTAGGTCGGGCTCCGGACTCTGGGCTCCGGACTCCGGGCTCCAGGCTGCAGACGGACCGCAGACTCCAGGCTGCAGACTCCAGACTTCAGACGGAGCGCCGGATGACGTACGCCCGGCGCAAGATGGGGGGCGAAGCGAGACGTTGGTGCCGGAGGAGGGAATCGAACCCACACTCGCCGTGAGGCAAAGCGGAGTTGAGACTGATAGAACGATCGAAACGCTAGAAATTTTGCAGCTGGTCGACAGCTCTCTACAACTGGAAAGATTCGTTCCCTTCATGTAGTCGATGGCGTGCTGACGCGACCATCCGCGAACGGGAAAACCAAAGTCCACCACTAACCGTGCAGCGATGATGTCTTCGCGGGCAAGCTCAGCAGTTGGTATGATGCTCTCGGAAATGAACCGCCCGCGGGTCTCAAGAGCAGCGGTTACCGAAACTCGTTGGCCGCATCCGGGAGTGCCGCCATGACAGTCATCCTGATAGCTTCATTGCTGTCCGTAGTCAGCGGTAGCACCGGAGCCAACACCGTCTTTGACCGCCAAGGAGGCAGCCGACCACGTTGGCGAGGTTCGGACGGTGTGCGGTCATGTGGTCAGTCCGAAGTACCTCGAGTCCAGATCGCAGTCGACCAACATTCCTGAATCTGGACCAGCCCTATCCGAATCAGATATTCACCGTCGTGATCTTCGGTAGCGATCGCGCGAAGTTCCGCGCACCGGAGCTGAAGTACGCGGACAAGAAGATCTGCGCGACCGGGCCGATCAAGACCTACCGGCGCACTCCTGAGATCATCGTCACGCAGCCCTCGCAGCTGACGATTGCTCCCTAGTCCGGACGAAAGAGCCTGCAACGCAGCTCTACATTGGGGGGACGAGCACAAGGCGCCGCCGCCCGCAGAGCCGGAATGCGGCCAGCGCGTTCTCGTGATGTCCGATGTCGTGCCACACGACGCCGGCGTCCGACTGCCGCGATATGTTATCGTGACGTTCCTCACCCTGGAAGACGCAGCGGAAAGGCCGTGACACGATGCAAGCCCCTGCGAGGTGTCTTCACCTGCGGTGGGCAACCGGAGCGGTCGCCTTATTCTTAACGCTCTGGGTGCCGCTTGCGGCGCGACCTGTACCTGGCGTAGACAGGGTCGAACTTCAGCCTCTCGCCGCACACGTCCGGCGGGTAATCCAGACGCTCGATTATCTCGGCGCTCCACTCCGCGCCGAGGATCTGCGTGCGCTCGACGACACGCTGCGCGAAACGGATGCGACGCGAGCGATTCCGGCTTTCCAGAATGTTCTCGACAAGTACTGCCTGCTCGACGTGCACATCAATCCCGAGAGTCGCGTCAAGGTGGCTCAAGGCCCTGCCCGCGCGGAGCTCGTCGCCAATGGGTGGCGGACCTTTCTGATCAAGGTGCGCAACGAGGCAGGCATCACGGCGCGCCTCGCGGTTGACAGTCCCAACGCACTGCCGGTCTGGGCGCGGGGTGCGGCCGACTTCATGCCCGACGGGTTCACGCTGGACGCGGTCCCGAAGAAGAAGATTACCGACCGTGAGGTGATGGATCGTTGGCTGGATCTGAGCTCATACGAGAAGCCGCCATTCACTGCGGTGCTGTCCGGGCTCGAGCTCGAGTACCGAATCGTGCAGCTCTATAGCCGTGATTCGGGCAAGCGTGAAGCCACCTTCTCGGTCAACGTCGGTCAAGGGACGCAGGACATTGGCTTTCGCAACGAAGCGCCCGTCCTCTTCACGGTGCAGCCGTCCATTCCCGTCACGCTGTCCGTCCTCGACGAGGACGGCAGGCCGACGACCGCGTCATTGATCATTCGCGACACCCACGAACATATCTATCCATCGCGGGCGAAGCGGCTCGCTCCCGACTTCGCGTTTCACCCGCAGGTCTACCGGCGGAACGGCGAGATGATCTGGCTGCCCGCGGGCGAGTACTCGCTCGAGTTCACACGCGGTCCGGAGTACCTGGTCAAGCGACAGGCACTTTATGTGGATGGTCCTCAGACGTGCAGCCTGGCGCTCGACCGGTGGATTCACCCGGCTGCGCTCGGCTGGTACTCGAGCGATCACCACATTCACGCAGCGGGGTGTCTGCACTACGAGGCGCCTACGATCGGGGTCAAGCCCGACGACATGATTCGCCACATTGTCGGTGAGGATCTCAACGTGGGATCCGTGCTCACGTGGGGTCCTGGCTACTACTTTCAGAAACTGTTTTTTCAGGGCAGCGACCACGCGTTGTCGACGGCCGATAATCGCATGCACTACGATCTCGAGGTCTCCGGCTTTCCTTCGAGCCACTCCGGCCATCTCGTGTTGCTCGGCCTCAAGGATCAGGATTACCGCGGCGCGAAGGCGATCGAGGACTGGCCGACGTGGAACCTTCCCATCATGAAGTGGGCAAAGGCGCAGGGGGCTCTCGTTGGCTTCGCGCACTCGGGGCTCGGCCTCGACGTCACGTCCCACGAGCTGCCGAACCACGAGATACCCGCGTTCGATCACCCAATCTTCGGCGGCATCGGCGCCAACGAGTACATCGTCGATGTGACCCACGATGCCGTGGATTTCATTTCGACCATGAACACGCGGCCGCTGTCGGAACTGAACATCTGGTATCACACGCTCAACGCGGGGTTTCGTACGCGTATCAGCGGCGAGACCGATTTCCCGTGTCTCTACGGCGATCGTGTCGGCGTTGGGCGTAGTTACGTACACCTGGACCATGGCTTGAGCTATGACGCCTGGATCGATGCGCTGCGCAGCGGCAGGAGCTACACCTCAGACGGACGAAGCCATCTCATCGACCTTCACGTCAACGACGTACCGATCGGGAGCGAGTTGCGGCTCGGAAACCCCGCGACCGTCCGGGTGACGGCGAAGGTCGCCGCGCTGCTTGGTGAACACCCTGACGAGAGCATTCGCGGTCGCGGTCATGACGAACCGCCGTTCTGGCACCTCGAACGGGCGCGCGTCGCAAATACGCGATTTGTGCCGGTCGAGGTGGTTGTGAACGGAAGTGCCGTCGCGCGCCGTGAGATCGTCGCGGACGGAACGATCCGGGATGTCGCATTCGAGGTTCCGATCCAACGAAGCAGCTGGATTGCGCTCCGAATTCTCCCGTCGTCTCATACGAATCCGGTATTTGTGGTCGTTGACAGCAAGCCGATCCGTGCGTCCGCAAAGAGCGTCGAGTGGTGCCTCAAGGCCGTGGACGCGTGCTGGAAGGCGAAGCTGCCGAAGATCTCAGTCGGTGATCGGCCCGGGGCCGAGCTGGCGTACGAGCATGCGCGGCAGATCTACCGCCGAAGACTTGCCGAGACCGATGCCGGGGACGCGCTGACGCTCCAGCATTGATTACCCCTTCTAAGACCCAGGAGCGCAAATTCGGGCACACTGCGTGACGCAGGGCAAGCGTGACTAATTTGGAGTGGCTATAAATTGCAGATTCTGTGGTGCCGGAGGAGGGAGTCGAACCCACACTCGCTGTGAAGCGAACCGGATTTTGAGTCCGGCGCGTCTGCCAGTTCCGCCACTCCGGCCCGAAGTCGGCCGCAGAGAGCAGCCGAAGATCGAGTATAGCAAGCACCGCTGCCGCATCGCTGAGCCCGCAGCTCTGTGCCCGGCGTCCGTAGCCTCCTCATCGTCAGTTGCCCGGCCCACAATTTTGTTGGCGACATTCCGATCTCCCACAAGAATGTTGGATCCCGTCGTCCGGGAGCCGCTTCGCCGCGCCGCGTCCCGCGGATCGCTCACGGCTTTGCCTACAACAATGTCTGACCTGCCGGGCCGCGATACATGAATGTCGTGCCCTCGGCAGTGGGCCAGAGACCCCAATCCTCAGGATCCCTCAGTGAAAGCGCGCGAAACGAGGATCGAGTGGCGCTCGCGCAAGGTGGCACCCCCGTTGCACAGCTTCGCACAATCAAATCCGGGCCATCGATCGCGCGCCTGTGGCGGTGCACCTCAGGCGCGCGTCAGTGTGCGCCTTCAGACTCTCGTTTCGGGATCGACCCATCACTAGACGAGGAGAAGCATGGAACGTGATCCGCTCCGTACTCACAGACTCAGCCCGAGTCGCATCGCTGGCCTCGCCGCGCTCTTTGCGGCCCTCTCGCCCGTGCTGGCGCATGCGCAGGATGCCGCGGCACCCGTCGTGAACCAGGCGGACACGGCCTGGATGCTCATCGCCACCGCGCTCGTGCTGCTGATGACGCCGGCCCTCGGCTTTTTCTACGGCGGCCTCGTCCGATCGAAGAACTCGCTCAACACGATGATGATGAGTTACGTCGCGCTCGGCTTCGTCGGTGTGGCCTGGGCGCTCATCGTGTTCTCGCTAGCTTTCGCGCCGGGGAACGACTACGTCGGCGACCTCTCGCAGGCGCTGCTGCGGAACGTCGGGCTCGGCGCGCAGAGCGCGGCCG
>JBKPCD010000227.1:0-2465 GCA_046727175.1 Acidobacteriota bacterium | reverse complement strand
AATCTAAACGGTCGGTCCCCATCATTCCGGTCGGCGCCGTCGCCAAGTGGTAAGGCAGAGGTCTGCAAAACCTCCATCCCCGGTTCAAATCCGGGCGGCGCCTCCAATCTTTCCGAAGAAATTTAGAGACTGACTTTCAGGCGGGGACCACGATCGGGCTCCACTGTGCCCGAATTGTGCCCGTCACGGTCTGACGCTGGCGGGACTGGCTGAAGCGTGTTGAGCTTCTTGGCGGCCTCCACGAGGTCGCACTCGCTCACGATGTTGTAGCGCTCGAACACCGAGCGCGTCTTGTGCCCGGTCATCTGCATGGCCACGCGCTCGGGAACGCCGGCGCGCACCAGATTACGCACGGCGGTCCGCCGCAGGTCGTGCGGAATCCGACCCGGACAGCCCTCCTTCGTACACGTCGCCCTGAACGCCTTGATGAAGGTCGTGATCCGCTTGCCCTTCACCTTCCGGTTGGAGCGGTTGAAGACCCAGCGACAGATCACGCCCTCAGCCTTCAGCCGGTCGTGCTCGCCCTTCTGAGCCTGCAGAAGCCGCTCGAGGCCGTCGGTGAACGGGAAGGTTCGCCCTTCGTCGTTCTTCGTCGTGTGCGGGTCCAGGCGGACGACGCGGCCTTCGAAGTCGACGTGCCGCCACTGGAGCTTGAGCACCTCGCTCGGGATCCGCGAGCCAGTGATGTAGGCGAACTGCACGGCTGGACGGATTGCCGCCGGCAGGTGAGCCAGGATGCGCTCGATCTGCTCGCGCTCGAAGAAGCCTGTTCGCACGTTCCGCTCCTTGAGCATGGGGACGTCCGGCACGCGCATCAACTTGCCGTTTTGCCGCGCCAGGTTGAGGATCCGCTTCAGCGTCGTAAGCTCGCGGTTGATCTCGCCGTTGGAGTACCTCCGCTCCTGGCGGTCGTCGCGCTCGCCGACGACCATCACTTCTTTCTGCCGGTTCAGAATGAACGCGTTGACGTCAGCGGAGGTGATTGCTGCGAGGCGTCGGCCTCCGAAGCAGGGAAGCAGGTGCAGCCGGATCCGCCGCTCGAGCTCGTCGGCCGATCGGCGCCCGTTGACGGCGTACTCGGTCTTGAGGTCTTCCGCTGCTTCGTCGAAGCGAATTCGATTCAGCTTCGGGTTCACCGGCAGGCCGTGCGCGATGTCGCCTTCGCGAAGCTTCAGCAGATTGATCGCGTCGGATTCCTTGCCGCTGTGGCTCGACTCCCTGATTGGCCGGCCGTTCCGGTAGTACTTCACCCACCAGACGGCGCCGCGTTTGTACGTCATGCCCATTCGTTGTTTCTCCTTTGGTTGCTACGGGTGCAGTTGCGAGGTGTCGACCTCCTTCCAGCGTTCGATGAGCCGTTCCAGATCGCGCGAGTCGATCAGGATGCGTCGCATGATTCGGCCGTCGCGTGCGCGAGGACTCGGGATGCGAACGGCGGGAATGTGTCCGTTGAGGACGAGATCGCGCAACGTCCAATAGCTGCAGCCAAGATACGCCGCTGCCGTTCGAAGGTCCATCAGCCGGCCACCTGGCGAAGTCGTTTGCTTCCGCATACACACCCTGTTGCTGAACTAAGTCCTGGCCGGCCATCACGTAAGAGCCAGGACCGCGCTTGACCGAGCGATTTCGTCAAGGCCGAAGCCCGCGTTCCGCGGGTCGAGCGAAGCGAGAGCCTTGACGAGCGCGAGGCGAGCGCCAGAATCGACGACGTGATGGCCGTCCGAAACTTCGCGGTGAGCTGAGAACCGCTGCAGTGAGATTTCAGAGGATGGAACGCGCTACGACCCGAGATCGCTGCGCATCCATAGTGGCGCAGTGTGTGAAGCAGTCCTCGCTTCCGTCATGCTCGTCAACAAACGCTCGCAGACGGCCACGAAGATCTTCTCGGAAGATAGGCCCCTGAACGTCGCTTGTCAATCGTGAAGATCGCGCTTTTTGCGCTCGGCAATGAACGTTGCATCGCGCCTGCGGCGGAATATCCCGACAGGGATCGACGTATCGTTCGTCGCTGCGTTTCTCACCGCGAAGACGACTCCCTTCCGGACGAAGTCGCACACGAGCGTCTTCACGGCAGTGTTCTACGGCGAGTCTTGCGATAGTACGATTTGCGCTCGACGCGGGCGTCGGAGTTGAACGCCACGCACAGCACCCTCTGATTCCGCTGGCGGTGACCAGACAACGAACACGACTGCGGGCTCATTTTTCCGGGAAGACGGAGATCTCTCGTGAGCACGCCGCGCGGTAGCCTTCGTCGGGACAACATGGGGCGTGAGCGACCCCCCTCGAAACGGGTCCGGGGCCGTCCCCCGGGGGTGGCAGAGGGGGGGTCCGAACCGGATAGATTGGTAACAGAGTAGACCGGATACATGGGTAACAGATCACAAGGGCGATCAGGAAGACTGGACGGATGCCCTGGACGGAGACCTGCCCCATGGATCAGCGCGTGGCGTTTATTGCCGACTGGC
>JBKPCD010000226.1:0-12873 GCA_046727175.1 Acidobacteriota bacterium | reverse complement strand
GTGCCGATCAAGCGTTCGCAGAACGCGTTCGCCTGCGGAATGCGGGCCGGTGTCTTCAGCACGCGCAGCTTCATTGACTGCAAGACGTTGGCGAGGGTCGGCGAGAATCCAGCATCGCGATCGTGGACGACGAACCGGTACGGCTCCTCGCCCGTGAGTACGCTTCTGAACGGCTGCGCCGTCCACTCGCCCGTTGGGTGTGCCGTGACGTTCAATGGAGAATCCGACGGGTGCCGATCACCAGCACCAGGAAGACGAAGACGAGCCGGAACGTGGCCGTGACCGCCACGAAGAAATCGTACGCCAGTGTCTCGCAGTCGTGGTTCGCAGACACGCGCACCACGTCTGCGACGACGAACCCGGCCGCGACGGCACGGGCCGCCGCCTGGAGCGTCTGACCGTCCGCGGCGAGACGACAATGCCCAGACGACGGGTTGATGCAATCGTCCTCAACCTCCAGTCACCCCGCGATTCGTTTCAGCACACCTTCATCGCCAGGTCCGCGTCGATCCTCGAATTCTCTTTGCGCCCCATGCAGTTGGAGCCAATCTCCAACGTCTGGCGTAGAACTCTCGTGCGCGATTGAAGTGCCGAACGTAGCCTGCTCGGCGGCGTCCGACGGATGTAGTGGCCATACTGGTTCACGAATTGCGCAACCCTCCGTGCCTCGCGCAGCCGAAGCTGGGTGCGGCGCGAGACGAATCTGAGGATCCTTGCGGGCATTGGTGTCGCTCCAGCGACACCGGGATGGCAGGCGTTCGATTGCTCCACGCAAAAGCGCGAAGCCACATTCCTCGACTCCAAGATCGGGAAGGGCATCTTGTCGAAAGGTTGCCTTAACGCGCATTGGGCGCGTGAACTCCGGATGTCGGCTTTCAGCGTGCGGGAGAACCCGTCAGTGGGCCGCCGCTCATAGAACTGCGGACGAGTCATTCGTCGAACCGGCAGGTGAGCTTCAGTTTGGCGGAGCTCCAGCTGTGCGTCATCGGGACGGGGAGATGGACCCGATCTGATCACGAGGTGTCCAAGTACTGTCACCCTGAAATCGAGGAACTCGATTGATACAGGATGCGGAAAGGAGCTTTGCGATAATGCGCGCGAGACTGTGGCCGACCGTGGCGGTTTTGGTTCTGCTCGCGGCAGCCGCGGCCGCACAGAGGGTTGCCATCAAATCGTCGGAAGCGAGCCGCTTCAATGGAACCTGGGTGTTTACCATGACGAACCCAGAGGGCTCTGAGCAGACCGTCAGGATTTGGGAAAAGAATGGCGTCGTCAGCGCAAGCCTTCAGATTGGGAAATTCCCGCCCAACGACATCACCGGCATTCTCAAAGACGGTGACGTGCTCGTCCTCACGACGACGCTCCGCGAAAATGGCGCGCCGATTTGGGCCGTTATTGCGCTCACGCTCGACGGCGAGACCATGAACATGGCCCAAATGCTTCAGAGGAGTCAGACGATCAAGCGCGGAGCAGGTCAGAGACAGGCAAAGTAGTGAGAGCGGCCAAACGCGCGAGAGACCACATCATCTTGCGGTGGCCTCTCAGCGAGTAGATTCGTCATAAATGTTGGCGGGGTCACGGGAGTCCAACCCGCAGCCTCCGGCTGGACGACCGGATCGATCTCTTCAGCACGAAACAGCTTGATCGACATGTACGCGCGTCTCGGTGTGCACCTGCGCTTCGTCCCGAAGCCTGCGCGTCTGAGCGTCGCCTGACGTGGCCGACGTCGTGTCTCGAGAAGACAGGATAGGGCGCTGGGGCACGCTGGTCAGTCAAAAGCGACGGAGCAGGCCGTACAGGATCCGTGCTGTCCGACGCGCATCGGCGATGGCGGGGTGGCGCGGCATAGCGACACTATGGGGCGCGAGTTCGCGTACGGTCTCCTCGAAACTCTTGTTGCCGACGACACGCGCAGCGAGCTTCTTCACATCGAGGATATGTCGGCATGAGTCAGAAGGGCGCGACGGAGAAAGCGCGACGCGGCAGCAATATCGTGATTGGGGCGTGGGGCCACGGGCCGACGCAGAAGACCGGCGACATCGACTTCGGCCCGAGTGCGCATGTCGACCAGCAGGCGCTCGAAGTGCGCTGGTACGATTACTGGCTCAAGGGGATCGAGAACGGCCTCGCGAGCGAACCGCCGGTGAAGCTCTTCGTCATGGGACGCAACCAGTGGGTGTTCGAGAACGAGTATCCGCTGGCGCGCACGAATTACTGTCCCATGTACTTCATCAGCGGCGGCACCGCAAATACTCAGAAAGGAGACGGCCGTCTGACGTGGGAGAAGCCGGCCCGCCCATTGCCGCCCGATCGCTTTCGATACGACCCGAACGATCCCGTGCCATCGGTCGGCGGAAACAACTGCTGTGGCACTCCAACGCCGGCCGGGCCTCGCGACCAGCGGCCGATCGAAGGACGGCAGGACGTTCTGATCTACACGTCGGACGTGCTGCAGGGAGAGATCGAGGTCACCGGCCCGGTGAGGGTGGTGCTCTACGCGTCGACTGACGCCGTCGACACCGATTTCGTCGCCAAGCTGGTCGACGTTCACCCGGATGGGAACACCTACAACATCGCGGAGGCGTGATGCGCGCGCGGTATCGGGAAAGCCTCACGACACCAACCCCGCTGAAGCCAGGCGAGGTGTATCGATTCGACATCGATCTCGTCGGCACGTCGGTCGCGTTCCTCAGGGCCACCGAATCCGCGTGCACGTCACCAGCAGCCACTTCCCGCAGTTCGATCGCAATCCGAACACGGGCGCAAAGTTCGGCACGACGAAAGAGTTGAGAGTGGTGCAGCAGACCATCTACCACGACGCAGAACGTCCCTCGCACATCGTCCTGCCTGTGATCCCACCACGGGAGAGACCGTCTGATGTGGGTCCCGACTGAGAAACGTCCCTTGCTGCGTCTTGCGGTCGGGAGGGTCAGCGTTCGCTACGCGACTGGCCCTTTTTGTCCGCCGCACGATAGTGAAACGGAGACGCTATTCCGCGCGCAGGGCCGCAATCGCGTCCACACGTGTGGCGCGGCGCGCGGGGATGTAGCCGGCCACGAGCGCAATGACACCGAGCAGGACGGCGACCGACACGAACGTCGCTGGGTCAGCGGGCTCGACGCCGTATAACAGGGCGGCGAGCAGCCGCGTGAGCAGCAACGCCGACCCGGCGCCGATGACAAGGCCGGTGGCCGTCACGATGGTGGCCCGTCGCAGGACGAGGCCGAGCACGTCTCGCGCCTGAGCGCCAAGCGCCATGCGAATCCCGATCTCGGCCGTCCGCTGCGCGACCGCCTGCGCCATGACGCCGAAGATCCCGATCGCCGTCAGCAGCACCGCGAGCGCAGCGAAAGCCGACAGCAGCCACGCGCCGATGCGCGTCCGCCACATCGCGTCGGCGACGCGGTCGTCCATCGTCTTGACTTCGCTGAGCGGCAAGTTCGGGTCGAGCGCCCGCACCTCGCGGGCGATGGCGGGCGCCAGCGTCGACGGATCGAGCCCGGTGCGCACGAACAGGCGCATGCGCGACTGGTACGACTGCGCGAGCGGCAGGTAGACGTCTGGGACTGGAGCCGTCTCGATGGCGCGGTAGCGCACGTCGCTGACGACGCCGACGACTTCGGACGCGTCACCGCTGCCGGCCGAGCCCTGGCCCGCCCACATCCGCTTGCCGATCGGATCGTCGTTCGGCCAGATCGTGCGCGCCGCCGATTCACTGACGAGGAGCACCTTCGGCTGGCCGGCGCGGTCCTGATCGGTGATGTTCCGGCCGTGCAGCAGTTTCACGCCGAGCGTGTCGAGGAGACCCGGCGTCATCCAGTGAATGCCGACGGACGGATCGCGGCCGTCGCGGAACGGCTCCGTCGCCGGCGGGAACCACGCGATGGTGCTGTTGCAGCCTCCCGACACCGGCGCGCAGAGGCCGAGCGCGGCCGACCGGACGCCGGGCAGCGCGCGGACCCGCTCGAGCAGCTGCGCGTAGAACTGCTGCCCGCGGTTGCTGTCGTACGCCGCGCGCGGCAGGTCGACGCGAACCGTCAACAGGCCGGCGGGGTCGATGCCGATGCCGGTCTCACGCAGCCGCTCGGCGCTGCGGATCATCAGCCCGGCGCCGGCTAACAGGATCAGCGCGAGTGTGATCTGCGCCGTGACGAGCACGCCCCGGGCGTCGAGCCAGCGGGCGCCACCGTCCGCCTTGCTCTTCTTCAACGCATCGACCGGGCGCAGGAGCGACGCCTGCGCGGCAGGCAGCAGCGACACGAGCAATGCCGTCAGCAGCGCGATGCCGCCGGTGAACAGCACCGTCGTCGCGTCCAGCCCGATCATCGACGCGCCGATGCGCGTCAGTCCCGACGCGCCGGCGATTCTCGGCGTGCCAGGAGCGACCGCGGAGCGGAAGAACACGTCGGGCTCGGGCATCACCACTGCAGCGGCGCCGAGGAGCGCGAACGCGACGAACAGTCCGGCGGCCGCGCCGAGCATCGACAACACGACCCCCTCGGCGACGAACTGCCGCACGATCCGTCCGCGGCTGGCGCCAATCGCGACGCGGACGGCGACCTCGCGGCGCCGGGTCATCGCCCTGGCCGCGACGAGATTCGTCAGATTCACGCACGCGATGAGCAGCACGAAGGCGACGGCCCCCAACAGCACGAGCGCCGCGCGGCGGACGTCGGTATCGACGCGCGACGCGTACATGGAGTTCGCGCGCGCGGACCACCCCGCCATGCCGATGTCCTTCCGCGGGTGCAGGGCGTCGACCTGATTGCCGAGGACCTGCACGGCGGAGGCCGCCGCTTGCTCCGAGACCTCGCGCTTGCGGCGGGCGACGATCGTGTACGAGTGCGACTGCGCCTGGGTCAGCTGCGAGGGCTCGAATGCGGCGAGCGGCACCCAGACGTCGGCGTTGCCAATCAGACCGCGGAAGCCCCGCGGCAGCACGGCGATCACCGTGTATGGCGCCGCATTGATGCGGATGGTGCGCCCGACCACGGCGGGATCGCCGCCGAAGCGCCGCGTCCACAAGCCGTGGCCGATCATCGCGGCGGGCGGCGTGCCGGCCTTGTGCACCTCGTCCCAGGTGAACGGGCGTCCCATCAACGGCGCGACGCCGAGGACGGACGGATACCGTTCCGTGACGACTTCGCCGCGCAGGCGCTGCGGCTCGCCGTCGCCGGAGAGATCGAGGTCGCGGCCCGAGAAGAACCCGATCTCGTCGAACACCTGTTGCGACGCTGCGAACGTCCGGTACTTCGGGTACGACCAGACGGACTCGTTGTACACGCCGGGGCGCGCGCGCTCTGGCACCAGCATGTGCACGAGCATCAGCCGCTCGGCGTCGGCGAACGGCAGCGGCTTGAGCAGCACCGCGTTGACGACGGCGAAGATCGCCGTGTTGGCGCCGATGCCGAGCGCGAGCGTGGCGACCGCGATCGCCGTAAATGCCGGCGCGCGGCCCAGCAACCGCAGCGTGTAGCGGATGTCCTGGAAGAAATCGCGCACGGGACCCTCTCCTTTATTGATGGCGGGCTCGGGCGCCGCAACAGCCGAGTCCCGCTGCACCTAGAGCCGATGCCGGGGTGCATGTGCGAGGACGCGCCACATCTCCCGCTGGAGCCACCCCGGCCGGGAGCCAGCGCAGCAAGCTTGGTTCAGTGGCAGCCCTCTCTGCGCAGGCCTCAGCGATCCCGTCCCCCGATCCACTTTTGCCGAGGGTCAGGTCTCGACGGAAGTGCCTGTCCTTGTGTTCTTCAACATCTGCCCCGAGGAAGCGCGGATCCATCCGGTGGATTTTCTGCATCGGGATCCCAGCGCTGCCAGTCATCGGAGCGGTCCGTCGCCGTGGTAGACTTTATCCACTTCAGCAACTCTGGCCGACTGCCGTCAACAACTCGAACCCTCGCAGGTCAAGTATGCACTCTCTAGTATCGCTTCGCCGGTGTGCGTTCTGCGTGCCGCTTCTGCTCGGCGCAACCTTGATCATGTCCGCCGGGACTCAGACGAAAACCCCGGCCGTGCCGGATCACGGCGGGCTGCCGCCTTTGATCGATCGCGAACTGTTGTTCGGCAACCCCGAGATCAGCGGGGCGCAGATCTCGCCGGATGGGCAGTTCATCGCGTTCATCAAGCCCTACAAAGATACGCGCAATGTTTGGGTCAAGAAGACTCACGAACCGTTCAGTGCGGCAAAGCTGATTACTGCCGACACCAAGCGGCCTATTCCCGGGTACTTCTGGAGTCGCGACAGCCAGTACGTTTTGTTCGTTCAGGATCAGGCCGGCGACGAGAACTACAACGTCTACGCCGTGAAACCGGCCGACAATCCGGTGTCAGGCCAGAACGCGCCCCAGGCGCGTAACCTCACGGCCGCGAAAGGCGTACGCGCCCTGATCTACGACGTGCCGAAGGAGCAGCCGGACACGCTGTACGTCGGGCTCAACGATCGCGACGCCGCCTGGCACGATCTGTACAAGGTGAACATCTCGACGGGCGAGCGGAGCCTCGTCCGGAAGAACACCGAGAAGATCGCCGGATGGCTGTTCGACAACAAGGGGCAGCTTCGCCTCGCCACTCGGACCGATGACAACGGTAACACTGAGATTCTGCGTGTCGACGCCGACGGCTTCAAAGAGGTCTACTCCTGCACCGTGTTCGAGACGTGTGGGCCGATTCACTTCCACCCGGACAACAATCGCGTCTACATGACGACCAACAAGGGGGAGCCGGATCTGACGCGCCTGACGCTCTTCGACGTCGAGAGCGGCGCCGAGTCGCTGGTCGAATCCGATCCGCTGAACCGCGTCGACTTCAGCGGTGCGCGCTTCTCCGTCCGGACGGACGAGCTCCTCGTGACGCTGTACGAGGACGATCGCACGCGCCGGTATTTCAAGAACACAGAGTTCGAAGCGGCCTATAAAGAGGTGCAGAAGCAGCTCCCGGGCAAGGAAATCAATTTCGGCTCGTCCACGACTGATGAGCGTGTCTGGCTCGTCAGCGCGTCGGGCGACACCGAACCCGGTGAAACGCATCTGTTCGATCGGCAGACGAAGCAGCTCACGCCCCAGTACCGCATTCGCGAAAAGCTGCCACGCGAACATCTGGCACCGATGAAGGCGATCCGCTACAGGTCCTCGGATGGCCTCGAGATTCCGGCGTTTCTGACGCTCCCCAAAGGCGTGCCGCCAAAGGGTCTTCCGCTCATTGTCGTGCCCCACGGCGGTCCCTGGGCGCGCGACGGTTGGGGCTACAGCTCGATGCCGCAGTTCCTCGCGAACCGCGGCTACGCCGTTCTGCAGCCGAATTTCAGGGGATCGACCGGCTACGGGAAGAGGTTCCTCAACGCCGGGAACAATCAGTGGGGCGACAAGATGCAGGACGACGTCACCTGGGGGGTGAAGCATCTGATCGCGGAAGGGATTGCGGATCCGAAGCGTGTCGGCATCATGGGCGGATCTTATGGCGGTTACGCCACCCTGGCGGGCGTGGCCTTCACGCCCGACGTTTACGCCGCAGCAGTTTCGATTGTTGGGCCCTCCAATCTGATCACGCTGCTCGACACGATTCCGCCGTACTGGGAGCCGATTCGGAAGCTCTTTTACAGACGCATGGGTGATCCGACCACGCCCGAAGGCAAGAAGCAGCTCGAGCGCCAATCGCCGCTCCACTCCGCGGGCAAGATTCGCACCCCGCTCCTCGTGGCACAGGGCGCCAACGATCCGCGAGTCAAGCAGGCCGAATCGGACCAGATCGTCATCGCGCTACGCGATCGTGGCTTCCCGGTCGAGTACCTCGTGGCACCGGACGAAGGGCACGGATTCGCTCGACCCGTGAACAACATGGCGCTCTTTGCCGCCGCCGAGAAGTTCTTCGCCAAACACCTCGCCGGGCGATATCAGGAGGACATGAGTACCGACGTCGCCACGCGGCTCAACGAGATCACGGTCGATCCAAAGGTCGTCACGCTGACGAAGAAGGTGGATCCCGCCTCTGTCGGCGCTCCGAAACCGGCCGTCGACCTGCAGGCGGGTGGCAGCGACTACGACGCAAAGATCGAGGCCGGCGGCAAGACGATGTCGCTGGCGGTCGCCAGTCGGATCAAGGAAGAGGCCGGCGCGTGGATCGTGTCGGAGACGGTTAAGATGCCAACGGGAGAGGCGGTCGACACCGCGACGGTGGAGAAAGGCACGCTGCATGTCCGGAAACGCTCGGTCGCGCAGGGTCCCATCACGATCGATCTGAGGTTCGATGAAGGGAAAGCCTCGGGCACGATGACCATGAGCGGTCAATCGAAACCGATTTCGATCGATCTCGGCGGACCCTTGTTCGGCGACGGACCGGCCGCCTACTCGTCATTCGCGGCTCTCCCACTTTCCGAGGGCTACGCGACCACATTCCGCAACTTCGACGTACAGCGCCAAAAGGTTCAACTCAAGCAATTGAAGGTGACGGCGACAGAAGACGTGTCAGCGCCAGCCGGCACGTTCAAGGCTTACAGGCTGGAGATCAGCTCGGCCGAGGGGGAACCGGGATTAGCGACCGTCTGGGTCGCAACGGATTCGCGCAAGGTCGTGAAGGTCGTGGCCACCATGCCGCAGATGGGCGGCGCCAAGCTGACGCTGGAGCTGGCAAAGTCGTCGGGAAGCATGTAAACGGGGCCCCGCCAAAGCGGCCCAGCTAGACGTTGAATGCAACGTCCCGCTTCGCCGGCAGTGGCAGAAGCGTTTCTCGTACCGAACGACCTGGGGCGGCAACGATAGCACGTTCCGATGGTGGAATCCCGGCCTCGCCTGGCTGCTACGATGGAAATCGCTCTCAAGAAAGCGTGCACGCCATCGCGAGTAAAAGCGAACTCGCTCACGGGCAGACTCTTATCCAGTGGGACTCGCAGACGGGAGGACAAGGCTAGCAGCGGTATGTTCAGACGATGCGTCGTGCCCTACCGAACCAGCGGCACGGCGTGTTCCTTCACGTACGCTTCGACCCGCGGATCGCGATCGGCTCCGGCGGCGCCTGGCCCGATGTAATGAAACACTTCGGCGTATTCCGTGCCGTACTGCTGGCCCAGTTCGCGGCTGCGCCGCATGACAAATTCCCGGATGTAGTTTCGATCGGCGGTGAGATCATCATCCCCCAAAAGCGGCAGGCGCTGCCCCCTTTTTGCGAGCTCCGCTTTCAGTCGCGAGCCCAGATGCCCTCCCGGCCCTTTGGCCACGTTGGCGCGGTTGGCTTCAATCTTCTTGTCGATCTGTTTGCTGATGTCTACGACGCGCGTGATCTCCGGGCGGCGCGCATAGTAGTACTTGTCCTCGACCGCTTTCGGTTTCAAGCCCGCGACGAAGTGCTCGGGATAATCGTGGGCGCGACCGGCCATCCAGCAGGCTGCTTCGATCGCCTTTGCCAGCATGTAGTGATCGGGATTCTCCTCATCGTGCGCCCACGGATCCCAGCAGACCACGGTATCCACTCTGAGAACGCGAATGAAAAAGATTAGGCGGCCGATCACTTCGTTGAGTGATACGTCGGCCATCCGATGGTTGCTGTAGTTCAGATCGAAATGGCCGGCGCAGCCGAGCGCCCGTGCGACGCTCATGGTGTCCCGCTCGTTACCCAGCACGTTCTCGCCGATCGTTCCTGCGGTCCCCAGTCCAACGGTGTCCCCCATATCATCGTTGGTCGCGCGCACCAAGTATCCGGTATAGCCTTCCTCGATGAGTTTCGCGACGGTGCCCGCCGCGAAGAGCGAAATGTCGTCGGAGTGCGCTTCGAGCGCCAGCAACACCTTTCCGCGATGCGGCCGACCTTCGACTGCACGTTCGAACACTGGTTCGGCCGGCATGGGCCGACCTGTCTGTTGGTGCGTGCCAGCGAGATGAGCCACGGTGTTGCCCGCCACCATGCTGCCAAAGAAGTCGCGACGGCGCATGCGGCCGATGATACGCTCGTAATCGCTCAGAGGAAATGAGAATCACCCGCGTCAGATCGGTCGGCTTGCGCCACGGCACTCCCGCGGGCGGCTGGACGAACGAAGTCCGGCCCGAGGACTGCATTCACACGCTCATTGCCGTCTTCACTGACGAGGGGATCACGGGGTGGGGATCGGCGTTCACCAATAATGCGCTGGTGCAGGGCGCGCTCGGAGTGCTGCGGCCACTGTACGAAGGCGAGAATCCGCTCGAGCCGGAGCGCGTCAGCGAGAAGCTGCACGCGCACACATTCTGGATGGGTCGCGGCGGCTCGATTACGCACACCATCAGCGGCATCGATATTGCGATGTGGGACATCCTGGGCCAGGCGACAGGGCAGCCCGTCGGACGCCTGCTCGGTGGCCGGTACCGCGAGCGCGTGCGCCCGTACGCGTCGCTGCTGATGTGCGAACCGCAGCAGCTCTCAGAGCAGTTGATGGCTATCCGTGCGCAGGGATTCCGCGCGTTCAAGATTGGATGGGGGCCTTTCGGGCGGATGAGCGCGCCGGTGGACGAGGCGATCGTGCGTGCCGCGCGTGATGCCGTGGGCGCCGACTCGCTGCTGATGGTCGACGCAGGCGCGAGTGACGCGTTCTGGCCCCAGAGCTACAAGTGGGCAGTTCGCGCTGCCAGCATGCTCGCTGAATATGACGTGCGCTGGTTCGAAGAGCCGCTGCCGCCAGACAACCTGGACGATTACCTTCTGCTCCGAAATGCGTCTGCCGTTCCCGTCGCAGGAGGAGAAGTCCTGACACGCCGCCAATCCTTCATGCCGTGGCTGCGGCAGCGCGCGCTCGACATCGTGCAGCCGGACGCGACCAAAGTGGGCGGCATCAGCGAGGCACGTCGAATCGCCTGGATGGCCGAGGACTACGGCGTGCAGTACATTCCTCACGGATGGAATACTGCCCTCGGCCTTGCGGTCGATCTCCATCTGGCGTCCGCGCTGCCCCGGACCGAGCTGGTCGAGTACCTGACCGGATCTCCGTTCATCGATGACCTGGTCGACACGCCGTGGACGCTGGACGCCGAAGGCATGTTACGTGTGCCGGACGGCGCGGGTCTCGGCATCTCGTTGAACTTCGACGCCATCGAGAGGCACACAGGATCACGTTTCGACGACGGGTCGCGGATCGCGTGATCGCGGGAGAAGAACGTGACCGGATCGCGGGCGGGGAGATCAAAGGAAATGGGGCCATGAGCGTCACTCACCACTGTGACGAAGCATTGACAATGTAGCTTCATGGAGCTACATTGAAGGGATGAAGAGTGTCGGCCTGCGGGAATTGAAGAATCGTTTGAGCGAGTACGTTCGGGACGTCCGGTCTGGCGAGGGCGTGCTGGTCACGGATCGGGGTGAAGTCGTGGCCGAACTGATCCCGCCGCGGCAGCGAGCCGATGAGGGCAGCGTCCCTTCGGGGCTGGTAGCGCTCGCCAGGAAAGGGCAGCTGACGGTTGGTGCCGCAAACGATGCGGCCTTGTACCCGAAACTCTCACGGCTTCTCAAACGGCAGCGTGCCGCTGCACTTCTCGATGAGGAGCGTGGTGGCCGGTGAACGTGTACGCGGAGTCCAGCGCGTGTTGGTATGGTTGCTGGGAGAACCGGGCGCTCTACGCGTGCGAGAGGTGCTCAGTGGTTCGGAGTTGGTGGCGGCTTCCGATCTCACGCTCATCGAGTGCGATCGTGTGTTAATCCGTGCGGTCGTGCTCGGAGAGATCGATGAAGCGAGCGCCGCGGATCGTCGTGCGCATCTGAATGCGGCGGTCGCGCATTGGCACATTTGCCGACTGAGTGCGGATATTGTTGACCGAGCGAGGCGCCCGTTCCCCATGGAACCCATTCGCGCCCTTGATGCAATCCACTTAGCATCGGCACTGGCAGTACGTGCCATCGTCCCCGGAGTGAAACTTCTGAGTCTTGACGATCGTATTCGGCGAGCCGGCGAGCAGCTTGGATTCGGACTTAAACCGGATGAGTGATGCCGACTCAGGCGAGCGTCGTCCTTTTCTTGCCCTTTCGCGACAACAAAGGCGGCAACGCGCGGCAACGAGGGGCGAAACTGACAACGATCCATCAAGGCCTCGACAACGCCTTGATCGACGGTGTTGGCAGCCTAAGGTTAGATGCGCGAGGTCGGGTTCGGCGACCTCAGCGCCTCGATGGACTTCACACCTACTACTATCATGCGGCGTAGCCACGCTGTCCGCAGAAAAATCGGTGGTCGAATGTTACGCCACAGTGATGATCGGTCGCACCTCTGGCGGGTTCGCTCATCACTCGTGCCGGAGCGCGGCCATCGGATCGAGTCGCGACGCCTTTCGTGCGGGACCCCAGCCAGCCAGCAGCGCGACGAGCATCATGGCCGCCACCGCAACGCAGAGGGTCGCGGGATCCGCCGGTGCAATCCCAAAGAGCATCGCGCGTACGTAGCGGCTCAGCGCAACCGCAGCGACGACGCCGATGCCTGCGCCGAGTGCCGCGAGCGATGACGCCTCGCGAAGGATCATGATAAGGACGTCACGCCGCTCGGCGCCCAGCGCGAGGCGAACACCGATCTCGTGCCTGCGACGCGAGACGTCGTGCGCCAGGACGCCATAGATGCCGATCGACGCGAGGACGAGCGCCAGCGCACCGAATGCCGAGGTCAGCGCGGTGAACAGCCGCTCGCGCGACAGCAGAGCATCGATCTGCTCTGTTTGTGTCCGTACGTCGAATACCGGGAGATCCTTGTCAATACCACGCACGACGGTGCGCACGCGGCTCATAATCGTGGTGTCGTCTGCCGTCGTGCGCACCTCGAACGTCATTGGGCCAGGGTCACCAGCCTGCATGAAGTGCCGATAGAACGTGGGAGGGATCGGTGCGCGAAGGCCGAACGGCGCGTCGCCGCAAACGCCGACGATTTCATAG
>JBKPCD010000225.1:0-16351 GCA_046727175.1 Acidobacteriota bacterium | reverse complement strand
CCATATCGTGAACGTTCTTGTCGATGGCTGTCGCATCGGTAGCCTGAAATCCCAGCGACGCCTTCTTCTGAATGAAGCGCGCCCCGATGTTCGAGGTCATGATGATGATGGTGTTCTTGAAGTTGACTCGGTTTCCGAGACCATCAGTCAAGTGACCGTCTTCGAACACCTGCAGCAGGATGTTGAAGATGTCCGGATGCGCCTTCTCGATCTCGTCGAGCAGAATGACCGAGTACGGATTCCGCTTGACCTTCTCGGTGAGCTGCCCGCCTTCCTCGTGGCCGACGTATCCGGGCGGTGAGCCAATCAACTTGGAGACCGAGTGCTTCTCCATGTACTCGGACATGTCGAAGCGGATGAGCGCGTGATCGCTGCCGAACAGGAAGTTCGCGAGCGCGCGCGCGAGCTCCGTTTTGCCAACCCCGGTCGGACCGAGGAATACGAAGCTGCCCACCGGCCGGTTCGGCGACTTCAGTCCGGCACGTGACCGACGGATCGCGCGTGAGAGCGCCGAGATCGCTTTCTCCTGTGAGATGACGCGCCGGTGGAGCTCGTCCTCCATCCGCAGGAGCTTGTCGCCTTCGTCCTGATTGATCGACGTGAGCGGCACGCCGGTCCACTTCGAGACGACCTCGTCGATCTCCGCCTTGCCGACAATCACGCGGCGAGCGCTCGTCTTGACGTCGAACCGCTCGCGCACGAATTGCAGGTTCTCGCGCGCCTGCACTTCTTGCTCGCGGTAGTACTGCGCCTTCTCGAAGTTTTTTTCCGAGAGCGCGTTCTCCATCTGCTCGATGTTCACGCGGATGCTGCGATTGATCTCGCCGAACTCTTCGCTGTAGCCCGCTTCGCGCAGCTTTGCACGCGCGCCCGCCTCGTCCACCAGGTCGATGGCCTTGTCGGGCAAGAATCGATCGGTGATGTAGCGATTCGACTGGTACACCGCCGCTTCGATCGCCTCGGAGGTGTACTCGACGTGATGGAACGATTCGTATCTGTCCTTGACGCCGAGGAGCACTTCGATCGTCTCACGCTCGGTTGGCGGATCGACCTTGATCGCCTGGAACCGTCGTTCGAGCGAACGATCCTTCTCGATGTACTTCCGGTACTCCGCAGGCGTCGTCGCGCCGATGCAGCGGATCTCGCCGCGCGACAGCGCCGGCTTCAGGATATTCGCGGCGTCGAGCGATCCTTCAGCGGACCCGGCGCCGACGAGCGTGTGCAGCTCGTCGATGAACACGATGATGTTCGGGTTCTCGGTCAGCTCCTTCATGATCGCCTTGAGGCGCTCTTCGAACTGCCCGCGATACTTCGTACCCGCGACAATGAGCGAGATATCCAGCGCCAGAATGCGCTTGTCGGCGAGGAAGTGCGGGACGTCGCCGTAGACGATCTTCTGCGCCAGCCCCTCGACGATTGCCGTCTTGCCCACGCCAGGTTCCCCGATAAGAACGGCGTTGTTCTTCGTGCGGCGGCAGAGGACCTGCTGGACGCGCTCGACTTCGACGTGCCGCCCGACCAGTGGATCGAGCTGGTTTTTCATGGCCGCTTCGGTCAAGTCCCTGCTGAACTCGGCCAGAAGCGGCGTCTCCTTCACCCGCGTCAGCGTCGTCTTCTCGTTCAACAGCGCGACGATGTCTTCGCGAACCGTGTTCAGCCGCATGCCCTTCTCCATCAGGATCGTGGCGGCGACAGAGCGCTCCTCGCGAAGGATGCCGAGCAGCAGATGTTCGGTGCCGATGTAGTTGTGGAGCAGACGATCGGCCTCCTCGGCGGCGAACTGGAGGACGCGCTTCGTTTCTGCGCTGAAGGGGATTTCAACCGAGGTCGAAACCTTCTCGCGAAACACAGTCCGCCCTTCAATTTCCTTGCGGATGCTTTCGAGCGAGAGGTGCGAGCGCGCGAAGATTCGGCTGGTGAGTCCCTTGCCCTCGCGAATCAATCCGAGCAGGAGGTGCTCTGTCTCGATTGAGATGCTGCCGAGCTGGCTGGCCTCATAACGCGCAAAAAACAGCACGCGCCTGGCCCGTTCTGTGTAACGTTCGAACATCCGCTTAACCCAAGGGAATATGAGGGCTTTCTCTCTTCGCATTATACGGCAAAGGCATCGGTCGGCCAACGTGTTTTTGGGGCTAAGTGACCCTCTCTAGGGCATTTAGTCGCCCGTCGATCCAAAGCTCTGGACAGCGTCGTCATCCCGCTGTAGCCTTCACGCGCCTCGCTTCTCATCTCAACGCTCGCGGGGGCGCGACCCCGCGCGCTCTGGCTTGGCGGCTCTGCGCGGCCGCTTCCCAAACGGAGGGTTCTTGTATGTCTATCATCTCGGCCGGTCTTGTTTCCGACGCCACGCTCGAGTCGTTCCGGTCTCGCGCCGCGTCATACGATCGCGACAACCGTTTCTTCCAGGAAGACTTCGACGAACTCCGGACGGCGGGCTATCTGAAGATGGCGGTGCCGGGCGAACTCGGCGGGCTCGGGTTCACGCTCACCGATGTCGCTCGCGAGACGCGCCGGGTCGCCACCTACGCGCCAGCGACGGCGCTTGGCACCAACATGCACAACTACTGGGTCGGCGTGGCGGCCGACCTCTGGCGATCCGGCGATCGGTCGCTCGAATGGCTGCTGCAGGAGGCCGCGGCGGGTGAAGTGTTCGCCGCCGGACATGCCGAGCCCGGCAACGACCTGCCCCTCATGCTGTCGGCCACAAAGGCGAAACGGGTCGACGGCGGGTGGCGCATTGCCGGCCGGAAGTCGTTCGGCAGTCTCACACCTGTTTGGACGCGCCTCGGCCTTCATGCGATGGACGCCAGCGACCCGTCAGCGCCGAAGATCGTCCACGCGTTCATTCCACGCGGGACGGAAGGGGTATCGATTCGTGAAACCTGGGACGTGCTCGGCATGCGCGCGACGCGCAGCGATGATACGGTCCTCGAAGATGTGTTTTGTCCGGACCGTTACGTGGCCCGAGTGGTGGCCGCAGGCGCGGCAGGGATCGATCAATTCGTGCTCGGCATCTTCGCCTGGGCGCTGATCAACTTCGCGAACGTCTACTACGGACTTGCGACCCGCGTGCGCGATCTCATCGTGGAGTTGGTGAAGTCCAAGCGATCGCTTGGAGTCACGCGATCGATGGCGTACCACCCCGAAGTTCAGCACGGGATCGCGGAGATCACGATGGAGCTCGAAGCGATCGGCCCGCAGCTCGACACGGTCGCTCGCGAATGGTCCGAAGGCATGAACCACGGCATGGCATGGCCGGTCAAAATCGTCTCGGCCAAGTACAAGGCGGTCGAAGGCGCGTGGCGGATCGCAGATCGCGCCCTGGATCTGTCGGGTGGATTCGGGATGTTCAAGAAGAGCGAGCTCGAGCGCCTGTTCCGCGACGCGCGCGCCGGCCGCTTCCATCCGGCCAATTCAGCCTTGACGCATGAGCTGATCGGGAAGTTGACACTCGGGATCAATCCGGATGAGCAGCCGCGGTGGGGATAAGAAGAAGGTGCTGACGGTCTATTCGATGATCGCTTCCGCCTCGATTTCGACCAGCATGTCCGGATCGATCAGACGGCTGACTTCCACCATCGACGTCGTCGGCCTGATCGATCCGAATACCTCGCCGTGCGCGCGGCCGATGAGCTCCCAGTCGCGGTCGATGTTCGTCACGTAGATCCGGGTGCGGACGACGTGTTGGAGTGAAGCGCCGGACCGCCCGAGCGCGCGCTCGATGTTCTTGAGCGTCTGGACCGTCTGCGCACGCGCGTCTCCCTTGCCAACCAGCTGCCCGTCGTCACCGGTCGCGGTCGTGCCCGACACGTGAACCGTCGAACCTACCCGGACAGCACGCGAGTAGCCGACGATGGGTTCCCACCTGGCGCCGCTTGAAATATTCTGCCGGGGCATGGGGTTGAGTATGGATCGACAAGAGCCGGCTTAAAGCCTTAAGCCGATCCCTCTACATTAAAGGAGCACCATGAGACGAGCATGCACAATCCTCACGGCGTTGATCGCAACGACAGTGTTCGTCGGCGCGCAGGAAAATCGACCCGCCAGCCCGGCGGGATCATCGGCGACACAGGTTGCCGGCGAGTGGACCAAATCGAAAGATGCGCAGGGCAAGGAGGTCGAGCGCTATCAAGGTGGGAAGTGGATTGAAATCACGTACGGGCGGCCGATCCTCAAAGGACGCAAGAACATTTTCGGGAGCGGTGCGGATTACGGCAAGACACTCAACGGCGGCGCTCCCGTGTGGCGTGCCGGTGCCAATGTCTCGACGCGGCTCAAGACCGAAGTGCCGCTGCAGATTGGCGGTAAGACGGTTCCTGCCGGCGAGTACAGCGTGTTCATCGATCTCAAGGAGAACAACTGGACGCTGATCCTCTCGTCATGGGCGGCGCAGCAGAAGTACGACCCGAACAACAAGACGGAACTGTGGGGCTCCTACGAGTACACGCCGGACAAGGATGTGGCACGAGCACCGATGACCCTCGGCAAACTGCCCATCTCCGTCGACCAGTTGACGTGGAACTTCGTCGACATGACGCAAGCAGGCGGGAAGCTCGCGATCATGTGGCACACCGTCGTCGCCGCGGCGCCATTCAGCGTGACGAAATAGACAGACGCGCCAATCGGCTAAGGGGCTATGGCTCTCGGCTCGACGCCCAAAGCCCAGAGCCATGAGCCGAAAGCCTGATGTCACGATTCCCGCAACCGGCCCTCTTCCAGCCGCAGGACCCGGTCGCAGGCGGCCGCCAGACGTGGATTATGCGTGGCGATGATTGAAGTCAGACCGTGTTCGCGGTGCATCTCGCGCAGGAGGTCGTGCAACGTTTCGGCGGTGTGCTCGTCGAGATCGCCCGTTGGTTCATCGGCGAGCAGCACGGTCGGATTCATGACGAGCGCGCGCGCGATGGCGACCCGCTGCTGCTCTCCGCCCGACAGCATCCCGGGCCGGTGCTCGAGCCGCTCGCCGAGCCCGACGCGTTGAAGCAGCTGCGTGGCGTGCTCCCGGCGGTCGGCCGGGGGCCTCCGCGCGATGCGCATCGGCATCTCGGCGTTCTCGAGGGCCGTGAACTCGGGGAGAAGGTGATGGAATTGAAACACGAAACCCACGTGCCGATTACGGAAGGCGACGAGAGCGCCGTCGCTCAAGCGACCAATGTCGGTGTCGCCAATTCGAATGCTGCCGCTGTCGACTGAATCGAGCCCGCCAAGCACGTGGAGCAACGTGCTTTTCCCGACGCCGGATGCGCCAACGATTGCGATCATGTCCCCGCGCTCCAGAGTCAGATCGAGCCCGCGCAGCACCGACACGACGGATCCCTGCTCCGCCCCTGGTGGCCGCGGCTCTCGCCGGCGCAGCACCCTGCCGAGCGTCGATCGGTCCTTCGCGCGGGGTCGCGCCGTCGCCTCGGCGGCCGGATACGACTTCGAGAGGCCCGCGACTTCGATAAAAGCCATGTCGATTGCGGATTGCGGAGCACAGATTGCAGATTGACGAATTGTGGATTGCGGACTGCGGATTGAGATTGCGGATCGTCGATTGGCGGCTCGCGAAATCCGCACGCCGATGAATCAATCTCCACTCTCAATCTACAATCTGCAGTCCGTCAATCCGCAATCTGCAATCTGCAATCATTGATATCTCAGAGCTTGTGCCGGATCGAGCTTCGACGCTTGTCGCGACGGATAGATCGTGGCGACGAAGCAAATCAGAACCGCGCAGGCGATCACGACGAGGCCGTCGAGCACTTCGAGCTTGAACGGGACGTACGACACTTGATACACGTCCATGGGGACGTGAATCAGTTTGTATCGGTCGAGCACGTAGATCAGCGACAACCCGCCAATGGCACCCGCCGCCGTGCCGAGCAGTCCGATGATGAGCCCCTGCAGCACGAAAATTCGGCGGATGCTCGCCGACGAGCTCCCCATCGTCTTGAGGATGGCGATGTCGCGGCTCTTTTCCATCACCAGAAGCACGAGTGACGCGACGATGTTCAGCGCCGCAATCATCACGATGAGCCCGATCGCGATCGAGAGGCCCATCTTCTCGAGCCAGAGCGCCTGAAACAGCTGTTTGTTGCTCTGCGCCCAATCCTCGGCGAGATAGTCGGTGCCGAGACGTTCGGGGATTTCATCGGCGACCGACCGCGCCACAAACAGATCGTCGGTACGGAGCTCAATCATCTCCGGTCTCGTCTTCCCGACGAGGCGCTCTCCATCGCTGAGATGGACGAAGCCATATCCCGAGTCGAACTCGAGCAGACCGAGGCTGAAGATACCGACGACTTTGAATGCGTGCGGACGCGCACCAAAGACACCAAACGGCGTCAACGTTTCCTGCGGCGTCAGAATCCTTACGGAATCGTTAATGGAGACGCTGAGTTTGGCGGCGAGATCCTTCCCGAGAACGATTCCCGGCAAACCCTCCTGATTGGGTTTGAGAGCATCGAGGCTCCCCGCCTGCATCGCGCGGCCGAGATCCGTGACTGTCACTTCGAGCGCTGGCTCGATACCCTTGATCATGATCGGCGCGTTCGCGTCGCCGCTCTGCGCGAGGCCCTGACCGAGGACAACGGGTGCGGCACCGATGACGTGCGGCAGCTCGCGCAACCGACGAACATCCGCATCCGCGTTGTCGATGCCGCCAACTTTCCAGACATACACGTGCGCGGTTGATCCGACGAGGCGATCGCGCAGCTCCCCCTGCAATCCGGTCATCAATGCCAGCGCAATGAGCAACGCCATCACGCCGACCGCGACGCCAAGGACCGAGATGAACGAGATGAGAGAAATGAAGGCCTGCTTGCGCCGCGCGAGCAGATAGCGGACTGCAACGAACAGCTCGAATGGCAGATCCATGAAAGTACGAAGTATGAAGTAGGAAGGAAGAAGTACGAACCGCCAAGCATGAATGCTTTCTTCGTACTTCGTACTTCTTACTTCATACTTTTCTCTATTCTCGGCCGAGCGCTTTGCGCACGGCATCGAGCACCCCGTTGACGAACGCCACGGCCTCGTCGCCGCTGAACGTGCGCGCCAGCTCGAGCGCCTCGTTGATCACTACGCGCGCCGGCGTGTCGCGATCGGAGAGGAGCTCGTACACGGCGAGACGAAGGATCAGACGATCGATCGCGGCCATGCGTTCGACCCGCCAGTTGCGCGCGTGGGAAGCCAGCAGCCTGTCAATCTCATCCACTCGACCGAGCGTCCCTCGGACGAGGCCGTTGGCGAATTCGCGTGAGGGCCGCGCGACGGCTTTCTCGGCATCGTGCGTGGGCCAGTAGCTCACGATTGCCTCGTGGGCGCTCGCCCGTCCGACGTCACACTGATACAGCATCTGCAGCGCCGCTTCGCGCGCGCGCCGCCGGGACGCGGCGTCTGCGCGGTTCATCGACGCTCCCCGGCCCGCAGCTGCCGAAAGAGCGACGCCATCTGAATCGCCGCCGCCGCCGCCTCCCATCCCTTGTTCGCGCGTCCCTCGCCCGCTCGCGCGTTGGCTTGCTCCCACGTGTCGGTGGTCAACACGCCGAAGGCCATCGGTACCCCCGTCTCGCCTGCTGCCGCCTGGATGCCGTGCGCAGCCGACGCCGAGATGTACTCGAAGTGTGCGGTCTCGCCGCGGATGACGCACCCGAGACAGAGGACCGCATCGAAGCGGCCGGTCTCTGCCACCGCGCGCGCAGCCTGCGGCAGCTCGAAAGCGCCCGGCACGCTGAACTCCTCGATGTCACCGCTCGATGCGCCTGCTTCAGCAAGCGCAGTGCGTGCGCCGACGGACAGCTTGCCGGTGATCCCCGCATTGAACTGGGACACGACAATCGCGAACCGCAAGCCCGCCGCGCTCTGGAGCGGAGCCGTCTGAGGATCGTCGTGGCGCACCGGCTATTTCCCTTTGAACTCCGGCTTGCGCTTCTCGAGGAAGGCCCGCGTGCCTTCGCGCATGTCCTCGGTGCTCGCCACCAACCCGAACAGCGTGGCTTCGAAGACCTGAGCATCGCCGAACGACATCTGCAGTCCCTTGTGAACAGAGTCGATGATGTATCGCACGGCGATGGGCGCTTTCGCTGCGAGCGCCGCCGCGAGCGTTCGCGCTTCGGCCAGGAGATTCGCTGCCGGCACGACGCGATTGACCAGCCCAAGGCGATGGGCCTCTGGCGCGGTGATCTGTTCGCCCGTCAGCAACAGTTCCAGCGCGCGCCCCGCGCCAATCAGCCGCGGAAGCCGTTGCGAGCCCGCATACCCCGGAATGAGACCGAGATTGATCTCGGGCTGCCCGATTTTCGCCGTGTCGGCGGCGATTCTGATTGTGCACGCCATCGCGAGCTCGCATCCGCCACCGAGCGCGTAGCCGTTGATGGCTGCAATCACCGGTTTGCCGAGGTTCTCGATCAACTCGAGCACGTGCTGCCCGCGCATCGCGTGGTCGCGTCCGCTCGTCGGACTCTGCACCGCGAGCTCGTTGATGTCGGCGCCCGCGATGAACGCCTTTTCGCCTGCGCCGGTAATCACGACGGCTCGAACCGAATCGTCATACCTGAATGACAGCATCGCCCGCCGCAGTTCGTCCATCGTCTGCGAGTTCAGTGCGTTCAGCACCTTCGGACGATTGACGATGATGATGGCAATCGGTCCGTCACGCTCGATCAGCAGGTTTTCCAGGGTGTCGAGGCTGGGCATGATCGATCACTGCGGGTCAGAAGCCAGAATGTAGAAGCTAGAGCGAATGTGACACGGCTTCACTCTAGCTTCTAACTTCTAGATTCTGCCCTGCGAAGCTCTTTCGCAGTATATCCGACCGCGCGCTACCGACGCTCGACGCGGTACGCACCACGCTGAGAACGGCGCACGGCTCTGAACGCGACGGCGATGACCGCAGCGCTGGCGGCGCCCGCGATATCCGCGAGGACATCGAAGACATCGGCGCTGCGCCCCGGTACGAACTTCTGATGGAATTCATCCGATGCGCCGTAGAGCGTCGAGAACGCGATCGTGATCGCGACGGTGCGCCACGTGATTCCTTCGGCACGGCCCCTGGCCAGAGCGCGAATCAGCAGGAGCGAGAGCAGCGCGTAGCCGATAATGTGACCCGTTTTGTCCGAGATGTTCCCGGGAAGAGAGCCGAGATTCGGCAAGGACGAAGCCCCGAAGATGACCGCCATCTGCAGGACGACGGGCGCCCAGAGCAGCCAGGTGCTCAAAGCGGAAGGGGATACATCAGCCAGGCGAGCGCCAGCGCAGCCGCGGCAAACCCCGCGAACATCATCGCGCCGGTACGAAGCTGGGCTTTCGGATCGTCGCGCAACAGCACGGCAAAGACCGTCGACACCAGAAACGCGAAGACGAGCAGCAGACCGAAATGGCTCACTTTCGCCCCTGCGCGATGTCGAAGGCGTCGAGGATCACGAGGGAATTCAACAGGCCGGACACGATCAGAAAGCAGTTGCCGTACTCATACGTGACGGCCGTGACAACGCCGGCGCCTTGCGAAGCCATGCGAGCGATGACCCAGGGCACGCCGAGACCGACGTCCGCAATGGCTGCCAGCGCGACCAGTGGTTCGGACCAGTCGAACGGAAAAATCCGTCCGTCCAGGAATAAGCCGATCACGAACATCGTGGTCAGCACCACGAGAAACACGAGCCCCTTTTGCCGGCGGCCCAGCCATAGATGACCCGCGCCGGGAACGGCCCACGAGGCGAGGCAGACGAGGACGAGTGTCCCCGGTTCGGCAGCGGCCCGAACGCGCTCGGCGGCAGTCGATTTCGTCGTCGTCATTCTGAGAGTCGAACTTCAGATCCTGACACGGATCGAGGTCTTCTCGAACGTGCCTCGAGGGAATCCCTCAGGAATGATACCGCACGTCAAAAGGGAAAAGCGCCTGCGGCTGCGGCGGGTCGCGAAAGCGGTCCCGCCGCCCGCGAGCGGGCCGGGGTCCCCGGCGCGCGTTTTGTGCGCGCTGGGGTGGAGGGGGTGGGGCCCCGCGAGCGCTGAGTGAAGGAGGGAAAAGGCAGGAGCCAAAAAGGAAGAGGGACAAGCGGAAGGGCCTCATCGGTCTGAAGAAATCATCCTGAGCGAACGGAGGAACGCCCAGCCGCCGAATGCACCGAGCGGCAATGCGAGCAGCGCTCGCACCACGCTGGACGGATAGGCGAAGCCGAGCCACTCGAGCGCCACGCTGACAGCTGTCGGCGCCGCAGCAACGATCAACATCAGCCTCATTCGGTTCTCGAGAAGTGGTCCCCGTCGCGGAGGAGCGCCGAACCACGCGGTCAGCGCGCCCAGCGCTCCGGAAAGATAGAGGCCAAGACATCGCGCGCAGACCGGCATCTGGATCCCTGCGATGTGGAACGACCGCTCAGGACGCTGGTGGCAGATGCGCGCGCCGATCTCGAAGACGAAGGCGGCGGCGGACGTACTCTGAGCAATCAGGGCCGGAGCAGCGAAGATCGCGAGGACCCACAGACTGGCGGCAACCGTGACCGCGATCGGCAGCCACGCGAGTCCATGGTCCTGACCGTGAGGGCCGGTCACGCGCCTATTGTCAGTCGGCGCGACAGTGAAGTCGAGAGCTATCGAGGCCCCGCTCACTCTTGCAAAGCCGACGCGATGGTGCTCGCCGATGCCGTGTATCCGCTGCGCGACTTCGATCGCAGCTCGGGGCGCGAGACGACCTGGACGACGATGCGATGAAAGCGTCCGTCGCTGCGCGGGTTGCTGGGCGAGTATGCAATCGAGTATTGCGCCGACAGCTCCCGCGCAATCGAATCGTACACGCTCCTCAGCTCGCCAATCGCGAGCGGAAAGAACGCTTCGCCCCCGGTCTCCTGCGCGAGCGTCTTCATCGCGTACTGCGACTCGGAAAAATATCTGTGCTTACCCGGCGAAGCGGCCGGGTACTGCGACTGCAGGCCAATCGTGTAGATGGTCACTCCGCTCTTCCTCGACAGGTCCAGCACGTCGTCGAAGCTCATGAGGCTGGCGGTGTCCTCGCCGTCGGACAGGATCGCGATTGCGCGACGCCGGACCTCTCCACTGTTTCGAGCCGGGGCGCCGAAGTCCTTGAGCGCGACATAGAGCGCGTTGTTCAGCGCCGTGCCGCCGTGCGCCGAAGTCTCACGCACCGCCTTGTCGAGCAGATCCCGATCGGCTGTCAGCGCCTGGACGACGTTCACGCGATCGTTGAACGCGACGACGGCGCCGCGATCCCCCTGACGCAGCGAATGCAGAAAGCCCACCGCGGCCGTGTGCACGTTGTCCATCTTGTCCTGCATGCTCGAGCTGGTGTCGATCAGCACGATCAAATCGATTGGGACCCGGCTCGACTCGAAGAACTTCACGTCCTGCTGGACGCCGTCTTCGTAAACGGCGAAATCATCGGAGCTCAACCCGGTCACGAAATGCTTGTCGTGATCGGTGACCGTCACGTTCAACGCGACCAGGCTGGCGCCGCTGCGAAACACAGGCGGCGGCGCCTGGCCGGCGGCTTGTTGACCCAGTGCGGACGCAACGACAGTCAGCAGGAGAGCCGGCGTAACGGCGAGGCTTTTCACGATCCCTCCTCGAGCCGCCGCGGTGCAATCGGTGTTCCCGCGGGAGAGAGACCGTCTGTGCGTCGAACCTGGAGCAAATCGCGACCATTGTCGAAAGGCGTATTCCAGTTTTGAAACCTCTCGCGTTTCCATGGATGAAACGCGGAGCGTTCGTGGCGAGGTTCACGCTGGAACCTTCACGCGGGATGCATTTTTTTCAGGATCCGGCTACAAGCCGACAGGCTCACCGAAATGGGAGTGATAGCGCTCGAGGAACTCGGACCACGTGTACGCGTGACTCTGGCCGCCAAGGTGCTCGAGCGCGTATGTGGCGGCGACGCTCCCGAGGCGCGCGCAGGTTTCGTAATCGGCGCCGTGCGCCATGCCTTTCATGAAGCCGCCGCGGAACGCGTCACCGACGCCAGTTGGGTCGGCGATTCGATGGGGCTGAACGGCAGGGACGTCGACGGTCGCTGTGGCGGAAATGATCGAGCAGCCGAGCTCGCCTCGGGTGACGACAAGGGCTTCGGTCCGCTCGAGCAGGTCCTGGAGGTCGAAGCCGGTTTTCTGCTTGAGCAACTCAAACTCGTAATCATTACAGACCAGTATTTGTGCACCCGAGACGCCGTCGCGAAGCTCGTCGCCCGACATCCGCGCACACTGCTGCCCTGGATCCCAGATGTACGGAATCCCAAGCGCACGACACTCTTCGGCGTACTGCAACATACCGCCAGGGTCGTTTGGCGAGATGATCGCAAGGCCGCAGTCCCGAACCGTTCTGAACGAGAGCTCACCGGCGTTCGCCATCGCGCCCGTGTAAAAGGAGGCAATCTGATTGTTCTCGACGTCCGTGCTGCAGAAGAATGAGGCCGTGAACTTTCCCGGCACCTCCCGAACGAGCGACGTGTCGATTCCGGCGGCCTCGAGCCATCGCCGGTATTCCTCGAAGTCCTGACCGGCCGTGGCCATCAGCAGCGGCCGTTCACCGAGCAGCGCGAGTGTGTAGGCGATATTGGGAGCGCACCCGCCGCGCCGCTTGTCCATGGTATCGACAAGGAAACTCAGACTGACGCGCGACATGTGCTCCGGGAGGAAGTGCTCGGTGAACTTTCCCGGGAAGGACATGAGGTAGTCGAACGCGATCGAGCCGGTCACAACAATGTTCATGGGTGTCGGAGTTCGGGATTCGGGATTCGGAGCTCGCGTTCAACGTATGTAGCGGCCGATGAGCGGCGCCAACTCGCGCTTGATGTTCTCGGGAATCGCTTCGGGACGCGTGATGATCGCATGTTTCAGCGCCGTCGCGCACTCGCAGGTGCGCTCGAACGGCAGCGAGGCGACGACTTCCGCGATGACCTGCTGCGCCATTCGCGCGTTCTGCAGCAGATTGGCGATGACCATATCGACGGTCACCTGATCGTGGTCCGGCTGCCAGCAGTCGTAGTCGGTGACGAGCGCGACCGTCGTATAGCAGATCTCCGCCTCGCGCGCGAGCTTCGCCTCCTGCAGGTTGGTCATGCCGATGATGTCCAGACCCCACGAACGATACAAGTTCGATTCGGCGAGCGTCGAGAACTGCGGACCCTCCATGCACACGTAGGTGCCGCCGTCGTGCACGGTCGCACCCGCGGCCTGCGCTGCCTTGAAGGTCCTGGCGCTCAGCAACCGACAGAGCGGGTGCGCGAATCCGACATGCACCACCAGTCCCCTCCCGAAGAACGTCGACACGCGAGCCTTCGTCCGGTCGAAGAACTGGTCGGGGATTACCAGGTCGAGCGGCTTGTACTCCTCCTTCAAGCTTCCGACCGCGCTCGCGGAGATGATGTATTCGACGCCGAGCAGTTTGAACCCGAAGATGTTCGCGCGGAAGTTCAGCTCGGTTGGCATCAACCGGTGACCCACTCCGTGACGCGCGAGAAACGCAATGCGCCGGCCACGCAAGGTGGCTATGACGAAGGGGGCCGAAGGCTCGCCGAACGGCGTCTCTATCCGCCGCTCTTCACGGTCCGTGAGTTCGGCCATGTCATACAAGCCGCTGCCGCCAATAATGCCGATGGAAATAGACATAGCCGGTAGCTCGGTGGTTCGGTAACTCGGTAGCTCGTAGCTCCGTCGCTCGGTAACTCGATTGCTCGGTAGCTCGATTGATGCTGTGACCGGCTGGTCAGAGCGCCGGCGCCGCGCTGCGAATCATATACCGCGTGCGCGTCATCGCACCTGTTTCAATTCCACGAGAACACCATGCGCGCTCGCAGGATGGATGAACGCCACCAGCGACCCCTCGGCTCCCGGCCTGGGTTGCCGATCGATGAGACGCACCCCGCGCGCGTCGAGCTGCAAAAGCGTGGAGGCTAAATCGTCGACGCGCAGCGTAATGTGATGGAGTCCGGGACCGCGCTTGCCAATGTATTTGGCAATCGGTGAGTCGTCGGCGGTCGCTTCGAGCAGCTCCAGGGCCGCTCCACCGGCGGGAATGAAGTGGGCGCGGACACGCTGCGACGCGACCTCCTCGGGCGGTTCGATCTCGAGCCCAAGAGCGTCGCGATAGAACCGAAGCGCTTCATCGAGATCGCTGACGGCGATGCCGACATGATCGAGAACGGCTTTCACGGTTCGACCTCACTCCGAGCAATCGTGAATAGCGAATTGTGAATTAACAGACACGTTGCCTCAATCCGAGGTCGGACGATTGCAGCGAACAACGCCAAAGTCGTCCGAGCAGTCGATTCCGCCCGAACGTCCCTCAATTCACCATTCACCATTCACAATTCACCCGCTCGCACTGCGCGGCCGAAAATGCCTTCGACCGCAGTGTGGGGATCGAGCTCGCGCGCGGCGATGCGGTCGAGGACACGGTCGAACTCACCCGCGCTGAGCACTCGATCTTCCACGTGTTGAAGGAAGCGTTGTGCCAGCAGCTCGCGCACGCGCCATTCTGCGCGTGCCCGCCGCCGGACCCCCTGCGCCGCGCTCGTATGGGCCCGGAACTGTTCCACGACCTGGACCAGCTCGGGCACGCCCTTTCCCGTTGTCGCCTCCGTCTTGACGATCGGCGGGCGCCACTGACCGGTTTCGAAGGACTGCAGCGTCAGGAGCGCCTCGATGGACGCGACTGTCCGATCTGCTCCCTCGCGGTCGGCCTTGTTAACCACGAAGATGTCCGCGATTTCCATGATGCCAGCCTTGAGGGCTTGCACCTCATCGCCTGCGCCCGGAACGATGGTAACGATCGAGACGTCGGCCGTGCGGACGATATCGACTTCGTCCTGTCCTACACCCACGGTCTCGATGAGCACGACGTCCTTGCCGGCGGCATCCAGCACCAGCGCCACCTCGCTCGTCGCACGCGCCAGGCCGCCGAGGTGACCGCGCGTCGCCATGCTCCGGATGAAGACACCGGCATCACCGGCGTGCGCCTGCATGCGGACGCGGTCGCCGAGAATCGCGCCGCCGCTGAATGGGCTCGTCGGATCGACGGCGACGACGCCGACGGAGCGTCCCGCCGCCCGAAGAGCGCCAATGATGCGATCGACGAGCGTGCTCTTCCCGGCGCCGGGGGGGCCCGTCACTCCGATCAGGTACGCGCGCCCGGTCTGCCCGAATACGCGACGAATGAGCTCGGCCCCAGCGGGAGCTTCGTCTTCGATCAAGGAGATCGCGCGTGCGATCGCACGCGGATCCCCGCTCAGCACGCGTTCTGAAAGAGAAGGCAACGTCACTGCCCGAGCAGCTGACGCGCGATGACGAGGCGCTGGATTTCACTCGTGCCTTCGCCGATGGTCACGAGCTTGACATCACGGAAGAATTTCTCCGCCGGGTAGTCCTTCACGAATCCGTAGCCGCCGTGAATCTGGACGCAATCATCGGCGGCCTTCACCGCAATCTCGCTCGCGTACAGCTTCGCCATCGACGACTCGCGCGTCGTCCGCGCGCCGCGGTCGCGCAGGTACGCGGCGCGGTAGGTCAGGAGCCGCGCGGCCTCGATTCGAGTCGCGTTGTCGGCAAGCTTCCACTGGATCGCCTGAAATGCGGCAATCGGCTGGCCGAACTGCCGTCTTTCCTTCGCATAGTTTCGGGCGGCCTCGTAGGCACCCTGCGCGAGGCCAACCGAAAGCGCGGCGATTCCAATCCGACCCGCGTCGAGGATCTGCAACGTGTTGATGAACCCTGCACCTTCTTCGCCAAGCAGCTGTGAGGATGCAATTCGACAATCCTGAAACACGATCTCGCTCGTGTCGCTCGCGCGCATCCCGAGCTTGTTCTCCTTCTTGCCAGCCGACATCCCTGGCGTGCCACGCTCGACGACGAACGCGGAGATACCGCGGTGGCCTTTCGTCCGGTCGGTGATCGCGATCACGACAACGATCCCGCCGATGCGGCCGTGCGTGATGAAGCTTTTCGCTCCGTTGATCACCCAACACTCTCCCTGATGAACTGCGGTCGTTCGCATCCCGGCCGCATCGCTGCCGGCTCCCGCTTCGGTAAGCCCCCAGGCGCCGAGAACCTCGCCTCGAACCAGACGCGGAAGATATTGTTGTTTCTGCACCTCGGTGCCGAACATCGCGATGTGCGCCGAGCACAAGCCGTTGTGCGCGGCAACCGAAAGCGCAATCGCCGGACAGACACGGGCAAGCTCCTCGATGCAGATGCAGTAATCGACTGCCGAGAGGCCGACGCCGCCGTAACTTTCATCCAGCTGAATGCCCGTCAGTCCCAAGGCGGCGAGCTTGGGCAGGAGGTCCATGGGAAATTCCTGCGCCTCGTCCCATTCCATGACGTGGGGCCGGATCTCGCTTTCAGCGAAGTCGCGGACAGTCCGGCGC